>NZ_FMXC01000083.1 GCF_900103655.1 Lactobacillus kefiranofaciens
ATATCAAGTGATTGCTTATGAAATAATTAAACTAATAATTTCTGACTATACATTTCTTTCCTTGGACAATTTGAATATAGCACAAATACTTATCTACTGAAGAATACAGCCTTTCACATATAGTAGGTTTATAAGACCTTTTTTAGAAAAATAATTATCAAAATAGGACAATAGCCAACTGTTTTAATCTTTTTAAATTGTTCAATTTTGAGTGAAATATAATTTTGGTCTTAATCATGTTTAAATACACTTAACGTGGATAAATTGTAATTACTTATTTTAAAATAACTTTATAATTTCACACAATTAAAAAGCCATAAAAGTACTTCTGTGATACTTTTATGACTTTTAATTAGTCATTAATTAAGCAAATCATTAATGGCTTGATTATTTCTTTGCTTCCAATCTTTTGTATTTACTTTTGATTTTTCAGAAATAGTAGCAGACTCTGAATTACCTTGACTAGAAGAAATAGCACGGTTAGGTGAACTAGTTCTATGGCCTTTTGCTAAAGTAGCGTCATCTGCTGGTAATACAGTGGCACTTTCTTCAACTGCATCGGAGTTCAAATCTTCTTCACTATTGAAAGCCATACCAGGGGTAACAATCTCTCCTGTTTTACTATTCACAAGCAAATCATCTGGAGCTATTTCTTCCTTTTGAAGATTAGCTTCTTTATCTTGCTCTTGTTCAGAATAATCAATATTCGATTGATTTAATGGCTTTATACTACTACGATTTGAATTTAAATATGCGTCAATTGCATTTTTACTACGAATGTCAGTTGGAATTATTGTGGTGTACGAGGCTTTAGATTGTGAATGATGCCCAAATCTACTCTTCTCCTCATTTTTTTGTTTTTCAATTTCATTTTTTCTTTTCTTGTAATAAAAGAAGAAACCAGTAGTAATACAAATAATAATTAATAAACTCATTTTAACCTCCTATAAACACAAAAAGGCACTTAATTACTAATCAGTAACTAAGTGCCTTTATAGATTTAATAAAAATAAACAATATTCAACTAGCGTTAATAAACATCAAAATGGTCTTAAACTTTAGACCTAAAACCAAGCCTTAGAAACTATCTAAGGAGTAAATCAAAATCAGAAATAAATAACGGCTTACATCATTATTTTATCATTCTTTCTTTTATATTACTATTTTTCAATGTAATCGTAAGTGTCAATATTTTTGCGGTAGGCTATTAACCATTAGTCTGACCTTAATTTCTTAAATATTTATTTGA
>NZ_FMXC01000082.1 GCF_900103655.1 Lactobacillus kefiranofaciens
TGCTGATTTTAGTGCTATCATGTTTTAATACCTTTCTTTCATTAAGATCTTCATAGTTTCATCTTCACATAAAACATAAAAAAAGAGTTGCAATGCAAATGCAACTCTTTTATCAGCTATTTACATGATTACTTATGTAAATAAACTTATCTGGGTTATGATAACCTATTAATTAACTTTATTTCGTAACAAGCTAAATCATTCTTTGAACTGATGTAAAATCAAGTTCTTTTGATCAATATTATTTTTTAATTTAATATCAACTACAGCAAATATTCTTATACTAATTAAAATGTTTTTCTTTTAATAGACCATTTTCAATATCTGATGAACTTATTGGATAACCAGTAAGACGTTCATTTTTCCAAAGATCAAATAAATCTGCTGGTAGCATTTGATCAAATTCACCAGTTGAATTAACAAGGTCTTGATAAAGTTTAGATTGCTTAAATAGTGCTAAAGCTTGCTCTGGATAAATATTTAATCTTTCAGCTATCAGTTTACTTGTTGCACTAGCAAGATCTTGGTGAAAAGCAGTACTACTTATTTCTTTCAACATTACACGATCTCCTTTTGAATAAATTCTAAGTAATTAATAGCCTTCATAGTTTTAAAGCAAAATTGATTAGGATAAACATTGGGTTTTAACAAGATTAAAGCTTGGTTTAGATCTAGTTTACCATTTTTCCAATTTTTCAAAACAAAATAAAGCTTACCATCTGCTGTAGGCCCTCTTACAATATCATAATTGCAGGAATACTTTTGAGTTCGATTTAAAAGCACAAATTTTACCCAACTTACGTCTTGCTTTAATGATAATATCTTTAAATCACCTAAATTACAATTAAATACATAAGTATTCAAAATAGGAGTACCTACATACTTGGCTTTTCTTTTAGCCATATTAATAGCTCTTGCTTTATCACAAGTTAAATAGAATCCTGCACCAAAATCATTAGATGATTTATTTTTATCATTACGGGGATGAATCACTATTTGATTGCTACCATGATACAGGATAATTGCAACATTTCTTTCCTTCACTGACTGATTTCTTTCTAAAAAAAGACTTTCTACCAAATTAGAATAGAAAGTCTAATAATAAATAAACCATACTAATCTTTAGGGACTAGTAAACCTTGATCGGCGTTACTAAGTTAATGATCTCACTTTGTTTATCCGTTAATGGGTTAACCAAAAATAGTCTTAACGGTTCCGTAAATGAGAATGCGACTTCATCAATTCCATCTTGTTTATAAACACGAAGAAT
>NZ_FMXC01000080.1 GCF_900103655.1 Lactobacillus kefiranofaciens
CAATTATTGTAAATATCAATTTTATCTTGTTTGGATAATTTAGACATAAATAAAAACCTCGAAATTCTTGTCCGAATTTCGGGGTTCATATCAAAAAAAGCGCACGATTGGCGCTTTTGTTTTGGCTAGGATTATTACTTTAACTTGGCTACTCTGACTACATCACGTTCGATCATTAATTCTTCATTGGTTGGAATCAATAAAGTAGCAATCTTTGAATCTGGTTGAGAAATTAAACCTTCTTTATTAGCACGGTTAGCTTCCAGATCTGGTTTCATGCCTAAGAACTTAAGGGCATTCATTACCCTTTCTCTAACGCCATAATCATGTTCACCAACACCAGCAGTGAAGATAATACCATCTACGCCACTCATTTCTACGATATAAGAGCCAATGTATCTGCAGATTCGATTAATGAAGATGTTACGGGCTAAATCAGCTTTGCGCTTCTTTTCACCAGTTAATGGGGTCATGTCTTCTCTTAGATCACGCATATCTGGCGATATCTCGGAAATACCCAATAAACCAGATTTATGGTTTAAAATAGAAATCATTTCATCCATTATGAGATTTTCTTTATGCATGACGTATTCAAGTAGTGATGGATCAACGTCACCTGATCTAGTACTCATTGTAATTCCTGCAACTGGGGTGAAACCCATTGAGGTATCGAGTGACTTACCGTCTTTGACTGCGGTAATTGAAGCGCCTGAACCTAAGTGACAAACAATTAATCTTAAGTCAGTTAAAGGCTTATTAAGCATTTGAGCAGCCTTTTGAGTAACAAACCGCACAGAAGTACCATGGGCACCATATTTTCTTACTTTGTATTTACGGTAGTATTCATAAGGAACTGAGTATAGATAGTGAACTGGATCAAGAGATTGATGGAAGGAAGTATCGAATACAGCAACTTCTGGTACATCAGGCAATCGATCAATAAAGGCCTTAATGTCATCGGCTTCAGCCACATTATGCAATGGTGCATATTCCTGCAAGTCGTAAATTTCATGCAGATTATCCTTGGTGATTAATGATGAATTCTTAAACTTTTCGCCACCGGCAACAATTCTATGACCGATACCAATAATTTCATGTGGGTCATTAATTACGTCATATTTCTTTAAGTTGGTTAAGAGCAACTTAACTGCTGTAGCTTGATCAGGAATATCGATGTTGTCGACATGCTTAGATTTGTCTGCTAATTTTGTTTCAAAAGATGAATCATCTAAACCAACTCTGTCTGCCATTCCTTCTGCTAGAACTTTTTCTTCAGGAAAAGAAAAAAGTTTAAATTTAAATGATGAACTACCTGAATTAATTACTAAAATTTTTTTCATGTTTATGTCCTTAATAATTAAACCATCCTATTAAAAATGTACTTACATACTAAGTATACTATATACATTTTTAATTTATGTAATAAATTAAAGCGCTGTCTTATAAATAACAAAAGGAGACTGTAAAATAGTTTGTGTAAGGATGAATTATTCCTTAATTTAATTTCCTAAAACATTAGAAAAAGGAGTTCCTTTCTCGTATGATTG
>NZ_FMXC01000078.1 GCF_900103655.1 Lactobacillus kefiranofaciens
AGCTAAATTAGATCGAATGTTAAACCACATAAAATATTAAGAAATTAAGGTCAGACTAATGGTTTTTGGACTACCGCAAAAATATTGACACTTACTAAACACAAAAAAAGAGTGCGTCACTCAATAATCAATGTTATAATTTCTAATATCAAATGGTATGGATAGGGGTTGAGAGTATGAACGCTGCAAATTCAACGTTTTTAGTGTTATCTAGTATATTGGTATTATTCATGACGCCCGGATTAGCATTTTTCTACGGTGGCTTAGTTTCCGAACGGAATGTCGTTAACACCATGTTATCCGTCTTCATGATTTGTGGCTTAGCAATCTTGTTATGGCTCGCATTCGGTTATTCACTATCTTTTTCCGGTGATTTAGGTGGCTTTGTCGGTAATCTCAAAGCCACTTGGTTACATGGTATGGACTTGACCGCGCTTACCGCGACAAAGATTCCCAACGGTTTATATCTCATCTTTCAAATGATGTTTGCCATTATCACGCCAGCACTATTTGTTGGCGCAGTGGTCGGCCGTATCCGTTTTAAATTCTTATTAACCTTCATCATCTTCTGGTCACTCCTCATCTACTATCCAATGGTTCATATGGTTTGGGATAACGGTTTATTAGCTAAACTTGGCGTCATCGATTTCGCTGGTGGTACCGTCGTCCACATCAATGCCGGTATCACCGCTTTAGTCTTATCAGCATTCTTAGGTGCCCGCCACAAGTATGGCAAGGATATGACCCAGCACTATAACATCTTATGGGTATTGCTGGGGACCGCTATTTTATGGATCGGCTGGTACGGTTTCAATGCCGGTTCGGCGCTTGCCATGAACGACATCGCCATCCAAACCTTCTTAACCACGACCGTTGCCACCGCCACTTCCATGATGACGTGGATGGTCGTTGATATGCTAACCAAGGGCAAACCAACCCTAGTCGGTGTCTGCACCGGTACCCTTTGTGGTCTCGTTGCGATTACACCTGCTTGTGGCTACGTCACCATTTCTGGTGCCTTTTGGATTGGCCTTATCGCCACATTAACTAGTTATGGCTTCATTACGTTCATCAAACCACGCTTAGGTATCGATGATGCACTCGATGCCTTTGGATGCCACGGTGTTTCCGGCATGGTCGGCAGTATCATGACTGGGCTATTCGCTAGCAAAGCCGTTAATAACTCAATTTCTCTAAACGGTCTTTTCTATGGTGGCGGCTTTAAATTATTCGGATTACAGCTATTAGCAACGATCTTTACCATTGGCTTTACTACCATCGTTTGCATCGTCATTATCGTACTATTGAAACGAGTCATCAGAATGCGCGTTGACGAACAAGAGGAAGAACTCGGACTCGATCAAGGCGAACACGGCGAAGTCGCTGACTACACCGTTCAAATGAGTCACGACTTGACGAACATCCAACATCATAGCGATGAATTTCGTGGTCAGTTAGCGCAACTGCTAGATAAGCAACAACGATTCCGATAATCGGAATCATGAGCGTAATATGCACAGGTTTCAGTACGTTCGAGAAAGCATTCGCATGGCATTTCTATCAATGCTCAGTATCACAAGCGGGCATGAATCAGATGGGAGAAGACTGAGCATTAGCCTAACTAGGGAATTAAACGACGAGTTTGGCGTCATAACGGCGCTAATCCGAGTTTTTTTCCAGTGAGCTTATGCCCTGGATCTTTAAAACAAGCCTGATTTAACCATACCCCATTTCAGCAACATCAAGGATGCAAGAATATAAAAACGTGTCGCAAGAAATCATCTCAGATTTCTCTGTACTAGTCCCTGTCAAGTTGACGGATAAAATAATATAATTTTCAGATACTTCTTAAGCGGCTTCACCGCGGTATTCAACCGCGGTGGAGCCGTTTCTTTGTATAGTTCGATCGACGTAATTGAAGTAGTAAATACCAGCTTCAATTAAATCGATTAATTCTTGTTTAGTTTTGGGCAGATGAAATTGTCGGTCGTTGCGCTAAACATGAGCACTTTTTGGATGTCTTCCATTTGAACAAAAAGATTAAAGACCGACTTTGTTTCGCTCCAGA
>NZ_FMXC01000084.1 GCF_900103655.1 Lactobacillus kefiranofaciens
ATTATTTGATAATCAAGAAGGCCGCCACTATTTTTATGCCCGCTCGGTTATGCCAGAAAGCTTTATTTTAACCCCAAAAAACGCACCAGAATGGGCCAGTAATCGAGAAGAATTATGGAATGAAGTTGAAAAGAAAGATCGTAAATCAAACTCACGGTATGCAAAAGAGTTTAACGTGGCTTTACCAATTGAGTTAAGTGTAGATGAACAAAAAACATTATTAACTAAATACGTGCAAGAAAACTTTGTTGATGAGGGCATGGTAGCCGACGTGGCAATTCATCGCGACCACCCAGATAATCCGCACGCTCATGTGATGTTAACCAATCGCCCATTTAACCCCGATGGTACTTGGGGACAGAAAACAAAAACCGAATACATTTTAGATAGTCATGGTAATAAAACTAAGACCCCTGCAGGGAATGTGAGAAACCGAAAAATTTGGTTGGTTGATTGGGATAAAAAAGAAAAAATAACTGAATGGCGGCACAATTGGGCGGTTAGTGTAAATCAAGTTTTAGAGCAAAAAAATATTCCCGATCGGATCAGCGAAAAATCCTTTGAAAATCAAGGAATAGATGAAGTTCCAACTCAACATGAGGGAATCAATAGTAAGCGGCATGAAAGAAAAGGATTTAACCAACAAGTTAAGGACTATCGCAAGGCCAAAGCTGGCTATAAAAATATGCAGGAGAAAGTAGTTAATCGAGGTCATTTAGATAGCCTAAGTAAACACTTCTCGTTTAATGAAAAACGGGTAGTTAAAGAGTTAAGCCATGAACTGAAAACTTATATCAGTTTGGAGAACTTAGATGATAAGCGGCGCATGCTATTTAATTGGAAAAACAGCACCTTAATTAAACATGCGGTTGGTGAAGATGTGACTAAACAATTATTGACGATTAACCAACAAGAAAGTTCACTAAAAAAAGCAGATGAACTCTTAAATAAAGTGGTTGATCGCACGACGAAAAAACTTTATCCAGAGCTTAATTTTGAACAGACCACGCAAGCTGAAAGACGAGAATTAATTAAGGAAACCGATAGCGAACAAACAGTTTT
>NZ_FMXC01000077.1 GCF_900103655.1 Lactobacillus kefiranofaciens
TATGGAATCCCGACTTTCCACAAGAAACGCAGTGATTGGGCTTATCAGACCAACTGTCAATACATTAAGCAGGATGAAGCTTATCTAAATAATGGAACAGCTAAGTTTATTGATGCTAAACACGTTAAATTGCCTAAGCTGGGTGTTGTCCGCATTGCCGGCTTGAGGAAACTAATTAAAGAGCGTTTGCTTAAGCACATTCCAACTAGAATTGGAACAGTGACGCTTAAAAAGACCGCTGATGACCAATTCTATTTGTCAATGCAGCTAGGCAGCGATTTAGCTTTTGTTAAAGAATTGGCCAAGACGCAGAATCAAATCGGCATTGATCTTAATTTAGACAACTTCTTGACCGATTCTAATGGAGCAATGGTCGCTAATCCATGTTTCTACCGAAAGGCCAAGAAAAAGCTCGCCCACACTCAGCGCATACTCTCACGCAGACAAAGACGGGCTAAGAAAGACGGGCGCAAATTGCGGACAGCTAAGAATTATCAAGAACAGCGCTTAGCAGTGGCTAAACTGCACGACAAGATTCGCAGACAGCGTGAAGACTTCTTGCAGGTCCTCTCAACTGCATTAATCAAAAGCCACGATTTAGTGGTTGCCGAGGAATTAAGAAGCAAGAACCTGCTTAAGAATCATGCCTTGTCCCAAGCAATCTCTGATGCTGGCTGGCGCAAGTTTCTTAATATGCTGGCTTATAAAGCTAAGCTATATGGCAAAGACTTTCAGACAATTGATCCTAAGTACACGACCCAAAGATGCCATCAGTGTGGCACAATCATGGGACATAATGGCTATCAGAAATTGAAGCTGGCAGATCGAGAATGGACTTGTCCAATGTGTCATGCTTACCATATTCGTGATTGGAATGCGGCAGTAAATATTTTAGAAAAAGGCTTAGGCCACTGGCAAAATCCAGTAATAAAAAAGAAAAAAAACGCCTAAAAAAGACGGAAGTCCGTTGGCAACTCACGGACTCAAAATGCTTTGGTAATTGGGCGACCTCTATCGGTAGTAGTCATAAGACTATTAGCGACAAGCCTAGCCTGTATCTAAGCAAGCTGGTGTTCTGGTTAGCGCAAGCTAACGAGCCACCAAGCCTCAGAATTTATTCTGGGGTAGTTGACAGTCCAATTGATTAAGCCGATGAATGGCCATAAGGCAATATCTTTCATGTTTTTTTCGTATTCCTTTACTTCGTGGGTAAGTTCTTGTTGACTAATAGGTTTAATTTCAGGTATGACAACCTCTTTTGCTTTCTTTTTGATAACTTCCGATTGGTATTGTGTTCTAGTAAGTCTTTGATCAACCATTTCATTCCTCCATTTTGAAATACTTGTATGTAAATTAGTGTAGGTGGCAATTAGTTTGCCTAGAAATTTGTAAATATGAATGATTATTTTTCGTAAATCATTTAAATATCAAAAGAATCCCATAGCTAAAGTAATTTGATATAATTGTGATAGTTAAAACTTGAAAGGAAGAATAATAAAATGGCAAGTAAAAGTGATTTAATTAAAGCAGTTGCTAAGAAGGCTGACTTAACACATAAAGATGCCGGATTAGCTATTGATGCAGTGCTTGACACTATTCGAGAGACACTAGCTGATGATAAGAAAGTGCAACTTATTGGTTTTGGTACTTTTGAAGTACGTCAACGTGCTGCACGTAAGGGGCGTAATCCTCAAACTGGTAAAACTATCAAAATTCCAGCTACTAAAGTACCAGCTTTTAAGCCTGGCAAAGTATTAAAAGATGCTGTTAAGAAGTAAAAAATATTAATAGCAAATATTTAAGGCATCCCTAAATCAATGTGATTGGTTTTAAGGGATGCTTTTCTGTTCTATCGTCTAGCTTTTAGAGTTTAATTTACGATAATAGCCTGTGTTTTCTCCAGTGTTACTATCTAATCATTGATCTTACTGAAACACGGGGGGAACAGATGGATGAACAATAATCAAAGAAAAATCAAAAGCAGAAAATTAAATAAGTGGGAAGCATTTAAGACAAGACTTGCAGCGTTGTTTGGCTCAAAGCCTAAGTTGACCTTTAAATATACTAAAAAGGGAAAGCTAAAAATAATTTGGTTTAATGCACATTGCTGGCTAATGTCTTTACTGGTCTTACTTTAGCTCTTTGTCAAATCCTGTTGATAGAGAGTAAATGAATAGAATCAGGCAGTCATTAAAAGG
>NZ_FMXC01000076.1 GCF_900103655.1 Lactobacillus kefiranofaciens
GTGCTCAAGATTTAACGACGACGTTACTCCAAATTAACCAGCGACCGCTTAAAATACTCGACTGGCAAATACCGTATCAGGCTATGCTGACAAATCTGTCCAAAAATTCGGATTAAATTTGCAATCTACCTTAAAAGTTTTTCAAAGTAAGTAAAGATGCCTTAATGTAAATAAAGATCGGTCCGTTAAAACCCTTGGGGTTGAGCAGGCCGGTCTTTTATTGAAGTGAAGCAAATTTAAACATTAAGATTCTTTTTGCCTGTAATAATAATTATCTGAATAAGGGACATTTTTACCAAAACACTTGGTAGCTGGAATGTTAGAAAAGCACTGCCCTGCGGCGATGTGTACCATATATTTAGGCATGCTATTAAAAAAATGGCAAAGCTTAAAGATTAAGGGCGATCGGACGATGAACTTGGCGTATAAAGTCATGATGAACCAGCAGCGAAGCTATACGTTACGGCAGTACGCGGTGATTTGTATTGGGACCAACGCGCTGGATGATTACGAAGAGCAAACCATGAAGATCATTCATGACTTGGAGCCGGGGCACAAGTTGATTCTGATGACACCTTATAATGCCCGGGCCGATGCTGACTGAAATTCATCAAAGCTGGCCGTTTTGGAACGGCGTCTGCCAGCTAAGTATAAGTTCATTACGATTGCCGACTGGGGCAAGATTGCGGCGCAACATCCAGAAGTCTTCAAAGGGATAGATGGCGTACACTTCGGTGACATTCGGGCTGGCGATATTTTATACGCCAAGGTAATCCAATCAGGCACTACAAGTGGCTAAGCATTCCCCTGTTAAAGAGGATTAGATAAAAATATTTCTTGACGTTTTTGATATATAATGATTAAAGTGTTTAGATAGAGTAAAGCGGGGCCATAACTTAAAAGAGCTTTACACGTAATCTTATGAATAACGATTTGTTTAAACAAAAATGGACTAAAAAGAATAAACGCTTAACTTCACAAGATTTTAAATATGATGATGTGCAATTGCTAATGGATTTATACAATTCAACCCGCTGGGGTAAAGACTTGAAGACGTGGTTTCCTATAAAATCCGTTACCACAGGTGATGAAAATAATAAAACAACCGTTAAAATGGTTACTGCAGACGATTATGAAAACAAACTAGATAAGTATCATAATGCCTGCTTTATTAAACTGTAAAATCTCATAATAATAACTAGCTAATAATGGCTAGTTATTTTTTTGCCTTTATTTTTATATTATCTGAACTTATGTTTTTTTGTCTTATCATTTCTATTTTTACCTAAAATCCACAAAAATGATAAGACAGACCTTAACACTAGAGTAACAAGGACTTAGAAAGTAGTAATTATTTTTTGTCTTATAATTGTCTTATTTGCCATAATAGCTTTAACTTATCAAGATCACCATCGCTAATGATTTTCAAGCTATGTGACCAACTCCACCCGTTGAAAACAGGCTCAATATTGGCATTTTCATTATAGTTCGTTGCAATTTTTGATGTAACGTAAATTGCAGGTGAAAAAGGAGTTAACTCTTTGTAAAGATACCATATAATGATTAGTGCTATCACGTACCACAGTGTATGTCTTTATTTTAGTATCAGCAGTTAAGTTATTAACTTGGGTATTACTACACTTTACATAACCTATTTTGGGTAATCTTATGTAGTGTTTACCAGTAATTCTAATATTTTTATTATTACCTGAATATGACTGTCTCGTTTCAAAACGAGAATGAAAGCGTGGCTTCCCTACTTTTTTAGTTTTATCTTTAAAAAAGGATACTCTATAGTAAAAGGCTTCATTAAATAATTTAAAGCATATTCACCTAATCTAGGTGCTTTAGGATTATTTTCGTATCTATCATTCATCATAGCAAGTGTTTTATTCCAAACAAAACGAGAATTATCTATCATTTTCTCCATTAAATTTTGTTGTGCTTGGTTAGGATATAATTTTAATTTAACTCCAAAAATCATTTAGTACCTACTTTCTTATTTTGCTAATGATGTACAGTACCGGCTAAGTATTTCAGTGCAACATACGTTGAGTGTAGTACCGTAGTCAAATAATGATGTACAGTACCTAATCACTGTATATTAATTGACTAGGTTCTGGGAACAACTAGTAGTGTTTAGGACAAAGCCTAACTCACAGAACTAATCTATTTACCAAAGCAAACTACCTTGCGTAAGTGTCAATATTTTTGCGGTAGTCCAAAAACCATTAGTCTGACCTTAATTTCTTAATATTTTATGTGGTTTAACATTCGATCTAATTTAGCT
>NZ_FMXC01000075.1 GCF_900103655.1 Lactobacillus kefiranofaciens
GCTAAATTAGATCGAATGTTAAACCACATAAAATATTAAGAAATTAAGGTCAGACTAATGGTTTTTGGACTACCGCAAAAATATTGACACTTACAAACTGCTTTTATTAATTGAACTTATCTATTTATAGGCTTAAAATGTATTTGTATCTTTTAAATTTAAGGCTAAGTTGGTGTATATAAAGTGACAAAAAAATTTTATGCTGTAAAACAATGGTTAGACAATACGGAAAATGGAGAATCGATTAATACTAATGATTTAATAGCTTACGTCGATGGATCAAAATTGAATAATATTGAAGGGTATGGATCAGGAGTAGTCATTCTTGATTCCAAGGGCTCTCTTGTATATAAAAAAAGTTTTAAAGGTGATCAGAAGAAATATCTTGATTCTAAACAAATTGCTGGTGAGACTAATGCTACGTTACATGCTGTAGGTTGGGCCATTGCTAATAAGTATAATAGCATTTTAATTAAGTACGACTACATAGGTATAGAAAATTGGGCAACTGGATCATGGAAAGCAAATAAGAAGGTAGCCATTGACTACAAAAATAAAATTAATGAATTAAAGGAAAAAATAAAAATAGAATTTAGCAAAGTGAAAGCACATTCTAATAACGAATTTAATGACATGGCTGATATGTTAGCTAAAAGTGCATTAGAAGATGACAAACATACAGAAAATAGTAATGGTAGCCATAGTTTAAGGGGAATAGAGAATGAAGACTTACAAGCTTTAATTAAAATTATTAATGAGGATAAGAAATTACGAGTAGAGTCATTTGAAGATTCTGATGATAATTCCGAAAATAAAATTATTTATAAATTTTATGATAAAGACAATAATTGTGCCACTGTAACTTATTTTAAAAAAATATGCTATGTTTAGTACAAGGAAAAAAAAGATCATCTGTGGTAGAACAATCAGTTGCATACTTAGTCCCTTTAGTAGAATCTAGTGAAGCGGTAATAGAAACTTTATCTGACTTTAACACGAATATTAATAAACAACGAATTGAGAAACTTTTCAATAAATTAATTCCAGATTATCAAGGAGGACAAAGCAACCAAAAGTATGAAAATATGTTATATCAATCAGTGTTCAATTATGATAGTAATTCAGAATCTTATGAGTATACTTACAAGATAACTCCAGCTTTAAGACTTTCCGAATATTATTTAGGTGAAATATTCGAAAAAATCGATGGTGGTCATGAATGCGTTGTTAATAAATGGGGTTATCATCGATTTAATAATGCCTTTGAACCCACTTCTGAACATCATCTTAAAAGTTCATTCAAAGATATTTTAAGCGACGATGAAAAGGTTCGCTTTGTTGAATCTCTGTATAATTTTTATAATTCTGAAAGATCAAAATATTTCCATACAAATGATGATGCATTAGATACATTAACTGTTGATTCTAATCAAGAGGCAAAAGATATTCTCAAAGAAGCTTTTGAACTATTTGACAAATATTATATATATTTTGTATAGTTAGATTTTAAGTTGGGAGGATGACATGTTAAATTTCAAATATATAGGTGAACCTGGAACCATAGAAAGACTTAGTATAGAAAGTTACCAGTATGACTGTATTTTTGTTTCATTTAGCAATGATGCTCCTTACTATGCAATAAAAAATAATCTTAGCTTTGAAACTAAAGATAGTGGAAGTATTTTAGTCGATACTGCTTTTAGAACGGGAAATAAGGAGACGCGTTTTCGTTCTTTTAGTGTAATCAATGGAAAAATTGATAGGAAAAGTGCTAAAGTCATTAAAATTTCTCGCAATAATAAAATTAGAATAGCTTCAAATCAACTTTTGGCTAATCGGATAACAACAACAGATTATAGTAGTTTCAATAAGACACAATTAGAATTATTAAAAATAGGAGTGTCAATTTAATGCCTATAATCTCTATTTATTTTTTGGATGTATTCATTTTCTGGTAAGTATTTTTTATATGGCAAACTTAGAAAATCTTTTCTTTTTAATTGTTTGAGCTAAGCTATTATCCCCAACTAGATCTTAGCTTGATAATGGCCAATTTTTTCGATTTCACATCACTAGATGATTTAAATTCAGCAAAGCTTAACTCATATGCTTAAATGTGTGATTAATCAATTAAAATATAACTATGAAACATTCTACTATTATATTTTATTATGAGCCAATAATTACTGATTGTTTCTAAATATTTTTTATATGTAAGTGTCAATATTTTTGCGGTAGTCCAAAAACCATTAGTCTGACCTTAATTTCTTAATATTTTATGTGGTTTAACATTCGATCTAATTTAGC
>NZ_FMXC01000074.1 GCF_900103655.1 Lactobacillus kefiranofaciens
CCCACATGAAGGTTCTTCGATTCTTGTTTTTCTTTAGCCTAGGAACATTCCCTAGCTCTAAGAATGGACTTAAAGTCCTTTGCGACATGTCCTCAGCTTAGCTGATAAAAGGAGAGGCATTCCGCCTTTCGCTTTGTGGCAGTCGACTTATTTAATAATTCTTCTTAACTGGCAATTCTTTGATCAAGAATTGCTTTTACTTTTTTATATGGCGTATAAAGCATAATTTCTTTATCTGTGGCTCTTGCTAGGATATTCTTTGATGCGGCGATATTACAGTCCATTTCTCCACAATTAGGACATAAGGTCTTTTCATTGTGCTTGCCAAATCTTACGATAAAGTGCCGTCCGCAATTTGGACAATATTGGGAAGTGTAGGCTGGGTTAACGTCTTTAAAGTCAATGCCATATTGCTGGCAATAATACTCTAAACGTTCATTTAATACTCCTTTAGTCCATGATGAAAGATTGCGTCTAACTTGGCGTTCATATTTACTGCCTTTCTTATTTACTGCCTTTCTTAGCTATTTTTTCCTTAGTAAAGGTCAAATCTTCTTTAACAATCAAACTTGGTGTTCCCAGCTTAATCATTGTTTTAATTGCATGGTTAATTTTGCTTTCAAGACAAGCATGATAAGATGCGTGGCGCTTATCTTTGCGCTTATGACCAATATTATTAGCGTTCAACTTGTTTAATTGCCTAGTTAATTGCTTTTTCTTGATAATTTGTTTAGGTATATTGGCGTTTTTTAGCTGATTAAGCTTTTTCTTTAATTGATAGCGATAACCGTAATAAGGATTGCGTCTAGCTAAGTATTGGCTTTCCTGTTCAATTTCAGGTCTAGTAAACTGGCTAAAACCTTTGCCATATTCACGACCACTACTGCAAGAAACCAGCGTGGCAAGCCCTTTATCAATACCGAGTTTAGTGCCTGCTTGATATTCTTTCTTTTGTCTAACTTTAATTACCTTATGAATTTCAATCCGCTTTTTATCGCGATCTAAGATAATTTGTAAATTGCCATTTAAACGATAATGCCATGGACTTGTCAGCTTTAAACTAAATCTCTTTCTTGATACATGCGATGAAATGGCAAGCTCTTCTAGCTGATCGCCGGTAAACTTGTACATGCTTTCATCATAAGTCATAGATTTATTTAAGCTATGATGCTTTCGAGGAGTATATTTATAGCGTCTAGTTAATCTGCTTAAATATGAATAAGCATGTTTTCTTTGTTTAGGCGTAACAGCTTCTTCTAATTCTGCTAGGTGCTTTTGCAATCCGTGAGACAAATCTAAAAGTACTGCTTGATCGTTGGTTAAGGCATAATACCACAACTCTCTAATGGAAAGCAGATAGTAGATCAAGTGTCTTTCATCTTTATCTATTGCCTCATTTGCTTGCACGACTCTACGAATTTGGTTAGCTAAATTACTCCACATCGAATTGATGTTGGCACAAGCATCGCTTAATGCGTAACACCAATGTTTATCTAAGAAATTGTATTTGGCTACATACTTTTTGTTTTGCTTAGAGCCTTTAATTTGATCACGTAATTTGCGATACTGCTTAACATCAAGCATATGACTGATGCCACAATATTGATTTAGAAACATATTGCGACATTTGCCATAATTTATAAAAAGCTGATCTAATTTAGTATAAGTATCTTCATCAAGCTTAAGCGAGTATGCTCTAACGGTCTTTGAATAGCTCTTGATTGGTTTTGATGATCTTTTCATTATGATGGCTTCTCTTTCCATAAAGCTTAGCAGAATAAACAGTAATAACTGAAAGCACATCGTCTACTAGCTCTTCATTAGAGCTTTCGGCTTTGGTTTGATTAATAACTGTTATTTCAACATCGTTTTCTTGGCATATGTCTTCAATTAATTCAAAACCAAATCTAACTAAACGATCCTGATAATTGACTACTACTTGACTGCATTGCTGGGTGCAGATCAGATGAATCAGCTCTTTTAAGCCTTTTTTGTGATAATTAAGCCCTGAACCAATATCAGAAATAATTTTAAACGGCTTGCCTTGCATTTCACAGAAATTAGTAACTACTGCTATTTGACGCTTTAAATTATTTTTTTGTCCGGCAGAAGAGACACGACAATAGCCAATTATCAATTTATCTTTGGATACTGGCTTGGCAGGCTTTTTCCCTGCTAGTGCATCATCCAGCATTTGCGGGGTATATCTTCTTTGATTTCCAGCAGTTCTGATTGGCTTAATAATTCCTTTTCTTTCCCACAGCCTTAGAGTAGGAATTGCGATATTTAAATATTTAGAAGCTTGTCCGATAGATAAATACTTGGGTAATTGTGTATTGGATGCCATAAAAAAACTCCTCAACTTTCGTTAAGGA
>NZ_FMXC01000073.1 GCF_900103655.1 Lactobacillus kefiranofaciens
AAATTCAAAGGACTTGAGCTTTTTTAATTAATTATTCAACTTACCGCAAAAAATTATACACTTAGTGCCGATATTTATTTATTTCTTGCTAAAGCCTGCTTCGAACCAAACATTAGCTGAAGGTTTTAATGACCAACCGATTAATTTAGAATCAAGCGCGACTAAAGAATATGTTCCAGAAAGTAGCACAACATAAGCTTTGTCGTACATCCATCTTTGCCATTCATGCATTTTTTGGATGCGATAATTAGTATCGAATGACTTTTTGGAATCAATTTCACTTAGCAATTTGTTGTTAGTAGGTGATACAAACCGATCAGCATTATAAGGCATTTTTTTGCCATATAAAACTGTAGGCAAGGGATCACCTGTAGGCTCCCAAGCATTAGATAAGACGTCGATGCCAGGATCACTCGCTTTAACAGCATTAACCCAATTGTTAAATTCCATAGGTCGGCCCGTGTAGAATCTTACTTTGAGTCCTAATTTTTTCCATTGTTGAATATAGTTAGTCCATAAAGATGCTGCGCTGCTACTAGAAGCAGGGACTGCAAGATTAATTGTTAATTTTTTGCCGTTTGGTTGCAGGCGATAACCAGTTTTCTTATCTTTTTTATAGCCTGCTTGATCTAGCAATTTATTTGCTTTAGCTGGGTTATATGAATAAGCGGGAATATTTTTGTCATGATAGGCACCAAACTGAGCAGGAATTAAGGAATTGACTCTGTAGCGTAAACTGTGGAAAATACGCTGATCTACCTGATCAACATTCATACCATAAGCCATGGCTTTTCTCAAAGCTGGATTATCCATTTTGGCATGCTTATATTGTTCATTTTTTCCGGTATTTTCATTCCACTTACCAACTTTAAAAGACAGGTAACTATAAAGTGTTGATTTATTGCCTATGATGTTAATACCCTTAGTATTTTTTACTTGTGCATATTGCATATTGATGACATTAGCAACGTCAAACTTGCGGCTTTTAATTGCTTGTGAAGCACTAGAAGTAGAGATTGTCGACATTTGAATATGCTCAAAATTGGGTTTGCCTTGCCAATAGTATGGGTTGCGTGACCAGGTTGTGGCTTGTCCTTGAACAGTACTGTCCATTTTATAAGGGCCAAAGAATAGCGGATGTTTGCGTATTTGTGGACTCGAAACTAATTTATCAAATGGTATATTTTTTAAATAGTGATAAGGAGCTGCATAATCCCAAAAGAACACGTTCCCCGCGCTTAACATAGCGGGTCTTAATTCGAAGAAATGAAGAATAATTCTTCTACCATTCGGACCATCAGGCATTTCGATGCCGGAGATATTTTTAGCTTTGCCTGCATGATAAGCTGCGATTCCTTTTATGTTTTCTAATGAAGAAACATAGCGGCTCGTTTTAACTTTAGGGTTGGCGATAATTTCATAAGAATATTCAAGATCTTTGGCAGTAACTGGATGTCCATCTGACCAACGCACTTTTTTCTTCACAGTGATCTCTGCGATTTTCAATTTGTGATTTAGTTTTAGAGTAGCGGCACCTTTGTCTGTGATTCTATAGTGATCGTCACTTGCAAATAAACTTTCATTACCTGGTTACATTGCTTCTACGTCAGGACTTGTGTCAGCAAGTTCCATTGAAAAAATACCAGTAAATGGCGAATCGTTTTCTAAAGCGTAAGTCAATGTTCCACCTGGTTTAATGGCTTTTTTAGGAAGCGACTGCTTGAATTGCTTAGGAGATACGGTTGGTTTATTATCTTTTTTGCCACAAGCGGCCATAGCCATTGAAGCTGAACCAACTAACATCAAGGACAACAATTTGGACTTTGACATATTCATAAAAATTCTCCTTTCGTCAAAAATCCAATAACAGTTAATTAGAAAACAAATTTATCAAAGCTATTTAACGATAAGTTTGTACACGGTATATTACACTGCTCACTAGTAAAAATCAACACTAGAATCAGTAATAATTAATAAATAATTTACTAAATAAATTTACTAAGATAAAAATTAAAAATACTAAAATTATAAATAATAAGGATTTAGTTGCTCTTTTAACAATAAAAATCTTATAATTAACTTATGTAAGCGATTTAAGGAAAGAGGTGACTTTATGAAAAAATTAGTAATTGGCTTAAGTTTAAGCACACTTGCTGTGGGGTTAGCTGCTATTGCCAAAAAAATGATGGATAAAAAATATGGTGATGAAGATTTGAATGATCAAGAGATTCCGGCTCAAATTGATACCGAGGAAGATTACTTGAAAGATGATGAAGACTTAGAAGAATCTGAAAATCTTAAAGCTGATGCGATTAACCAGCCATATGAACCAATTAAGTATTAACATTCATGAAAAAGCGTCTGTGTTGCTAACGAACTGATATGAACCCCAAATTTGGGACATATTATTGAACTGCTTTATTTAAAACCATATTTCGATATTCTATCGGAGTATGGTTTTTTAGTACTGTTT
>NZ_FMXC01000072.1 GCF_900103655.1 Lactobacillus kefiranofaciens
TGGAAAAACTGTGAACGTGCCCTTAACAGCAGTCTTCAAATGGTTGTATTGGCCTTCCTGAAGATAGTTCTTAAAAGATACTAGACAGGTTCTTAGACCACTGCCGTCACGGGTATCACTGTTGTGAAGAAAACTATCCATATCCTTCTTGGCTTTTCATGAGTTGATATGCGAACAGAAAAAAGAGATGAATAAAGATTTTATGAAATCTTCATTCGTCTCTTTTGTTTCCTGTTTGACTATCATATTTTAGGTCCCAGCTAAGGGCTAAACTGCCACGGTTATCTCGAATGTTTATTTCAGCTTTAACATCATTTGTTGCAAAGCCAATGTCCTTAACATGGCGCTACCTAAAAATCAATTACAATGGAGAAATCTAGATTTCAGGAACGGCTTGCACCGTCACTGAAATATTACCTCTTGTAGCTCGAGAATAAGGGCAGACCTGGTGTGCTTCGTCTAACAATCTTGCACTTTTGAAAAGGGAGGGATTAGCAATGAAGCCTTCAATTTCTACTCCTAAAACAACATCTGGGACTTATTCCTTACTTTGATTATACAACGATACTCTAACCTTGATGATCGAATTACAGCGAATATTCTTAGCTCGTTTGATATAATCTAAGGCGCTATTAAAGCAAGCACTATAGCCCGCAGCGAAAAGTTCTTCTGGATTGGTTCCTTCCGTTTTACTGCCCGGTTCTTCAATGTTTACGTTGAAAGAGTGGTTTGGGCTATGTGACTCACCAGAACGTCCTCCAGTGTTAATCATGGTTGTTGTATATACTTTCTTCATTTGATGACCTCCTTGAAATAATCGCCGCTTTCGTTAAACGCAAGCCACTCGACTAACGACTCATACTTGAAGCCATCTTAATGGCAGTTTCGGCTGAACGTGCAGATATTTTATACAAGATGGCACCTTCTTGCCAAGTAATAGTTTGGTTTAATCCATTATCAGTGACATCAAAGTTGCCTGCCCCAACTTGGCTCGGAATGGGAAGCGAGTACTGGTTAAACAATGCTACCAGTTGTTTGCTCATAGCAACTGGATCTTGGCCCATGACAGGTGAGGCATGTACTGTTACCGACCAGCGACCTGCTTGCCATGTGAGATAAGCTTGTCCAGCTCCTCGATCAATAGTCCCCTGAACACCACTCCCAAGATCAATGACCGGTAACCCAGTCTCTTGTGCGTGGTGATTAACCGCGGTCACTGCAGCCGCTGTGGAGACATAGGCGGTTTTATTGAATGTTGCATAAGGCGTTTCGCTAGCTAAGGTGCTGGCATTAAATTTCTTGGCTGTAGCTCCAACACTATAATAAACCGTATATCCGTATGCATTACTAATATAGTGCATATTCAAGCGATTGTGATTTTCGTTCAACCCATCAACAGTTGGTTTTTTTGTAGTCCCAATTGCCATAGACAACCTCTGATTGAGCTCTTGAATTCGAGAATCTGTAGTATCCTCTTTTACTGATGAGTTCTTTGATGATATTGAACTAGCCACAGTAGATGAAGAACTAGAAGACATTTTCTCTTTTGCAGAATTAGATACCTTCGTAGCGGAACTAATGGATGTCGATGGTGTTTTAGAGTTGGTACTGAGCTTCGAACAACCTCCGATTAAAAGGCATGCTGTCAACGTTGCGATAACAATCTTGCCCTTCATGTGACATTCCTTCTTTCCATTGTTGTGTTACGGCGTCTCTAGATTGGATTAACTGCCCACATGGCCCGAAATTATTACTTATGATTATTATAACATAAAACAATTTTAATTGTGCAAAATACGTTTTTTAAAATTCGACCATTAATACCACTTCATTTGAATGCTTGATATGTAGCCTTATAAAAACCTTACAGATTAGTCAAAAAACGTTATAAATGTTTTTCTCACTAGAGACTAAGCTCTTTAAAAAGTCGCTGCCACTGATTAGTAACATCCGAAAGTGAGAAATCATGACTTCGTTGTAAGGCTTGATTAGCCCAATAGTCCCGAATGGATGGTGAATACATGAGGGTATCAAGCTTTATGTTTAGGTCATGCACACGATAATCCTGTGTCAGAATGCCAAATTTTCCCCCCATTTAAAAATTCTTGGGCGCCAGTATTATTCATTGATATAACGGGTAATCCGAAACTCATTGCTTCACCAATCACTAGTGGTAGTCCCTCCCAACGAGACGTCATCATAAAAATCGAGGATGTTTGATAATGTATTGCCAACTGTTCATCCGTTAGCGATCCTGTCAGTTTCAACTTATTATTCACGTTCATTTGACTGATCAAATTTCTCAATTTGTTTTCGTCTGGACCTGAACCAGCTAAGCGAATCTCCCAATCATCCGGTATGTTCGCGGCAATCTTAACCAACAAGTCCAAACCTTTTTGTTGAATATCGATTCTAGAAACCATACTAATGACGTGGTTTGTTAATGAAGAGATAGTGCCTCTTTTGATGGTCAGTGGATTGTAAGAACCTGTCTAGTATCTTTTAAGAACTATCTTCAGGAAGGCCAATACAACCATTTGAAGACTGCTGTTAAGGGCACGTTCACAGTTTTTCCA
>NZ_FMXC01000071.1 GCF_900103655.1 Lactobacillus kefiranofaciens
ATGAAATTATTGAGCATAACTCGCTCCATTAGTGATAAAAGCAAAAAATAAATTGCTCAGAATCATTGATAATACTTGATTTTTGGTAGAAAAAAGAAAGGCGGAATTCTTACAATGAGGAACGGTAAATATCAAGTACGTGCACAAGGTCATGGCTCAGAATCAATGCCAATGGCCGTTACTATCGAAGATGATAAGATTAAGAATATTGAAATTGATTCATCCGGCGAAACTAAGGGTGTTGCTGATGAAGTCTTCAACCGCTTGCCTAAACAAATTATTGATAATCAACCTTTAAATGTTGATGCTGTTAGTGGTGCAACTATTTCTAGTCACGGCGTTGTAGATGGAATTGCCCAAGCAATTACTGAAGCTGGTGGGGATGCTGATGAATGGAAGAAGCGTAACAAACCAGCAGCCGCAAAAGCACAAGATGAAGAAATTACAGTTGACGTAGCAGTTGTCGGTGCTGGTGGTGCAGGCTTAGCTGCCGCAGTTCGCTCAATCCAACATGGTGAAAAAGTTGCAATCTTAGAAAAGTACCCACAAATTGGTGGTAATACTAGTCGTGCTGGTGGTCCAATGAATGCTGCTGAACCTGACTGGCAAAAGAACTTCAAGGCACTTCCAGGTGAAAAGGATACTTTGAAGGAATTGGTTGCAACTCCAATTGATCAAATTGATCCGGAATATCAAGACGACTTTAAGAAGTTACAAAAGCAAATTAAAGAATACGTCGACTCAGGTGCAGATTACTTATTTGATTCAACTTTGCTTCATGAAATTCAAACTTACTTGGGTGGTAAGAGAACCGACCTTAAAGGAAATGAAATTCACGGTAAATATGCATTAGTTCATGAATTAGTAACTAATGCACTCAACTCAGTTAAATGGTTAGCTGATTTAGGCGTTAAGTTCGACAATAGCGATGTCACTGAACCAGTTGGTGGTTTATGGCGTCGTGGTCACAAGCCAGTTGAACCAATGGGTTATGCTTACATTCATATTTTAGGCGATTGGGTCAGAGATCATGGTGTTGATCCATATCTTGAAACTCGCGCTGAAAAATTGATCATCGAAGATGGCAAGGTTCGCGGCGTGATTGCTACGCGTGCCGATGGCAGTAAGTTAACTGTTCATGCAAAAGCTGTCATCTTAACTGCTGGTAGTTTTGGTGCCAATACCAAGATGGTACAAAAGTACAATACTTACTGGCAAAAGATTGACGATGATATCGCTACAACTAACTCACCGTCAATCACTGGTGACGGAATTAACTTAGGTCTTGAGGCTGGCGCTGACTTGTTCGGCATGGGCTTTATTCAATTAATGCCAGTAGCTGATCCAAAGACTGGTGAATTATTTACTGGTGTTGTTACTCCTCCAGCAAACTACATTATGGTCAACAAGGAAGGCAAGCGTTTCGTTAACGAATTTGCGGAACGGGATGTGTTAGCTAAGGCCGTAATTGCCAATGGCGGTTTAATTTATCAAATTGCTGATGACAAGATTAAGGAAACTGCCTACAACACTACTCAAGAATCTCTTGATGCTCAAGTTAAGGCTGGTACTTTGTTCAGAGATGACACCTTGGAAGGCTTGGCTAAGCAAATTGACATGGATCCAGAGGTCTTGGTTGATACCATTAAGAAGTACAACTCATACGTTGATGCAGGGAAGGATCCAGAATTCCATAAGAATGTTTTGGGGCTGAAATGTAAAGTTGCACCATTCTACGCAACACCTCGTAAGCCTGCAATTCACCACACTATGGGTGGCTTGGTCATCGATACTAAGGCACATGTTCTTAATAAGAATGGCAAAATCATTGATGGCTTGTACTAAGCTGGTGAAAATGCTGGTGGTATCCATGCTGGTAACCGTTTGGGCGGTAACTCACTTGCCGACATCTTTACTTTCGGCCGCATTGCCGCTAATACTGCTCATGAAGATATGTCTGCAGAAACAGACGCTACTTCAGGGGCTTCACAAGGTTAATTGAAGAATAATAGGAAGAGAGGTTGATAATATGCCAGAATCAGCAGGCACTATGATGTGGTAATGTACTTATTGTCAAATATAATTTAAAAAAGAGTATTAAGTTAGTCATAGAGCTTAATGCTCTTTTTTATTAGGTGTAAATAGCAAATAAAATTATAAAAAAATTTAAAAGCAACTTTTTAGTTTCAATTCTACAGATTAGATTGTGCAATAGAAAATTCAAAACTAATATAAAAATTGTTAATGTTTGTTATTTATTTTTGATGAATAAAAGATTTTGAGGAAAATAAGATGAAGAGATCGACTAAATATAGTGTATTGATAGCTGCAACATTATTGGCTGTTTCACTAGTTGTAATTGATAATGTTAATCATAATAATGGAAATGCTATCGTAAAAGCTGCAGTTAATCAACCTGGCGATATGGTTAAACCTTATAAAGTTAAGAGTTCTTATGATTGAAATATTAAGGAGAATGAACAAAATAAGGTTCGTTGGACATCTGAATTAACGAGATTGTAAAATATTTTGTGTAAGGATGAATGATTCCTTAAATTAATTT
>NZ_FMXC01000070.1 GCF_900103655.1 Lactobacillus kefiranofaciens
CGCTCGAGAAATATTGCTTGGATAATCTGGCATGACAAACTCCTCAGTCGGTTTTCCACAATTCTACCAGATTCAGCAGATACTAGACAGGTTCTAAGGCTACGATAAACGTACCGAAAGCCAGCATTAATTGTAAAGCGTCCGACACGGACACTTAGGCTACTCCTTTCGTTAGGATTTATGGGCTTTAAAGGTTTAACACTATAAGCACCACCTCCGATCGGAAATAGCCACCGCTTTAACTTCTCTACGAACTTTAATTATACAGGAGGAATGAAATATTGGCTACGTTACAAAAAATCATTTCAAAAGCTAAGGATAATAGCAACTTCATTTATCGAGGGTGTGCATTTAAAAAATATGATTTAGTTCCAACTCTAGCTAGAAAGTTAAAAACAGACATCAGTTTTGCCCAATACAATATTTATTATGACGTTGTTAAAAAAGCCGCTGAGCGAGGGTATTCAGAAATAGGTATGAATGGGCTGGCAGATGGCCTTTCTCAGCACTAGTTATCTAGACTGGAGTTATTCGGTCTATGTAGCTTTATACTTTGCATTCACCAGTTATATTAAACAGTTTGTTGATGAAAATATTTTGGACCAACATATCGATCTTTGTAAAATGCATTGTCTTAGAGACGACTTCAACAAGCACAAGTATTGCATATATAGACTTAATAAGACCTTATATGATGAGTTAAAGAATCAATATCCTAAATTACAGCTAATAGTATCTGATACAGATCATAAAAACGAAAGAATGGAATCACAGCAGGGGCTGCTATCTAGCATAGATAGCACAAAAGTAAACGATAATGCTAAAATTCAAAACTCTCAAATTAAAATATTGGCTGATTGGCTTCAATCTAATAATCCTGATGACTTTTTGAAGCAATCTGGCGATAAATACTCATGGAATAATGAAACTCTTTTAGAAAAAATAACCTTCAAACTATCGCAAAGAGATCGAAATGATTTACAAAAATATTTAAAAGAAAACGGAGCCATCAGTACCAAATTATTTCCGGATTTTGAGGGTGTAAAAAAGAACATAGAATTTTCAAAAGATTATAATATTTTGAGAGATTGGGAAATTGCCTATCAAGAAGCTCCTTTGCATTCAGATTTTACAGCCCCAGAAGATTTATCAAAAATGGTAAATGGAAATCAAAACGTTATAAATTCAAGATTAAATACAGATAATCTAGGGGAAGGAGAATTTTTCCCTTTTCAATAAATTAGCGTGGCGTCCACTAGGGTATACCCTATTGGCTAGATTGATTTAGTCAAACAAAAATCTTAATTGGTTCCTTATAAGAGCATATAATTCCATCATCACAACTGTCCTGCTATAATTATGGTAAAGTTAGTGATGATTTGCAATTTATATTTAAGGCATTAATAGTAGTTGTTATTATCCTTGCATTTCCTTTATCCATAGTTCTTGTCTTTAAAAATTGGTCAACGGCCATTGGTACTAGTACACCCATGTCATTAAAGCTTGGTGTGTTGGAGCAGTACGAACCTATATACCTCTTTTGGAGTGGAGTAATTCTGGCGGTACTGTTAATTATTTTTTTGCTTATCACACTTTTTTGGCCACGGTCACAATCATTATATCTTCATCAGTAAGAAAGCTATTGAACATTTTGCGCTTTCAGCACTTCAACATGAACCCTTTATTGGCAACCCCAAGGTATCATCTAAGTTATCACGAAAAGGGATCACACTTAAAATATCGGGTGATCTACTAAATTCAGTCAATGCCAAGAAACAGACTGCAAATTTTCTTAATCAATTAAAAAAAGATTTGCGTATTTGTCTTGGAATTTCTGAACAGAAAAAAATTAAAATCAGACTCGTTGATTTTAATGAGTTGGACGCTAATGTGCATAAATCTCGAGTTATCTAGGAGGTGATATCGTGACCGAACTCATTAAAGCCTATTTTTGGCCACTAATTGGTGGAATTATGGGATTGCTCTTAGCGGTCCTTATCATCACTTTTGGATTTTTCAAGACGCTTTTTGTTTTGATTTTTATGGCAATCGGGATTACCGCGGGTTATTATATTCAAAAAACTGGTATCTTAACAAATGTTTTTAAATAACTGTTTGAATTATAAGGAGGAAAAATTATGCAGAATGGAACGCCAAGTGAGAAAACAACAACTAACGAGAAGTCTGGTGTTAAAGGCAATTTAACATTTGATGATAAGGTTATTCAAAAGATCATTGGTGTCGCACTTTCTGAAGTAGATGGCTTATTAACCGTAGATGGCGGCTTTTTCGCAAATGTTACTGAAAAACTAGTTAATACTTCAGATGTCACATCAGGAATTGATGTAGAGGTTGGAAAAAAAGCAGGTTGCAGTGGATCTCGACATTGTTGCTGAATACGGCATTGATATTTCTAAACTGTATGACAAGATCAAAAATGTTATCGTTCGGGAAGTAAAGAATATGACCGAATTAGAAGTAATTGAGGTAAATGTGAATGTTGTTGATGTCAAGACAAAGGAGCAATATGAAAAAGATTCGACTTCTCTGCAAGATCGCGTGAGCGATGCCACAGGCAAAACAAAGGAAGCCGTCAGTAAGGGCGCAAAGAAATCGAAGGAAACATTAGGTGACAGCGTTGATAAAGTAACGTCTGACAATAAATCTAGTCGTGTTAACTAAGGGAGTGAGTAAATATGGGACTTATTTGGTCATTAATCGTCGGGGCAATCATTGGTGCCATTGCTGGCGCAATCACTAACCGTGGTGCTGCTATGGGCTGGATTGCAAACATCGTAGCTGGTTTAATCGGTGCGTGGATTGGCCAAGGGCTCTTTGGCACTTGGGGCCCTTCGTTAGCTGGCATGGCATTGATACCATCGATCATTGGGGCAATTATTTTAGTTCTGATTGTTTCATTAGTTGTTGGTCGAACCAGTAAAAAGTAAGGGGGAATTTTATGGACGTCTTGAAAAGTGTATTTAAGTTTATGATCGCTTCTACGCTCATTGTAGGTGGTGTCCTCATCGGTGGCACCGTCTTGGCTGCTAAGAAAGTAGATGGCATTGGTGATACATTGCAACAAAAATTACATGGATGGTAGATTGTAAAATTAATCCGAACGCTGTTCGGACAAAAAAGATCAGCTTCCTTTAAAATGGTGTTTACCACAAACCCATCTTTTAGGAGCTGATC
>NZ_FMXC01000069.1 GCF_900103655.1 Lactobacillus kefiranofaciens
GAGCACGGCAGCTTCCTTTCCTCGCAGGCAGTTGCCCACCAACTACTTTCGGCGTTAAGAAGCTTAACTTCTGTGTTCGGCATGGGAACAGGTGTATCCTTCTTGCTTTCGCCACCGTACTCTTTTGAGCTACTACGCTCAAAACTAAACATAATCCTTCTCGCAAAAAACCTTCACAGCTTGCCTTTGCTTTGGTCAAGTCTTCGACTGATTAGTACTGGTCCGCTCCATCCTTCACAGGACTTCCACTCCCAGCCTATCTACCTCATCGTCTCTGAGGTGTCTTATTGCTTGCGCATCGGAAATCTCATCTTGAGGGGGGCTTCGCACTTAGATGCTTTCAGCGCTTATCCCTTCCGCACATAGCTACCCAGCGATGCCTTTGGCAAGACAACTGGTACACCAGCGGTGCGTCCATCCCGGTCCTCTCGTACTAAGGACAGCTCCTCTCAAATTTCCTACGCCCACGACGGATAGGGACCGAACTGTCTCACGACGTTCTGAACCCAGCTCGCGTGCCGCTTTAATGGGCGAACAGCCCAACCCTTGGGACCAACTTCAGCCCCAGGATGCGACGAGCCGACATCGAGGTGCCAAACCTCCCCGTCGATGTGAACTCTTGGGGGAGATAAGCCTGTTATCCCCAGGGTAGCTTTTATCCGTTGAGTGATGGCCCTTCCATCCGGTACCACCAGATCACTAAGTCCTAGTTTCCTACCTGCTCGAGTTGTCTCTCTCGCAGTCAAGCTCCCTTATACCTTTACACTCTGTGAATGATTTCCAACCATTCTGAGGGAACCTTTGAGCGCCTCCGTTACGCTTTAGGAGGCGACCGCCCCAGTCAAACTGCCTACCTGACACTGTCCCTGACCTGGCTTACAGGTCGAGGTTAGAGCATCCTTCAAACAAGGGTAGTATCCCAACATTGCCTCCAGCAAGACTAGCGTCCTGCTTTCCTTGGCTCCTACCTATCCTGTACATGTTTAAAAGATACTCAATATCAAGCTACAGTGAAGCTCCATGGGGTCTTTCCGTCCTGTCGTGGGTAACCCGCATCTTCACGGGTATTATAATTTCACCGAGTCTCTCGTTGAGACAGTGCCCAAATCATTACACCTTTCGTGCAGGTCGGAACTTACCCGACAAGGAATTTCGCTACCTTAGGACCGTTATAGTTACGGCCGCCGTTTACTGGGGCTTCAATTCAAACCTTCGCTTGCGCTAAGCTCTCCTCTTAACCTTCCAGCACCGGGCAGGTGTCAGCCTCTATACGTCATCTTACGATTTTGCAGAGACCTGTGTTTTTGATAAACAGTTGTTTGGGCCTATTCACTGCGGCTAGCCCTTCCGGGCCAGCACCCCTTCTTCCGAAGTTACGGGGTCTTTTTGCCGAGTTCCTTAACGAGAGTTCTCTCGCTCACCTTAGTGTTCTCCACTCGACTACCTGTGTCGGTTTGCGGTACGGGTATGTACTTTCTGGCTAGAAGCTTTTCTCGGCAGTGTGACTGCTGCACCTTCGCTACTTTAACTTCGCTCCTCATCACGACTCGCGCTTTTTGGCTAGAAGCATTTTACTCTTAGCCACGCTTGTCGCTTGAACATCGATCCAGCTCGATGCGTGCTTTGCCTCCTGCGTCCCTCCATCGCTCTTAACGATTGTACACAGTACAGGAATCTCTACCTGTTGTCCATCGACTACGCCTCTCGGCCTTGCCTTAGGTCCCGACTTACCCTGGGCGGACGAGCCTGCCCCAGGAAACCTTAGTCTTTCGGCGGACAGGATTCTCACCTGTCTTTCGCTACTCATACCGGCATTCTCACTTCTAAGCGCTCCAATGATCCTCTCGATTCACCTTCGCCGCACTTAGAACGCTCTCCTACCACGTGCTCTTTAAAACACATCCACAGTTTCGGTATTATGCTTAGCCCCGGTAAATTTTCGGCGCAGCGCCACTCGACTAGTGAGCTATTACGCACTCTTTGAATGATGGCTGCTTCTGAGCCAACGTCCTAGTTGTCTACGCAACTCCACATCCTTTTCCACTTAGCATAAATTTTGGGACCTTAACTGGTGATCTGGGCTGTTTCCCTTTCGACTACGGATCTTATCACTCGCAGTCTGACTCCCGTGCATGGATATCTGGAATTCGCAGTTTATCTGGATTTAGTAACCCCTGACGGGCCCCTTGTCCAAACAGAGCTCTACCTCCATTATCCTCTCCACGAGGCTAGCCCTAAAGCTATTTCGGAGAGAACCAGCTATCTCCAAGTTCGTTTGGAATTTCACCGCTACCCACAGCTCATCCCCGCAATTTTTAACTTACGTGGGTTCGGCCCTCCAGTGCGTTTTACCGCACCTTCAGCCTGGCCATGGGTAGGTCACTTGGTTTCGGGTCTACGTCAATCAACTTCTCGCCCTCTTCAGACTCGCTTTCGCTCCGGCTCCGTCTTTTCTGACTTAACCTCGCTGCTTAACGTAACTCGCCGGTTCATTCTACAAAAGGCACGCCATTGCACCTTAATGTGCTTTGACTACTTGTAGACACACGGTTTCAGGTTCTCTTTCACTCCCCTTCCGGGGTTCTTTTCACCTTTCCCTCACGGTACTGGTTCACTATCGGTCACTAGCTAGTATTTAGCCTTGCGAGATGGTCCTCGCGGCTTCAACCGGGATTTCTCGTGTCCCGGCCTACTCAGGATTCTGCTCGGCGCGCTTGAGATTTCGCTTACGGGGCTCTCACCCTCTCTGGCTTACCTTCCCAGATAATTCGACTATCTCTTGCGCTGCCTTATTGCAGTCCTACAACCCCAATTGATAAATCAACTGGTTTGGGCTCTTTCCTCTTCGCTCGCCGCTACTAAGGAAATCGATCTTTCTTTCTCTTCCTGCAGCTACTTAGATGTTTCAGTTCACTGCGTCTTCCTTTTAATGCCTTAACAGCATTAAATGATGCATTCCTGCACCGGGTTCCCCCATTCGGATATCTCCGGATCATTGCGTACTTACCGCTCCCCGAAGCTTTTCGTAGTTAGTCACGTCCTTCTTCGGCTACTAGTGCCTAGGCATTCACCGTGCGCCCTTTTCTACTTGACCTTACTCAAGAATTCTCTTCTCGGTCGCTCTTGCAATCTGTTCTCTTTGATTTTCTCGGTTTTTTGCTTGGATTATATTCAGTTTTCAATGTACTAGCTCTTTGA
>NZ_FMXC01000067.1 GCF_900103655.1 Lactobacillus kefiranofaciens
CTGGTTAATGCGGATATTAACGGAGCCTTGCAGATAATCAGAAAAGTATTCCCTAAATTTTCATTAGATGAAGGGATAGCGGATGCAGTGTTGCATCCAGTCAAATGGTCGCCTCTCATTTGAGCGTCCACTTGACAAACGAAAATAGCTTGGCGGCTGGCTTTAGCTGGGTTGACGCTGTTGTAAAGTTGTCCTTATAGCTTCGGTTATCATCATAGATAAACGGAGTGTTTTAAAAAGGTTAACGGCAGATATTGGCTAAAAAAAGTTGCATTCTTAGGAAAATAGGGTCATTTGAAGCAAAATGACTGTATTGACCTAATATTTTCTAACATTGTCCATTATATTGTGAGTTAGTCAGCTTATTGTCTGAAAAGTTAACCTCAACTAATGGATTCTTAGCATTCTTCTTAATCTTGCCAATCAACCTGGCATGGCCCTTCTTATTTACATTAACTCTGACAATTGTATTAGTAGCTCCTGCTCTTTTTATTGCTTGAGCCATCGTATCTTCTGCGTGCCAGCTGCTTCCCCAACCATGAAAGAAGAAAGTTGGAACAGTTTTTGAACTAACTTTCACTGGTTGAATCTCTTGAACCGCATTTTCATCATGATTTTGCTTGATCTTAATTCCGGCAACGATTGCGATGATAATAATTAAAATTAAGCTAATAATACCTATCCCCTTTTTCTTCATAAAAATCCCTTCTTGGTGTTTTTTTAAATGTTGTCTTAATTATATGAACTTCAACTAGTTATGTGAAATACTTATTATCATGGTCAAGCTATAGGTAAAAGTTATATATTATTATTTTGATTAAAAAAGAACCCAGCTAAGCTGAGTTCTATAAATATTATAAATTCAATTCATATGCAACACGGTAAGGATCAATTGGATCATCATTTTTAATGTTTCCTCGTTTGACAAAGCCAGCATCTTTAACCAAGTGTTGTACGATCTCATTTCTTCTGAAAGTATCAACACGATAGTTTCTAACTCCCTCGGCATAATGTAAAGAGATCAAACTGGAGAGTAAATAACTTGCTAGATGCATCCCCCGATACTCATTGCTGATGGCAACACGGTGGATAGCAACATAAGGATCAAGATCGTTTTTCCATAAACCATCAATTTGATGATAATTGGGATCAGGACCAGAAGCAACAGCAGTATAACCAGCAATTTTTTTGGTCAACGATCAATACCCAGGCAGCATCTTGATCAATATCTGCATTAATTGCATCAGCATCGGGATAACCACTCTGCCATTGTGGATTGCCATCTTCTTTTAAAAACTTTTTGGCTTCGTCAATAATTGGCATAATTTGGTCAAGGTCATTTTTAGCGGCTTTGCAAATGTAAATTAGTGACATAGTGTTTCTCCTTTTTGAATAAATATTATCAGAATACTTGAATAGTTTCTATTTTAAGGATCTGATGTTTAAGCTTATTTAAAAGGTTTTAAGCAGATAATTTTACTTCTTTTCGGTTAAGTATTATCTTAATTATAGTAAGTAAATGGAAGAAGGATTTAGAAATGAAAAAGTTCGACATTATTCTTATTGGTGCAGGTCCAGCTGCAATCAATTTTAGTATAGCCACTCAAGGTTCAGACAAAAAGATTTTAGCAATTGATGGCGATAAATTTGGTGGTACCTGCCCTAACTATGGTTGTGAACCCAAGATTTTTCTTGAAGGTGCAGTCAGAAATGCTTTATCTAGTCAATTGTTGCAAAACCGCGGTATTGCTCAAGCAAGTACGATTGATTGGAACAGCTTAATGAAGACTAAGAAAGCTACTTGGAAGAATATGCCTGCTGCTCAAGAAATGGGCTTTAAGAATCTAGGTATTGATACCTTGCATGGCTACGCTAAGTTTGTTGATAATCATACTGTTAAAGTAAATGGTGAACAATATCAAGCTGATAAGATCGTGATTGCCACTGGTCAAAAGCCAAGAAAGTTGAACTTCCCAGGCTCTGAATATACGCACAATAGTAATGATGTTTTAGATTTGGATAATCTCCCTGAAAGAACAGTTTTCATTGGTGCCGGTATTGTTTCAATGGAAATGGCTACTTTGCTCGCAGCTGCTGGCAGTAAAGTAAGCATCGTTGAATTCTTAAGTCGCCCAATGATGGCATTTAGTGAAAAGCATGTCATGAATACCGTCGAAGACATGAAGAAACGTGGAATTGATTTTTACTTCAATCAAGGTGTAAGTGAAATTAAGAAAAACGATGATCAATATGAAGTCACTACTTCAGCTGGAACTAAGCTAACTGCTGACTATGTAGTTGATGCTAGCGGCCGAATTGCTAATGTTGATAAACTTGGCCTGGAAAATACTGATGTGCAGCTTTCTAAGCGCGGCAGCATTATTGTTGATGACTATCTTGAAACTAATGCTAAAGGAGTTTATGCTGCTGGGGATGTCATTGAAAAGAAACAGCCTGCACTAGTTCCAACTGCACACTTTGAGGCAACATACTTAGGCGATCAGCTTGTTAATGACAAACATGATCCAATTCATTATCCAATCATTGGGGCATCTGCTTTCACTTTCCCACAAGTAGCTCAAGTTGGTGTCAGTGTTGATGAAGCTAGAGATAATGATGAATATACCGTTGTAGATATGGATCATATGTTTAATACAGATATGGAATATGCTGGTAAAAATGATCAAAGCGCTAAATTAAGCTTGGTTTACAACAAGCAAAATCAATTAGTTGGTGCAGCTGAAAGTAGTCAAAATGCCATTGATGACTTGAATGGTATCATCCCACTGATCGGTTTAAAGATTACCAAGGAACAATTAAACAATAGTTATCAATTAATCTTCCCTGCTGTAAACTTTAAGACTGAGTTTATGGGGTAAAGAAAATTGTTGTTAATTCAAGTATCATTAGTAAATACGTTCTTAGTCAAAAAAGATTGGATTCAATTATGGATCCAATCTTTTTTGATAAAATAATCTTATTCAATTACATCTTTTTTTCTATCATTTTTTGTAATCGTGTTAATTTAGCCATAAATTCATCTGATTTTACTTTACCATCGAACACGCCACTAGTTAGTGGAGAAGCATTATCCCAAAATGTTGACATTTGAGGCATTTTAGGCATAATCACAGATCTATCTGGCTTAGACATTATATCTAACGCTTTGGCTTCATCACTGTCAGTAATTTTTCTGTTTTTTAAAGCCTCTTTATTAATAGGAATTTCTCCAGAATTCTTCCAGACAGTAGTTTGAGATTCTTTATTTGACAAGTAATCAGCTAGTAATTGATCTTCTTTTTGATGTTTAGATGCTGAATTGATAGCTAAGCACTGAATTCCCAAAAATACCTGCATTGGAACCCGTTTTCCACCCACTTTTGTATTTGGCATAGGTGCTACTCCAAGATTCTTACCTAAAACTTTACGTAAGTTTTGGTAATCCCAAGGTCCATCGACAATAGCAGAAGCACTAGTATTTTTCATAACATGTACAAAATTCTTAGTTTGCATTACTCCTTTATTTTTACCCTGTTTTTGAATCCATTCTAATGCATTTACCCCTTTTTGGCTTGCAAATGAAGAGCCTTTAAGTTCTTGCCCATTATTTCCAAATAGTTTTGTTCCGGCTGAAAAGAAAATTGGCCATGAATAGTATGAATTAGTAAAATCCATACCTACTACTCCATGTTTAGTTAATGTTTTCCATTGTTTCAAATCAGATTGATTTAACTTTTTCTTATTATAGTAAATCGCTGCAGCTTGTAACCCAAATGGATACCCCCATTCTTTTCCTTTCCAATTAACTGCTTGATAACCAACTGGTGTATCTTTACTTTTAATATTATTAACTTCTTTAGGACTAAGTGGATTTATATATCCTTCATCTGCAAGTTGTCCTAATTGGTCATGTGGGACTTGAAATACATCTGCAGCTTTTGATGGATCTTTTCCTACATCTCGCATTGAACCTGCTGAACCATCTGGACTCATAGCAACTTTAACCTTAATTTTAGGATACTTTTTTTCAAATCCTTTTACCATATTCTTATAAAATTGAACTCTGTTGCTGTCAACCCATAATGTAATTGTCTGATTTGTAGAATTATTACTTCTCGTTTTTTGATTATTACCACAGGCACTTAAACTAAAAAGTGTAACTAATGTTGTGCCACACAAACAAATTTTCTTCCATAACTTCATAATTATACCTCCAAATAAAAATCTAATTTACACTTACTACAAATGCTTCATAAGGTTTTAATATTATTTTTTTAGTTTATTTCTAGGATTATAATTACTTATCAAAATGGTCTTTACTGAGACCGTAAAATAGTTTGTGTAAGGATGAATTATTCCTTAATTTAATTTCCTAAAACATTAGAAAAAGGAGTTCCTTTCTCGTATGATTGGTTTGAACAAAAAACACATACAGAAAGAAGAACTCCTTCATGAATGATTTTACCAAAAATATAACTCAAGCTCTATTCAATCAAGATAAAATTAATGATTTGCTTCGTCATGAAATCCAACAAGCTGTTAATGACTTGTTAGAAGCTGAACTGACTGCCTTTTTAGGCTATGATCCTGATGCTAGAAATGGCTGGAATACTGGTAATGCTAGAAATGGTGCGTATTTCCGTA
>NZ_FMXC01000066.1 GCF_900103655.1 Lactobacillus kefiranofaciens
AGTGAATTCAAGCGTTTTCACCAGAGTTATCCACAGGCTAGTGGGAGCTTTTTTTGTTTTTCATTTTACCTCAAACTACACAAAATTTAGGGTTTGCTCAAAATAGGCGAATCAAACTACACAATTTTTATAAAAATCATGGGGTAAAAAGCTCAAACTACACATTTTTTATAAAAATTTAGACCAAAAAGCTCAAACTACACAAAATTTAGGGTTTTACAGCTTTGAAATTAAATAAAAGGGATTTTTGAGTAAAAATCTATAAAATTTGTGTAGAGTGAAATAAATTTAGGGACGTTAAAACGCTTTATTCTAGGAATTATTAAATATTTCCAGTTCAAACTACACAGGTATCTGAAAGTGGTGTATTATGAAATCAAAAGTATAAAAAATGGGTAGGTTCAAATGGACGAAAAGAAAAAAGAGCAAGAAAAAATACGAGAATTACTTAATTTTCCTGACCGAAAGAAAAACTTGGTTAAATACAATAATGACTTAAACGACAGCAAGCAATACTATGGCGTAAGCAGCTTAACTAAGTATGAGCTTGACATTTTTTTCTTTTTAGTTGCGCAGCTTCAAGGACAAGATGGAGCAGTCGTGGATATAAAGATAAAGGATTTAAAACGCTATCTCCATATGCCGAGGACGATGTCCTACCGAACTTTTCAAAAAGTGGTAGTTCAGACTTTTGCCCATTTGGAAAACATTAAGACTGGATTTCTCAAAAACGATGAAGACAATCGAGAGTACCTGCAATTAAGACCAATTTTTGATTACACGAATATTTATACTGACTCACTCGACGTTGAGGTGAAGGTCAACAAAGAGTACAGGTACCTGTTCAATGGGCTGATTCGTTCCGCTGATCCATCGATGCAGATCAGATATACCCGTTTTGATTTGCAGCAAATGATCAAAATCAAGCGTCAGAATTCGAAAAATATGTATCGTCTACTGATGCAGAATATGTATCGCGGCGAGCGTGAATTTACCGAAGAAGAGATTTATGAGCAGCTAGGATTGTTCACCGTTCGTAAGGGCAAGAGGGTTAAAAAATACGAAAATGGGAAACTATACAATCGTGTTCTTAAGCCTGCTTTGATTGATTTAAGCCCCTTCTTCCGCAATCTGCGGTTGAAAAAGCAGTATGGTCCTAATCACACAGTTGAGAAGTACCACTTTTTCTGGGCTAAGGAATCTGCACGCAACTCTCGCTTGATTTATAATCCTGAAGACGCGGACATTAGGGCTGTTGTTAATATCAAAACCAATGTTCATTTGACGCTTAAGGAGAAGAATGAAGCCATTGATCGATATTTTGGCCAGAAGATCGGTACGTCCCATTTGGAAAAACAGTCTGGAAATAAAGAATATCTTAAGTCTTTCTTCGAAGATACGCCGTTTAATCAAAGCGGATTAGACATTGAAACAAAGAAACTGACGGATCTTGAACTGAAAAATATGATTAGCACATATGGTTATCTAGAGAGCCTAGACCTGCTTAAGGACCATGATAAAACCTTCTTGAAGCTTTTGAAGACTGAGAAGCTTAAGCGTGAAGGAAAACTGGAGGAAGAAAAGCCCGTCAAGGGTACTTTCTTACAAAGCTTCTTGAATGTGCCGAAGCCGCTTGAATCGATGACTGATACAGAATTAAATCATTATCAAGATTTGTTGCTAGCCAAAATCGCTGATCCTGATCATGATATTTCTGCTTCAGAACGATTGGATTTGTCCAATATCAGAAAAATGCTATTAGGGTTGAATGATCTTAAGAATAATATGCCGAAGTCGGATAAATAATTTTAGTTAATAGTATTGTCAAAAAATACCGCTACTCTTCGTGAAGTTGAGAATAGCGGCATTTTTTATTGCTTTTTTAAAGATACAGTGCAAATGCACAGATATTTGCACATGCATTTATCATAACGTGCGAAGCCTATTGGTAGCGTGATAATAAAGTTGTATCATTAATAACTATTTACTTAATTTTTGAACTATTATTGCAAGTGTAAATGCACATGCAGATGTTATTGCATTTGCAAATACATTTGCTAATGCATTTGCATTAAGCTTTTTAGAAATTGCTCAAAATATCATCTACTGCAGTGCCATATGTTTCGCCAAATAGATCCAAATGCATGCATAAATAGTAGAAACGATGCCAATTAAGTCTTTGATTTAAACCTGGCTTTAATGGATAAACCGAATTGTATGCAGCATAAAACTCATCCGTAAAACCGCCAAAGACAGTAGTCATTGCCAGATCAAATTCTCTATCGGCATACACAGCATCCGGATCAATCAGATATGGCATATTATTGGAAAACATGACATTGCCAAACCATAAGTCACCGTGACATAAGCTAGGTACGACTGGATGCCGCTGATAATATTTTTCAAAAGCTGCTACCATTTTTGGGAAATGTTGTTCGCGATAATCGTTCCAACGTCCAACTTTTTTAGCATATTCAACTTCAGGAAGAAGTCGTTGATTGATATAAAAATCGGTCCAGCTTTTATTCCAATGATTATCCTTTTTCAAAATTCTAGTTTCGTAAGTGTCGCCAAAACCAAATTGCTCACTATGATGTTGGTGCAACTTAGCTACCAACTTGCCTAGATCTGCTTGACTACCACTGCTTGGCAATAACCGATTCAACAGCAAATATGCATCTCCTGCAATCTGACCACTGGCAATTACTGACAAGGTATTCACATTTGCTTTGGCTATTTCCCTTAATCCTCTTTTTTCATGATCAAAAAATGAAGCAGGCTTGTTAGGCTGGACTTTCATAAAATAAATTTGTTTATCGGTTTGAATTTGATAAGCTTCATTCATGTCACCGCCATGAACAGTTCTACATGAAATAATTTTGTCTACAGGCAATTGACTAAGCCATTTTTGATTTAAACGCATATTAATCCTTTCTTTAATATAGTTCTTACGCCTTTAGTTTAATTCAATTGGTTCCTTTCTTTAATTAAAATGGATTGATTGGTACCTAAATGCAAGCACACTGAAAGTGCACGTGCACATGTATGACAGGATGCAAATATGTATGCACATGCACAAAATATGTATGCACATGCACATATAAATAATTATATAAATGCACATACACGTGCAATTGCATTTACATGTATATGGATAATTCAATAAGATTTTACACAGTTCAGATACTCATAACCTGTATACAGGTTATTCCGCCTAAAGTGTTGCTTATTAAATGTAAGTATCCTATTATACAAATGTAAGCGATTTACTGAAAGGATAGCAAAATGAAAGATGGAAAATATATTGCAAAAGCAAAAGGCTTTCATGGACCTATAACGGTTGAAGCTTTAATTGAAAATAATCAAATTCAAAAAATTGTTGCTAAAGATATTGCTCATAATACGGTGGGCGAGTTGGCAGTTAAGCGAACATTAGATAAGATGAATTCTGCTAAAAGCGTAGATGTAGATGCGGTGACGGGTGCGACTTTCTCATCAAGCGCTGCATTAAAAGCTGCTAAAAAGGCAGTTGCAGTCGCTGAAGACGAATTAACGGAAACTGAAGCATTGGATGCAGAGATTGAACCTAAGTCCCAAGTCAAGGTGTCGGTATATGCCAAGCCATTATCCAGACGAATTTATCAAGATGACGTTGACTTTGAAGATGAATATGATGTGATCATTGCCGGTTCAGGTATTTCAGGGTTATCAGCAGCTGTTGAAGCAGCTAGAAATGGTGCCAAGACTGTGGTATTTGAAAAGGCAGGGATGATTGGCGGAACAAGTAATTATTCGCAAGGAATCATTCAAGCTGCTGGAACCAAGTGGCAGAAAAAATATACTACCTATCAAAATGATAGTCCCGCAAAGCATTTAGCTGAATATTTGCAGACCGGTGAAGGTCATGTAAATAGAAATTTGCTGGCTGATTTTATCCAAGATGCTGCTAATTCAATTGATTGGCTCAGTGAGTTAGGCTTGAAGTGGAAAAATGTCTATGGTCATAAAGTAATCCCTTATGAAGATAAGCAAAATTTTGCACCAAGAATTCACGTTTACGAGAATGGCGGTGTTAATGGTGCTGGTGTCATTATGATGACTAAGATTTGGAAAGCTGCTAAGGAAGCTGGCGTAAAAATCATCTACGATACCCCTGTTGTTGGTTTGATTACGGAAAATAAGACTAATAATCATGTTGTTGGTGTAGCAGTTGATCATCTTGGCAAAAAGATGAATTTCCGAGCTAAAAAAGGCGTAGTTTTAGCCACTGCAAGTATTGATCATAATGAAGAACTTGCTAAACAGATTGATCCTTGGCAGTATCGTGACATTCAGAAGCATACTTTGCTAAATTCGAAGTATGATACTGGTGATGGCATTGTCTTAGGGATGATTCAAGGTGCAGGACTTGCAGGAGTCAGTGGTGCAATGGATGCCGACTTTAAATTTGCGGCAGGATTTGCGGATATCATTAAGACTTTTCCGATGTTCTATGTTAATGGTTTAGGTAATCGTTATGTTAACGAGGACACGACTTACGGTTATTTGACCAGAGCAAATTATCAGCAAGAGACCAATTTAGATAAACCAACTTGGATGATTTTTGGCAAAAATAGCATTGGTCAAGGAGCGATGCCGTATCATTCAGAAGAAGACATGAAAAAGGATATGGCAGG
>NZ_FMXC01000061.1 GCF_900103655.1 Lactobacillus kefiranofaciens
CTACTGGTCTTTTTGTTTGAGCTCAAGTCCAGATTCAAAGGACTTGAGCTTTTTTAATTAATTATTCAACTTACCGCAAAAAATTATACACTTAGATGTAATCCATAGTTCTTGCGGCAAGCCAAGCAGAATACTTATATCCTTGGTTTTTAAATCTAACATAACTATAAGTTTCTCGCTGAAAGTTCTTTTTAACTTTCCTCAGTAGCACAATATGAATTTTACAAATATGATTTAAACTATAATCCACTAATTTAATTTGCATTTGTAATTTTTTAGCTTCAGTAATATTTTCTTGTTGCTTAGCTCGCATTTTTCGTAAGGATGTCATGAAGTTTTTACGGTAATGGTGTTTAGTGTAATAATTCCACGATGTTTCAATTCTTTTATTCTTTTTAATCATAGCATCCCATATTTGGTTTCTCTTCGTAACCGTGTCAGCACGAGTTATTTTGTACTGCTCTACATTAGCTTGAAAATATATTTCATCCCCTTGTAGCAACTCTTGTGGTAATTCTAGCCAAGGCTTTGTTAGTTTTACCCATAAATGATCAGCAATTATGTGTTTACCTTTAGCATCAATAAAGTCGTTTTTATTAGCTAATCTAATTTTTTTATCTTGTGAATCTACAAGATATACATCAGTTAACAGAATTACAGGGATCTTTTGATGCTGACGATTAATTTTATGAGTAATATGATCAAAAGTTGCATGATAATACTGTGCTGGTTTTCCAAAATATTCTGCCAATCTAAATCTTTGTTTGTTCAAATTAATTATTTACTCCAGCTTTCGTTGATAATGTAGTGATTATTACACATATTAGGTATTAATTGACCATTGCGATAAATATATTCTACTCCATCAGCCTGATTAATGACTCTCCAAGAATGATTACAAAATTCTTGACTATTTACAAAAAAAGCAGCACTACGTTCTATCTGATCAATAGTGAGCTTATTATTCTTTTCTAAATTCTTTAACTCACACAGCAAATTTTTATCTTTCATCTTTTTTTACCCTAATATCATGAATAGTAAGAGTTAACTACAGTTTATATTGTAACTTTTCGCTGTTGTAGCAATCTTTTAAGGATGTACCTATAAGAAATACGATTATAGTAGTAGGTTTGTGTATCTATACAAAAATAAGCTGGATTTATTTCTGCCTTTCCAAAAGCTATCTTAAATACGCTACTAATAAATCCCGTTTCTTTACACATCTCATCAATGCTAATATCTTCTGATTTATCTTCAAGTTGTTGTAATTTTGTCTTAGTAATTCGTTTAACTGGAGCAAACGTCTTTTCATTATTGATAGTTGGAGCCGTATCAATTTTCTTCCTAATTACTTGAAGAAGTTTTTCAGCATCTCTCTTAGTTACAAATCTAAAGCTACCAGGGTATTCAGGAAATTGCTTAGATTTAATCTGCTTTTGCTTAACCACTCTTCTAAGCATTTCATCTTTTACCTTATATCCCTGCTCTTTAAGCTTATTAATGATCTGAAAGTATGCATAATACCCTTGCTCATTTATTGCATTCAAAATATCTTTGTTAATTCTATCTTTGACAGATTTTCGAATTATTCTATAAGCTTTTTCAGAAAAGTAGCCTTTATTATCTGTAACTCCTTTATAAGTGGCGTTAATACCTAAATGCTTCATTAAATCATACAATTCGGTTGAATCTAATCCAGTACTTTCAGCAATTTGATCAAAACTATAAATTTTATCAAATGGATCTAGTTCATATTTACTAAGTTTTTTAGTCATCATTACTCCCCACTTAATTTAGCAAATTTCCACTAACTAAATGCAATACACTCGGTGCAAAGAATATTGCCATAAGAAATGTAATTACGCAAATGCTTAGAACGGTAATTCCCCATCTAATTACATTTTCATCGCTATAGTCAATAAAAAATAAATAGATCAATGATGTAATTACATAAGCTAAGAAACCTATTATGACTATAATTAGTTGCACCAAAGTAATTTGCCCTGTTACTTTACTCAGGTTTATTGCTTTAATCATAGAAATAGTAGGCCATGCCCATAATAAAGTTAAAAATAAGGCTAAAATTACTACAATTGTTTCTTTTGCTTTCTCGTTATTCTTCATTATTTACTATTCTCCACTGCAAACTACTTTTTACTCATGCCTAGCAATATCATTACTAGCAATAGATTGGTTAAGTTAGTACCTGTAAACACTGCGTTTAATACTTGAACACCAGCTCCAATATCTTGAATAGGATCGAACCCAAGAACTTGAGTAATTGGAACGCCTAATCCCCATGAAGTCAGATATGTGGTCACTACTAATAAGACAACTACAATCTCATCTTTTATGAGAGATGAAGAAGTAATATGCGTAGGGACATGCTTATATTGCCCATGAATAAAGTAGATAGCCTTAATTAAAAGCAAAATAGCAAAAATACTTAATACATAACGTGTAACCGTAGAAAAGGCTGGCAAAACATTTGTTTTAACTAATTCTTCAATCATTCTTTTGCGCCTTTTGCTTTACCACCAAACAGTATTCATACTAGTATTAGCATTTACTACAGGTAGATTGTCATCAATATTGAACTCATCTGGATGCTCCTTTAGAAAATTTACAGCCTCTTTTCTAGGAAATGGTGTTGGATCTTCAAAAAACTTAAATTTTTTAAGAACATCTGCTGGCCAATTCTTAATAACGCTTTTAATCTTAGGATCATCTTGAGTTCTAATTAAATCAATAGTTGCTGCAACCGGCGTGTAATGCATTCTTATAGATTTTCCGATTTCTTTATTCATTAAGCGCATATGTCGATATAAGCCATCGTCATCGCAATCAAGCTTGTATCCCTGCCCCAATGAATAAATAGCACTGTAATAATCATAGCTCTGCATATACAAGCTAGAAATTTTGTGACTATAGGCTTCCCCTTTGCCAAATGGATGAAAAACATGTTCTTGGTCTAAGAAGCCCATTTCAGCATTCTCCCATTCCATCTTATGATTAGAATTTTGACGATAAACTAGTAAGCTTTGCTTATCTGTATATATAAGCGTTTGGTAGTAGATAGTAATGCCACCAATAGGAAGTTTGTGATAAGACAATTTATAGTCCTTACAGTTAAAACCAAAATTGCTTGAAATTGTGTAATATTGTTGTTTAGTTGCCATAATGTTCCCCTTTCAAATCAAATTTAGACTAATACTTTTAAAGAGAATTTTTTCTTTTGTAAATATTAATAAAATTAATTTACTTTCAAAAGAAAAAAGCATTTACAGTACATCTAAATTTAGTACCGCAAATGCTTTTCATCGTTAAAAAACTTATAATTCTTTTAATACACTAAAAATCCTCAGGTCTGCAATATCCTTCACCATGACCTACCACCCATCAAATAGATGGGTGGTCTCTTTGTTTAGAGTTTTTCTGCGAACAGCCTGACTTGTCCTCTTCATTCAAAAATGTCCACTCAAGTTTTCTTGAGCTTAGTGGCTTTCTAATCCCACAAGAGCATAGCGGTCGGCCTATTTTAGCAAGGCTGGGCCCCAGCCTGTATTTTACTTATTTTGCTTCCTAAGCTAACTGCTCTAGCCAAGATATTCTTGGAGGCATTTACGTCTCGATCGTGATGCGCATGGCAGTATGGACAATCCCATTCTCTGATAGCTAGCCAGTCCCTGGTCTTCATATGGGCGAATCTTGGATTCTTTTTCCCACATTCTGAACAGATCCGGCTAGTATACTGCGGTTTCACCACAATCAGCTTCTTGCCGTACCACTCGCATTTGTAAGCCAGCAGTCTTCTGAACATGCCCCAAGAAGCATTAGCGATATTGTGAGCCAGCTTATGATTGCCGAGCAGATTCTTGATTTTCAAATCTTCAATGACAATCACGTCATAGCTCTTAACCAGCTCAGTCGTTACTTTCTGCAGGTAGTCGTATCTAATGTTTCTGATCTTAAGCTGGTACTTGCTTTTGGTCTTTCTCAGCTTTTGCCAGTTGGCATAGTCGTACTTGTCTATCTTGGCTTCTTTGTGGCTTTGGTTGAACCGAGCTACCCGCTTTTCAATCGCGGTCCGATTGCGGTCGCAGTGGCTTTGGCGCTTAAGCATTGCTTTTTCCAGCTTGAAGGTAGCAGGCACGCCAAAACGCTTGCCATCACTGGTTACCAGCCATTCTTTGCCCAGGCCAACGTCAATCCCCACTGATTTGCCAGTTTTCTTAGACTTCACCTGATATTGAGCTAGCTGTCGTTTATCTTTCACAACAGAAAAGCTGATATAATAGCGGTCTAAATCTTGCCGATAGGAAATGACAGCTTTTTGGATTCGAACATTTCTCAGATTATTCAAAGAACTGGTTCTTAGCGTAATGCCGTTCTTCTTGCCAATTCTTAAGTGGTGCGGACTAAGCACTGCAATCTGAGCTTGAGCACCAGTCTTGGTCTGATATTTAACATTTTTAATCGTGGCAGTTTGAGAATAATACTTACGGCTTTTAAATCTGGGCTTGCCTTGCTTAATTTGTTTTTTAGTTAGAAAAGCCCACATGGCATCGCTAAAGCGTTCAACCGTAAATTGCAAAGACGTGCTGTTAACTCTTTTTAGCCATTCATGCTCCTTGCGCATCAGGGGAAGCCAGCTCTTCAAGACGCTAATTTTTGGAAATTTTAATTCAGGATTGGCTTCATAGCGTGCCTCAAAGGCAGCTACAAATTGATTCCAGACAAAACGATTAGCGCCAAACAACTGCCAAATCCAAGCTATTTGTTCACCTTCTGGGTAAATGCGATATTGTCTGGTGCCCAGTTGAATTTCATGTTCGGCAAGCTTAGTCTTAAAAGCCATAAATCTCATCTCCTTTCAATATTTAATGCGTATCATTTAAATGGTCTTTCCCATTGAGTTTCCACATAATGCTTAATAGTTTCTTCTGAGCAATTGCCTACTGTTCTGGCAAAATATGCTGGCGACCACAAATGGTGATGGTAAAAGGACCGCCTTAATTCAGGCTTCTGCTTAAAAAGCCATCTTGCAGTGGTGCCTTTAAGCTTCTTAATTAAAACGGTAACTGATATCCAAGGTGGCATAACCACCTCTAAATGCACATGATTGGGCATGATAGTCAGCGCCTCAACTTGACAAGAGTTTTCAGCACAAATTTTTCTAATCTTTTGATCAAGCATTTCTCTAATTTCAGATGTTAAAGCTTGATTGCGATATTTGGTTACCCAAACTAGGTGATAGATCAAAACTGAAACACTTGAAGAAGTATGATATTCTTTAACCATTAATATTAACTTAGC
>NZ_FMXC01000057.1 GCF_900103655.1 Lactobacillus kefiranofaciens
AGACGCAATCTTTCATCATGGACTAAAGGAGTATTAAATGAACGTTTAGAGTATTATTGCCAGCAATATGGCATTGACTTTAAAGACGTTAACCCAGCCTACACTTCCCAATATTGTCCAAATTGCGGACGGCACTTTATCGTAAGATTTGGCAAGCACAATGAAAAGACCTTATGTCCTAATTGTGGAGAAATGGACTGTAATATCGCCGCATCAAAGAATATCCTAGCAAGAGCCACAGATAAAGAAATTACGCTTTATACGCCATATAAAAAAGTAAAAGCAATTCTTGATCAAAGAATTGCCAGTTAAGAAGAATTATTAAATAAGTCGACTGCCACAAAGCGAAAGGCGGAATGCCTCTCCTTTTATCAGCTAAGCTGAGGACATGTCGCAAAGGACTTTAAGTCCATTCTTAGAGCTAGGGAATGTTCCTAGGCTAAAGAAAAACAAGAATCGAAGAACCTTCATGTGGGGCAGATCAAAGCCAGTCCCTATTAATAGGGTAATAGAAATATTAACCGCGCCGCGTTCAACCGTACCCACAGAGCTTAACGCTTAAAAAAATCGCTCTAGCAAAAGCTAGGGTGAGTGAGACATGATAAAAGCTATTAGGAATATTAGTTTTTATTAGGTTTTATAATTCGGGACCATGGCACCAGCATGATGAACCAATATTTTTAAATGAGGGTATTTCTTAAAAATATTGCTCTGAACTAATTGCAACATTGCTTGGGACAATTCATATTCCCAAGAGAAGACCAGATTATTATCAGGTTTGCGTTGATCAAAAACGGGATGCAACCATAAAGGCAAATTTAATTTCGCAGCTTTTTTAAAGATGGGGTCAAATTCTGGATCTGCAATACTTTTGCCTAAGTGCCGGGTAAAAATTTGAGCACCCATTAAGTTGGGATCAGCTTTGACTTTATCTAAAATATGCAAGCTTGCCGGGATATTATTCATAGCTAGCATCCCCACACCAACTTCAAATTTATCTGCATGCTCTTTAACGATTTCTGCCAATTCTTTATTTCCTTTGTCAGCTAATTTAGCTGCTTGGTCGGGGCCAACAAAATCTTCTGGATTGATATTAGCAAAAGAAATCACTTGCTTCATGTTGTCATCTGGCCAAGTATTTAATCTTTCATCAAGATCAACAAGACTTTTAATCCTAATGAAAGGGAATTTCTGTGGGATCGTTGGTTCAAGTTCTAGCATTTTTTGATAAAAGTGGGGAGGTAAAATATGTGCAAAAGCATCAATTTTCATAATTTTGCCTCTCTAATTTAGCGGTTTTAAATCTTTAATCTTCTTGGCAGGGACGCCACCAACAACAGTGTTATCTGGTACATCCTTGGTTACAACAGCACCGGCACCAATGATGACATTATTGCCAATATGAACACCGCCAATGATTGTAACATTACCGCCAATCCAAACGTCGTTACCAACAGAAATAGGTTCAGTAAAAGAGATTAAATACTTTTGACCATTTTCATAGGTGCCCCAACGTTTAGTGGCATCAATTGCATGCTCTCCACAATAAAATTTAACATCCGGAGCGATAATTACACGATCGCCTAAAGTAATCAAGTTTGAATCTTGAAAGCGAACGTTATCGTTGATAAAGTCATTATCACCAAAACTAATATGATTGCCATAAAGAACATCGATTTTACCATTGATAGTCAAGCCTTCACCAACATGACCAAATAAATCGTTAATTGCAGTTTGACGTTTTTCAAGATCAGACAAATCGTTAATCACTGGCATTAAACGATGAGCTTTCGCAATCATCTTTCTTAATTCTGGATCACGATAGTCATATTCTTCACCAGCTAAAAGTTTCTCATGTTCTGTTTTAGTCATTATTATTGCTTCTTTCATAACTTAAACTTCCTTGATCGACTAGGATATCAACCTTTAGCTTGATTTGATCAAGGATTTCTGCTTTATCTGCTAAGTTTAACTCAGCTATTGAACTAGGAGAGAGCCCCAAGACCCATCCTTCACCAGTATTCTTTTTATCTTGACCAGCCAGAATAATTTCCGTATTGCTATTCGTTAGCTTATCAAAATTAGTTTCTTTTCTTACCTTAATCTTAGTTAACGTCGCATTTATATCTTGATCTTCAAATACTCTAAAAATAGTAGTACTAGTTTTTACCAATTCTGGTTTTAAATTAATCATTTCAGTACCAGTAATGATCTTTTTAGCCACTTGACCATAATGCTTGAATTGAGGTGAATTTGCATGGATTTGATAATGCTCTTCGTCTTGATAACACTCAATCACATAATTACTTTCACCTAATTTATCATCATGTCCAGCAAGCATAAATAAAGTTCCTGGTTCATTTTTAATTGACGTCATCATATTATGCTTGCCTTCATTTACAAAAGCCGTTCGATTTGGGGCATTAATATTTAAATGAAAGATCCGCATAATTGGTGCATTGATTAATTTCATAATATGCCTCTTACTGTAAATCTAAACGCACCGTTGCCGTAGCACATTTGTCTGATACCATCATATCAATTGGATATTGACCATGATACTTTGCTTCGTAAGCATCTGTTACTGCTTTGATTTCATCTTCATCCTCAACAGCTACATAATTTACTGGATAGGTTTGATTATTAAATTCAATGGCACCACCGTTTTTTAAACCCGACTTGTACCATTTGCTTTCTTTGCCTTTACCAGCTCTTAAATAAACGTGATTATTATTGGTTACCACCCAAATAGGGGAGTCTTGAAAAATCTGGCCCTCATCATCATTAGGATGGTTTTGGACAGTAGTTATCTTGTTTAAAACATCTAATTCTTCTTTAGTCCAATATTTCATTTTTTTGCTCCTAATCATCTAAAATCTTATATTCTTCAAAATAACTTTTACCTTGCTTGATTTCTCCGCTTTCATAAAGAGAAATTTTATGCTCTAAACGTTTAATTGAACGATTCAAATTTTTCTTTTTAGTTTCAAGTAAAGCAAGCTGCTCTTTTAATAAATCTTCACGAGCTTGCAGGGTAGAATCACCTTGCTCAATTAACTTAACGTAATCGACCAATGCTTCTACGGTAATTCCAGAATGCCGCAGACAAACAATCATTTCGATCCACTTTTGTAATCCTTCGTTATAGTAACGATTGCCATTCTTTTTACGAGGAACAGCAGGGATTAAGCCAATCCGTTCGTAATAGCGAAGGGTATCTGGTTTTAAGTGGTATTTTTCACTAACATCTGTAATAGTTAGATCAGTCATTTGATTCACCTCTTGAATTTAAGATACTACTTGGAGTTAACTCCAAGTCAAGCATTTTTCAAATATTTCATAATCGATTTTTATGCTCAATTTATAAAAATCAATTGACAATAAGTAAGCATGAGTTTACACTAATAGTCAACAAGAGTTACTAAAGGTAAGAAAGGAGTACTAACATGTTGAATTTACAAGCTGTATGTCAAAACTGTGTATGTTGTCCAAAAGACAATACTTTTTTGCATACGCTAATTCAGCATGACGTACTTCGATATAATCTATAGTTAACTTGATTTTTTAATTTAGCTATTTAAGGATCTACGAACTGAATTGGTTCGTGGATCCTTTTTTGTTTGGTCTTTGGGAGGTAAGATCTTATGAATTGGTCAATCATACAACAAGCGTTGCCATTATTTGCCCATGCATTTGGACTCACGATCTGGTTATCGCTAATCGGGATAATAGGTTCGATTATTGTTGGAATAATCGCTAGCTTAACACAATATTTTAAAATACCGGTAATTAGTCAGATCATGACAGCATATGTTGAACTAGCACGAAATACGCCACTTTTAATTCAATTATTTTTCTTGTACTACGCTTTTCCTGTTATCGGAATAAAAATGTCCGCTGAAGTTTGCGGTATTATCGGTTTAATTTTCCTAGGTGGAGCATACATGGCTGAGGGATTTACTGGTGGTTTCAATGGTATCTCTACTAGCCAAATTAACAGCGGAAAAGCATTAGGAATGAGCCGTTTTCAATTAGCGCGCTATGTTGTTTTCCCACAAGGCTTTGCATTAAGCTTGCCTGCTTTAACAGCTAATATTATCTTTTTAATTAAAGAAACATCCATTTTTTCAGTAATTGCAATCCCTGAATTAACCAATACAGCTTTAGATTTAATCGGCATGTACTACCGTTCCAATGAATACTTACTGATGTTGGTTATTGCTTATGCAATTATCTTGATCCCAGTAATTCTTTTATTAACTTGGCTTGAAAGGAGAGTTCGTTATGGTGCATTCGGGAATTAACGTTTTATTTGAAGGGAGCAATTTTGCTCGTTTAATGGCAGGTCTTTGGACTTCCATTTGGATTGCAGCTATTTCCTTAATAATTGGTTTAGCTATTGGAACTATTTTTGGTATTCTTAGAACTTTGCCTAATAAAATCATTCGATTTGTTTTACGAATTTATCTAGAATTCTTCAGAATAGTACCTACAATCGTTTTACTTTACTTGGTCTATTATATTTTGCCACGAACTTTTCATGTTAACTGGCCAGCAACTTGGATGACAGTTTTGGCATTTTCACTATGGATAGCAGCAGAATTCAGCGATATTGTTCGCGGAGCAATCGAATCAGTACCTAAGAGCCAGCGTGAATCGGGACTGGCATTAGGCTTAAGCAAAATCCAATTATTTAGATATGTATTATTGCCACAAGCAGTTAAGTTAGAGCTTCCTGCAACAATCAACTTAGCAACTAGAGTAATTAAAACCACTTCACTTTTACTTGTCATCAGCATTATGGAAGTAATTAACGTTGGCCAGCAAATTATCGAAGCAAATAATCAGCAATATCCAACTGGTGTTTTCTGGGTTTATGGACTGATATTTATCTTATATTTTGTCCTCGACTATCCATTATCAGCTTGGGCTAAGAAATTAACTAAGGAAAGCAAATAGGTGAGCACAATGACAGAAGAAATTTTAAAAGTTGAGCATTTAGATAAGTTTTATGACGACCGTCAAGTTTTACATGACATCAATTTTTCGTTGAAAAAAGGTGAGGTATTAACATTACTTGGACCATCAGGTTCTGGTAAAAGTACTTTGCTTAGAACTTTGAATGGGTTAGAGGATTATAAAAATGGAGCTATCTATTTCCATGGAAAGAAAATTAATCCTAGTCCAAAAGAATGGCAAATGCTGCGACAAAAAATCGGTATGGTTTTTCAAAGCTATGATCTTTTTCCAAATCTTACTGTGATAGAAAATGTTTTGCTTGCCCCAGTGAAAGTACAAAAACGAAATGAAAACGAGGTTAAAGAAGAAGCAATTAAACTGCTAAAACAAGTGCGATTAGATCAATATCTAAATGCTTATCCTAGAGAATTATCAGGCGGTCAAAAGCAGCGAGTAGCCATCGTTCGTGCATTAGCAATGAAGCCGGAAGTAATGCTTTTGGATGAAATCACTGCATCCCTTGACCCAGAAATGGTACGCGGTATTGAAGAAATCGTTGAACGCCTTTCTAAACGTGACCATATGACGATGATTATTGTTACCCACCAAATGAACTTTGCTTCTAGAATTGCGGACGAAGTACTTTTCTTAGAAAATGGACATATTTTAGAAGATACTCCAGGAAAAGACTTCTTTGATCATCCTCAGACGCAAAGAACTAAAGAATTCTTAGACAGCATGGATTATTAAGGATAAAGCCAATGAAAAAGAAAAATATTTTTAACATTATTATGGGTATTGTTGCTCTAATAGTCGTGGTAAGTGCCGCTTATTTTGGTTTTACACAACCTAACTTAAACAGCGGTACTGCTGGCAGCCGTTGGAGCAATGAGAATGGCGTCTCAGAAATCAAACGTCGTGGTTATATCAGAGTTGCAGTTTTTGGTGATTTACCACCATATGGCTGGGTAAATGATCAAGGCAAGAGAGTAGGCTATGATGTTTACTTGGCTCGCAGAATTGCCAAAGATTTAAACGTTAAAATTCGTTTTATACAAGTCAATGCCAACAATCGTGTAGATACTTTAAATTCAAATAAAGCGGATATCGTTTTAGCTAACTTTACAGTAACTCCTGAACGTAAAGATGTAGTTGATTTTGCAAAACCATATATGAAAGTATCAGTTGGAGTAATTTCACCTAAAAATGCTCCAATTAACAGTGCGCAAGAATTGAAGGGCAAGAAGTTAATCGTTACCAAGGGAACAACTGCCGAAAACTATTTTGCAAAGCAATCTGGAGTTAATTTATTAAAGTTTGATTCTAAGACGCAGCAATTCAATGCATTGAAGAATGGTCGTGGTGCAGCTTTAGCTGATGACAATTCTTACCTTTATGCTTGGGTTAAGAAAAATCCTAAGTATGTAGTTGGCATTAAGAGTATTGGACCTCATCAGTATGTGGCCCCAGCCGTAAAGAAGGGCAATCGTTCACTGCTTAAATGGACAAATCATGAGATTACTAAACTAACGAAGGAAGGCTTCTTTGTACAGGATTATCAAAAAGAATTAGCGCCTTACTTTGGTAAGGATATTAAGCCAACTGATATTGTGTTGAGATAAACATTTGAAAAAATCTATTTTTAACAGGTTCTAGACTTCTACTCAAAAACAAAATCCTATTAGATTAAGGTTTGGCAACACCGAGATTTAGTAGGATTTTTTAATTTCTAATTTTTCCTAGTCACTTATTTATTTTTATATATTTTACGATAATTTTTAGGACTTAACTCTAAACTATTTTTAAAAGAACGTGTGAAATTAAATTGATTTAAAAATCCTACTTCTTTAGCAATTTGTCCAATAGAAGCCTCTGTATTACATAATTTTTTCTTTGCTTCATTTATTCTTAATTGCTTTAAAAAAGATCGTGGGGAAAGATTAATTTTTTTAATAAACAATGTATATAAATAACTTCGAGAAATATTTAAATTATTACATACAGTGTTTATGGAACAATTTTTATCCATAAAATTCTGTTCAAAATAATTTACGAAACTGTCAAATCTTTTGTGTAAATAAATCTTTCTCGTAGATTGATTTTTTTAATTAATTATTTATTCAAAATAGGATTCTAGAGTGTCTTGTACTTGACCAAAGCCTTTATGAATTCGCTTGAAATAGCGATCATTGTAGCTCATTGCTTGGATGCCAATAAAAGTATCAAACGACTGTTCATTTGGAAACTCTGCTTTAGGTTTGGCTTTGCGCTTAACAACATTATTAAAGGATTCAATCATGTTAGTTGAATAGATTGAACTTCTGATCTGTTTCGGATAGTTATAAAAAACTAG
>NZ_FMXC01000056.1 GCF_900103655.1 Lactobacillus kefiranofaciens
AGCGCTTATTTTTCTTTTCAATCTGATAGCCTTGCTTTTTAGTTTCTTCAACTAAGCCGGCATCAACTTCTTCTAGTGCTAATTTAATTAATTCTCTAATCAAATCAAAGAAGTAGCACATTAATGCCTTTTCACGAGCAATAACATTATTTTCAGACTTAATAATTTTCACGATATCAGTTATAATAGATTCCATAAAAGACCAGCTTCTAATGTGTTTTTTGTTCTTAACATCAGACTACTGGTCTTTTTGTTTGAGCTCAAGTCCAAATTCAAAGGACTTGAGCTTTTTTAATTAATTATTCAGCTTACCGCAAAAAATTATACACTTAGGAAAGGGTGGCTCCCTTTTACTCCGCGTGTAGAAGGAGGTATAGCTCCGTGAAGTGGTATCTATTACTTGTGTTAGTATTCGTACCAGTAGATCGTCGCAGCAAGTTCTTTAAGCGCTTTAAGAAAGCTCTTAAAAAGGCACTTAAGGTTCTCCTTGATAGTTTATTTCGTTGATCTGAGATCTATTAATCCATACCAGAAGGTCGTCCTTAGAGACGACTTTTTCTGTTTTGTGAATCCCTTAATTCTCTAAAGCGCCGATAAATGGTTGCTTTAGACATACCTAGTTTCTTGCTGATTTCGGAGTAACTCATGTGGTCTTGGGTATGCAACTTCCAAGCAAAATCAATCTGCTCTCGATCATATTTTCTTGGCATACCGTCATGAAAATTAGGATTATTAGCTTTGGCCCACGCCTTGCCCTCTTGGGTTCTGCTTACAATTAAATCTCGTTCAAATTCCGCAAAAGCACTGAATACAGTGAAGATTAAACGACCGCTTGGTGAATTTATCAATCGTACCAATGTTTAAAACCCGCAGAATGACGCCCTCAGCATTCATTTTCTTTACAATGCTAAGGGCATCTTGAGTATTTCTGGCCAACCTGTCTAATTTAGTAACAATCAAAGTATCCCCATTTTTGATCTTGGCCATCAATTTATCAAATTCAGGACGATTAGCAGTCGTACCAGTATACTTATCTTTAAAAATTTTGACTGCTCCTGCACGCTTTAAATCATCAACTTGACTGTTTAAATCTTGTTTAACAGTAGATACCCTTGCATAGCCATATATCGTATTCATTTTTAGCCCTTTTCTGGTTAACTCTTGACACTAAGTTTTGACTATATCTGATACCTATATTTTACGGGTTTTTTGTATTGTAATCAAGAGTGCCAACTTATGAACACAAAAAACGTAGCTTAAAACTACGTTTTTTGATATATAATTCCTTATTTAGTAAATTTATAAACTATTAGGGTACTGAATCCGCCACATATTGCACTCAATACAATATTTAAAACTATATTTGAAATATGTGGTGCAATTATAAAATTATATAACTCTATTACTAGGGTTAAACAAATAAAAGTATAAATTGCTTGCTTTTTTTTCATAAAACTATTGCCATCCACAACTAGTAACTGTTCTTGCTAAGAAATTATAATCAACCCAAACTCCACCTTTAATACTGCTTCCCACTAGTGCAGATACTGATGAGCTAATTGCTCCCACTGCAAAGGTAGCTAAACCACCTGAAACATAATTAGCAATAAGTGCACCTACCCCACCTACAGCACCAGCTGCAACAGCCTGTGTCGTAGTTTTATTTAGATATACTCTAATGTAATTCCAATGATATGTTACTTTATTAACTCCATAGTGGTACTTTTTACGTTTTGTTGCTAATTCGCCTTTATTTAAAGAAACAACGCTATTTTCGTCATTAGATAGCGTGAAATCATTAGTAGCTACTTTTGTATTTTTGTTAATTACAGATCCTGAATTTTCAACTGCAGCATTAGTTTGAGCAATTACTTGTTTTGCCACATTGTATTCTTCTTCTGAAACAACTTTTTTTGCATTTTCACTTAAAACGTAATGATTATTTTCAACTGTTACATATGGATCTAGCTTCTTTTGAGCAGACAAACTTAACTTGGATTGGGTTTGGCTACTTTCAATAGTTGATGCTTGAACGGAAGACGTCAATGTAGGCACAGCTACGGATAATAATGATACGGCTACAGCAGTTGATACTGCTAACTTACTAAATCTACCCATAATAAATTCCTCCAATTATTCTTATAATCAACACAACCTGCTAAAGAAAAAAGGCGCCCTATCAGACTATCAGACCAATGAATTTGATCTAATAGGGGGCTTTGAACGCTGTACTACCTATATTCGCTAAGCATAAGCCCAGCCTCGTTGCACGTGCGACTCAAAAAAGAGCGATACGTCGACGCTATAAAGAGCGTGCCCTGAACCTACTCAATTCATAATTTCTGCTTAAAGGTAATTTTCATCTAAACCTTCGTTGTTTTTTTGCACCCACCAGAAACTCTCTGTAGTACTTCAGTAAAACTTACTTTCCTTATCAAAGCCGTTATTGTTTTTTGGTGAGCATAATATTACAGTGATAAATATTAAAAGTCAATAAAAGTTTTTATATTTTTTCAATTTAATTTTAAATCCGGGCTTGCAAAACGCATAAAAAAATTGTTCCAATTTTTTTATGAATTTCTCCTTTTGCTAGAATATTTTTTTAATTTTTTTGCTTATAAACTTCATGATGAAAAGTAGAAAAAACAGGAGGACAACACCATGAAAGTTAAAAATGCACACGAAGAGTATCGTGACTTACTCACTAGAAAACAGCTTGTATCACAAGGACTAATTCCTACTGATAAAGGAATTGAATTATGGACTAATCAATACTGCGAGCATTCCGCTATTTACTATGATCCAGCTAAGGCAATTAAACTTGAATCAGTTTATTTTTGGAAAAATAGTTTCAGTGATGATTATGGTCTCAATGTTGTTGAGGTGGGCGTTGTAGATCAATTAGGCAATGAGTTATTCAGCAAAGTAGTTAAACCATGCAGAGGATACCTCTCTGAGGGCAGTAATGCTGACTTATGGCTTAAAATTGAAAAAGATCACAGTTTCTCTATGGCAGATATTATTTGTGCTGATAATAGAGTAGCAGTTGATCGTCAGTTGGCTTCTGTAATCAAGAAGCAAAAATACGTTAAAAATTTGATTAGCTATAATGTAGGGTTCAATGTTCCTAATGTTCTTCTAGCTAATCAAGCCTACAAACAAATTGATATGATGGAACTATTCGCAAACATCATAAAAGAACCTTACGAGGATTATTATGGTGAAAAAAGTTATAAATGGCAAAAATTAAGTAAGTGCCTTGAATATTATGATGTGAAGCTTAATAGCTATCGAGCCGTTGACTATGCTCGAGCTTTGCAGAAATGCTACGAAAAAATGCCTAAATAATCAAATGACGTAATTGCAAAAGCATTCAAAAAACAAAAAGAGAATCCTGTAATACTTGGATTCTCTCTTTGTTCGCTGAAATCTCAGTAAAGAGCATAAGGGAATTGGATATCATTCACAAAGTCTTGTGCCTGATAGCTTGGTAGTACCAAGCTATTCCTCAATTTAGTAGATGCTATCATCACATGAGTTTTGGAACCCTAATTGGGTTTAGCAAGAATGTTGATGTATCAGTATCTAACCCAGTTTGGGTTAAAGTCCTTCCAGAATCTCAATGTTGATCTAACAACAATTAACCCTAATTGGGTTTCTTTAAAAAATAGTTTTTTTAATCAAGTGCAATTATTCACATTTGATTTTTTATATCTAAAAAGTATAAAAATGATTTATTGTTAATAGTTTAAACAACTACTTTTGATCAAAATTAAGTAGTCTTATCGTAACCTTATAACCTGATTTATCCTTATTAGAAAGCGTAACTTTTTTGATAATTTAAGCTGAGGTGACATGAAATAAGTTATACCTAAATTCAGTTAATGACTGCACTTTAGGTACAACTTATGAATATAATTTTATTATTTGAACTCAACTGTAAATGCTAGTACAAGTTAAATTGTTTTGTTAAATAAAACAATTCAAAAAAAAGAACCAAATTAATATTGACATTAACTTGGTTCTTTTTAAAATTAATCAGTGCTAAAATAAATATTTAATTTTTTTGTGTAGCTGTTTGAGCTTCGGTAATAGTATTTTCTGGTGTCAGTTTGACACTACTTTCTACAAACTGAACATCGCTAGCTTTTACGTAAGTATCTTTAAGTGGTATATGATCATGTACATATTGACCATTATTTGATAATCGTAATACGTCTTTCCAATACGACGTAGGTGCTAAGTGATAGAATAATTCTGCTTTATTTTCACTTGGTACCCAAATATATAACAGCTTATTTACCCTCCATTGTTCAGAATTTTTTTCAATCTTAATATTCTGAAATGTACCGTTAGCATTAGAGTTACTGCGAAACTAGATAGCCAGTTCTTGGTTGATGATCCCGCAGATTAAATTCATTCTTAAATTAAAACGTCGGCGATGATTGCGATACGTAGTAGAAAATATTTTGTATGCTTTGACCTTGCCAAATACATGCTCGACCTTGATTCGAATTGAAGAAATTAAATGATTCAGCTCTCTGTCCTGCTGAGTCAGCGGTTTCTTCTTGCTGGATTTGACCGGTGTTTTTGCCTGAAAGTAAATCTTGTCCAATCCCTGATAGCCGCTATCCGCTAAAATCAAACCGGATCGGTGCAGACTGCGCCTTGACTCACGCAGCAGCCGCATGTCATGCCGGTATGCCTGGCAGCTGTCTAAATGAATAATTCTGCCGGTAGTGTCTGTAATCGCCTGGGCTTTTAAAACGTGCTGCTTTTTCTTGCCGGAATAATAAGCTGCTTGTCTTTTTTTGGGCGTTGAATCTTTACTTCAGTGGCATCGATTAAGACAACATCGTCTGGCTTGATTTCTTGCTTGCCAATGTTAAAGCCATGCTTAACCAAAGTCTCTTCGGCCCAGTGGTTTCTTCTGATCAGGTTGCTGTCATGCACACCGTAATCGGCAGCTATTTGTTCATAAGTACGGTATTCCTTGAGGTACTGCAAAGTAGCCAGAAGCAGGTCTTCAATTGCCAGCTTGGGCTTTCTGCCGCCTCGGGCATGCTTGACTTGATATTCGGCTTTTAATACTTTGACCATTTCGTCAAAGACAGGCTTGGCAACGCCGATCAGACGCTTGAATCTGGTATTGTTTAAATTTTTAGCTGTTTCGTATTTCATAATTTAAGATTATAGCAGATGTTTCGCAGTAACTCTATTATATAAATCTGTAGTTTGGGTAAATTTTATGATCGATGTTTCTTCAAGATCATAATCGTGAGCTGTTATCTTTGATGCAGCTTTTACACCCATTGAGTATAGCCAGTTATTTGTTCCTTTAATTCGATAAATACTTTGATCACCGCCAAATTGACCAATATAACTAGCTACTTTATCAGCACGAGTTCCTTTTTCTAAACGATCAACAGTAAACTTCTCTCCAGGAGTTGCTGTTCTAACTTTAACGACTTTACCATTTTTATCGAAAGTAATGATTGGTGTACTGTAATTTGCATCAACAGTTATTGTTGTCTCTTCTGTACTAGTTAGAGTAGAACTAGTTGGCTTACTATTAGCAGTGATATTAGTATTGTCGTTATTGCTAGTTCGACCTTGAACCGTATTAACCTTAACAACTGGTCCTAAATTATAAGATTTAATATATTGCTTTTGTGGTCCACCTACTCTAAAGTAGTGCTTACCATTCTTGAATTTATATGAACCACCATAGGTTGTTACAGTTTGTCCTTTGTATAGCTTCCAACGGCCATTATAAGAAGTTCTACCAGTAGAGGTACGATAAATGTATGCATTGTGTGTAATCTTTCTGGTTACACCGTCAATATTAGTAGCTTTCAACTTATGAATACAAAGTTCAAATACTTTTATGTCCATTATTTTTTAATGATTATATTTATTCCGCCCAAAAAAATAAAGATACAGCAAATAACTAATAAAATATTTTGATTAAATTTATCTAATATAATTCCGGCTACTACTGAACCGATAGGACTTCCTAAAGAATTAGCTGTACGAATAGTTGTCATAACGCGTCCCAGTATATCTTCCGTACTAGTAATTTGCATTAAAGACTCACCTAAAATGTTATGAATTCCAGTCAAAGTTCCAAAAATACTTATTAGAAAACAAAATATAAGCCAATTAGAATTATTTATTAAAAATAAAAGAGGAATTATACTCAAAGTCCAAATAAGTCCAACATTTTTTGAAGTGGTTTTTAAATACTTACAAATAATTACTCCTACAATAAATCCTAAAAAGAAAGACATATAAAAAAAGCTTAAATAACTTGCGGAGCCTAGTTTCTCAGCTGTATAAGGTAAAAAAACTATTAAAGCAGGTTCAACAAATGAAAATAAAATAGAAGAAAAAAATATCGACTTAAAAAATGTTCTTTTTTTATGTAGTGATAACCTATTAAAATTTCTGAGAAATAATTTTGACGTTTAATTTGCTTATGTATTGATAAATGCACTTTCTTTAAGGAATTAAACAATAATCCCCCACTTAAAAGACTTAAAAAGGCACAAATTAAAATAATATAATTAGAACTGATAAATTTTAATAATATACCTGCTAAAGCTACACCAAAAAAATTAACAGACTGATCAATAAAACTAATTTTAGCTATCATATTTGTAAGATCTACATTAAGCTTTACAGATTGCTTTAGGATAGCACGATCAGCTGGGGAATAAAATTCATCACAAATCGAAATTAAAATAGCTAATATACAGTTAAGTATTAAAAAATAATTTGGTAAAAACATACTAAAAAAAAGTAAAAAAAGCCAAAAAGCTTGTAAAAAAATAGCGCCTAAAGCAGTCTGTTTGAATGAATGCTTGTCTATTAAAGGACCATAAAAAATAGATAGAGCTGCTGTCAAATCAAATCCAGCATTTACTAGTCCAACTATCGTTGAACTAGACGTGTTGAATTGAATCCACCAAATAATAGCAAAACCGTAAAGTGAACCAGCAGTAGTAGCAAAAAAACGTGATATTAAATATGAACTTTTTTTTAGCATTTTTAGTACTCCATATTAATGTAAAATTAAGTGTTCAAGCCTATACTTTTTAAAAAAATATTGTTTTATTTTTAAGAAAGTTTTATCATAATCCTAAATATTTTTCAAGGAGATGAAATAATATGGTAAGTGTCAATATTTTTGCGGTAGGCTATTAACCATTAGTCTGACCTTAATTTCTTAAATATTTATTTGACTTAATTTTCTGCCAAAATCATCCAAATAGCTATGACCTGCTGTTAAGCTTTCAATGGCGCCGTGATGAATGCCCAGATGAGCTTCATGCGTCTTTCTTAGGCTGGCACGAACTGCACCTTTCAATTCTTCCTGATCACCAATATCGAGCTGCCCACCTGCAAACTCACTGCTAAGCCAGTATTCCAGCTCTTTGTTTTTGATACAAGTCAGCACACGCAAAATACCCTCAGCGCCATTCTCTG
>NZ_FMXC01000054.1 GCF_900103655.1 Lactobacillus kefiranofaciens
CGTCGATTAAAACGTGAGTGTGATAAACAATTGAAACATTCACAGAATCTTCTTTGTGATTCAATTCCTGTCTTAGCTTGCCAGATAAGTAAAGCCAAAATCAGACTGTCCGTAGTTTTAATTTGATCAATATTTCGCCGATGAGTAAACTCAGCCGGTGCATACAAACGATACCAGTGCCGACAAATTATCACTAAATCTTTAAAACTAACTTGTAAATGGTGGCTAAAACGCTTAAGGCAGTTCAATCAGATCAGACTCTTTTCTTTTTGATACTACAACTTGAGTCTATATTAACTAAAACGATTTAACTAGCACCACGCGTTATTATTTATCTTTTTATACTAGCTTAGATTAAATCTTGTATAATAAAGTCGTAAATGAAATTTAAATCATTTATTTATTTTGATTAATTACTCATTTGTAAATGAGTTTTGGTCGTAGGTCTTTTGTTAGACTATTTTGTTGTTTATTTTATTGTTTATTGTTTATTGATTAATAGAATTGAAGGCTTAGGCACGTCGCTTAAGCTTTTTTTCTTTAGGAGAAAATTACCAATGTAAAAACATTAAAAGAAGCAAATTGATTATTAGTGGTCATTATCTTAAATTGACCCATTAAAAATTAATAAAGATTGAAAACAGTTTTCTCGCTTGCGGGAAGCTGTTTTTTGTTTATCGAAAAAGAGGAGAATGTATAAATGCAAAATTATTACTTACCTGCTGACGCTAATGAGGACTTCTTTCCAAAAACAGATGCAGCCAAGATTAAGAATAATATTGAAATAATCAAATTGGTTAAAAAGTTAGACAAAGAAGATCAGCAAGCTACTGCTACCCAGCAAGCTAAATTAGCTACTTACGTAGGTTGGGGTGGTTTGGCCAATGATTTCTTCGATGATTTTAACCCTAAATACCAATCTGAAAGGGAAGAATTAAAGTCTTTAGTTTCGCACCAAGAATACGAAAACATGAAAGCTTCATCCCTTACTGCTTATTACACTAATCCAGCTATTGCTAGAGCAATGTGGCAGAAAATTGTTGATTCAGAATTTACTCATGGTAATGTACTTGATCCTTCAATGGGTACTGGTATTTTCTTTATGACAATGCCAGAACAGTTGCGTGATAAGGTTAATTTATATGGGGTTGAGTTGGATTCCATTACTGGTATGATTGCTAAGCAATTATTCCCAAATGCTAAAATCTTCGTTAAGGGCTTTGAAGACGTTAAGTTTAAAGGCGCTAACTTTGATTTGGTAATTACGAATGTACCTTTTGGTGACACTCGCTTGCTTGATGATAATGGAAACAATTCATACTACATTCATGATTATTTCTTGAAGAAAGCTGTCGATGTCACTCGCAACTATGGTTTGATTGCCATTATTACTAGTACAGGTTTAATGGATAAGCGAACTAATAATATTCTTGAAAAAATCAAGAATAAAGTTGCATTTTTAGGTGGCGTAAGAATGCCAACAGACGCTTTTAAGCAAACTGCTGGTACACAAATAACAACTGATATGTTGTTCTTCCAAAAGAACCTAAATAACGACTTAGGCAGTTTTGCTGCAGCTTTTGAGCCAGTTAGTCAATTTCCATCAGATAGGAGAGTCTGGCTTAACAATTACTTTCTCAGTGAACCAGAACAAATTTTGGGTTCAATTCAAATTCAAAACTATCACGGCGCTACTCTTACAGTAGTTGACAGAGGTACTTTCTTGAAAGAATTACCCAATGCGATTAGTCGAACAATGTCAGTTAACCATCTCTATGCAGTTGATAGTGGAAAGGTCGAAGTTGAAGAAGATAAGTCATCTGATGTAACTTTGCCCGAAAAGATTAGAAAGTTACCATTGTTTGAATATGGTTATGCTAACGGTCTGATCTATTTCAATAGCATTGACGGAATAGTTAAAGACGGTAAGCCTGAACAATTTGCTTACTATACTGACGCAACTACAGATGAATATGCAGGTACATCAGAATCAGCAAGCAGAGAAGAAGATTATCGTCAACAGACAGATGATGGTAAAAAGAGAATCTATGATATTTACGTAGCTAATAGGCCAAACAAACGTGGTAAATTTGCTGATTGCTACAAACACGTGGTATTCTACTACACTAATTATTCTGCTAAGGAAACCAGTATCATCAAGGGCTACATTGATTTAAGAGATACTTACCAAAATTTGATTAATTTACAACTTAATCCTCAATATGGTAAGAACCGTCATGAGTATGACATCAAATTTCAAGCTTTATTGAACCAAATGAATAATATCTATGATCAATTTGTGACCAACTTTGGCTCAATCAATCTTTCTAGGAATGTAAGATTATTCCGTGAAGATAAGAAAGCTGCTTTGGTTGAGAGTTTGGAAGATCATGTTCTTGATCCAAAAACTGGTAAACAAATTTACGTTAAGAGCAAAGCTTTCACACAAGCTACTGTTAGACCAAATAGACTTATCAAAAAGGTCAATTCAGCTATTGATGCTTTATTGTCCTCGGTTTCAGAAGCTCGTGGTGTAGATTTTACTTATATGCAAACTATTTATCCTGGACATTCCAAGCAACAAATTATTGACCAGTTAGCAGACCATATTATCATTGACCCACAGAAATATCATGATACAGGCAAAATTGAATATATCACAAAAGAAGATTTTCTCTCAGGGGATGTTGTTACCAAAAGGGATGTATTGCAAGATCTAATTGCAAGCAACGACTTTGCCGCAAATTGGAAGCACTATCTTGAATTAATTGAAAAGGTGTTGCCTAAGCGTTTAACTATCGCTGACATTTCCTTTCACATTGGTTCACCTTGGATTCCTGACAAAATTGTTTCTAATTTCTTATTAGATTGTTTCTTTGATCCAGAAAAGACCTTTAATCATTCAATTACAGGTTCTAAGGATCAAGACTTAATCATCCATACTCCCAAAGGCAGAACCATTGCTGAAGAGCCTTTCGCTGAATTAGTTTACTCAGTTGAGTGTTCAACCAAAGCTAATAATCTAAAACTTGAAAGAAATGGCGAAGCATTAGCAGGTTACGATAACCCTATTGCAATTTTCAATTACTTATTGAATTCTAAGCAGCCAACAATTACTAAGATTGTGGGTTATGATGAAAAAAATAAGCCAATTAGAGGTATTGACGATACAAGTACCGCAATGCTCCGTGACTTAGAAAAGAAAATTGAAAGAAAATTTGCTGATTATATCGCTAATAATCCTACTTGGTCTAAAGAATTAGAAGATACCTATAATAAGAAAAACAACCGTATCGTCAACAAAACGTATGATGGCTCACGCTTACATATTAATGGGTTGGCCAAAGGCTATCATTTACGTACTTATCAAAAAAATGCGGTTCTAAGAATCATTGAAGATGGACGTGCTTTGCTCGCTCACGAAGTAGGTACTGGTAAGACCTTAACCATGATTTCCGCTGGCTTTAAGCTAAAGGATTTAGGCTTAATTAATAAACCGATGTTTGTTGTTCCGACTAATCTGGTTTCTCAGTTTAGTCAAGACATTATGAAGTTTTATCCAACTAAAAATGTTTTAGTAACAACAGCAGAAGACTTTAGCACTAAGAATCGTAAAAGATTTTTAGCTAGAATTATATCAGGCGAATATGATGCGGTAATTATTGGGCATAGTCAATTTGAAAAGATTCCGGTCAGTCAGGAAGCTCAGCGTAATTTCGTTCAAGACCGTCTTAATAATTTGGAAAATTCTATTAATGCTTTGCATGAAAAAGGGCAAGACATTAGCGTTAAGCAGCTTGAAAGAAACAAGAAGTCTTTGATTAACCGAATTAAACGTTTAGCAATTCTAAAGCAAGATAACTTCTTAACTTTTGAAGAACTAGGTATTGACTTTCTTTTCGTTGATGAAGCTCATAATTACAAAAATATTGCTCCAGCTACTAGTTTAGGCAGAATCAAAGGTATCAATAGCCAGACTTCTAAAAGAGCTATGGATATGTTAATGAAGATCAGATTACTGCAAAACAAATATGACAATGGCCATGTTGTTTTTGCTACTGGTACTCCAGTATCCAACACCATTAGTGAGCTATGGACTATGATGAATTATATTCAGCCAGATATTTTAAAGAAATTTGAAATATCAAACTTTGACGATTTTGCCGGTTCATTCGGTAAAATTGTTAGTGAACTAGAACTAAATACTACTGGTAACAAATACAGACCAGTTAAACGATTTGAACGTTTCGTTAACTTACCTGAGTTAATGAATATTTATCACATCACTGCTGATGTGCAAATGGCTGACGGCGCTCATTTGTTGATCCCCAAGGCTACTAAGTACGTCATTAAATCCGATTTGACTGATGCTCAGCAAGCTAAATTGCAGAATCTAATAGAGCGTACAGACGCAATTCAAAATCACATGGTTACTCCCGATGAAGATAACATGCTCAAAATTACTAATGAAGCTCGTAAATTAACACTTGATATGCGCTTGTTTAGTGATGAGTATAAAGCAGAAGATTCAACTAAGTTGACTCAAGTTGCTGATAATGTTTATCGTATTTGGAAGCGGACTATGAAAGTTAAAGGTACTCAAATCATCTTTTCTGACTTAGGTACTCCTAAAGCTGGTAAATTCGATGTTTATAACGAATTAAAAAAGCTCTTGATTTCACGTGGCATCCCTGTAAAAGAGATTGCATTCATGCACCAAGCATCTAATGATGAAGCAAAAGTTCAACTGGAAAGAAAAGTTAATGCAGGTGATATTAGAGTCTTAATTGGTTCTACCCAGAAAGGTGGTACTGGTCTTAACGTACAAACACGTATGAAGGCTGCTCACCATCTGGATGTGCCATGGAGACCCTCAGATATTATTCAACGAAATGGTCGATTGATCCGTCAAGGAAATATGTTCCGTCACGTTGAAATTTATCACTACATCACGACTGGTTCTTTTGACAATTACTTATGGCAAATTCAAGAAAACAAGCTAAAGTATATCACTCAAATCATGACTAATAACTCTCCAATTAGAGCTATGCACGATGTCGATTCGCAAACTATGACTGCATCAGACTTTAAGGCTATTGCAACACAAAACCCTTATTTGAAGCTAAAGATGCAAGTTGACAATGATTTAACCCTGCTTGTTAATCAGAAACATGCCTTTGATCGTAATTATCGAGAAGATGTCCGTAATTATGAACGTAGCAAAGTAGAAGCTCCACAACTTGCAAAAGATATTGAAGCTCTTAAACAAGATATAGCTACTACTAAGCCGTTTAAACGCATTCTTTCAGCAACTGACATTGTGTTTAACAATGTTCAAACCTTCAAGTCATCTCGGCTAATTAACAAGAAATTGTATTTTGCCATTAAAGCTGCTGCATTTGCTGGCCCTAATCACAGTGGGAACAAGCCTATTGCTAAAATTGCTAATTTGTCGATTGAAGCAGGTTACAACATGAATTCTAAGATAATTAGAGGCAGCTATGGTATACATACCGCCGCTACCATCTTCTTAGTTGGTAAGGGCAGTTATCCATTGCGTGTTGATTTAACTGACTTCTTACATGAAAATTACGCTTTAAGAATCCGTAATTATGTTGTTGGTTTATCTGGTCTTTTAGAGAGCTGGCAACATGATTATGAGAAAAAACAGAATATCATTAAGCAGGGCGTAGGTTCAAATACTTTTGCTAAATTAACTGATATTCAATACCTGTCGCAAAAGAAAGAAATCTTAGACCCACTTATTGCTGGGGATGCTAAGGTAGAAGTAATCACTGCTAAGATTACTAAATTTGAAAACAAGTGGGAAGCTGCTCATCCTGGATTTGCTGATAAAGCAAATAAGAAAAAGGAAAAGGTAGCAACTGTTAAATACAGTAATGACCCTAGTGATTATGATGATAGCTTGTTTGAAGGCTTTGAACCTCAAACTGAGAAACAAACCGAGATTAAGACTGCTGTTCAAACTCCAGCTAAATCTACCAGTCCAACTACTCAAAAATCTGCTATACAGATTACTAAGAGTAGTAAGAAGATAACAGTTACGGTTAATAAGTCTACCAAACACTATGAAACGATCAGTTTGTTTGATTTTGATTATTCTAAAAATACTAAGGCTGAAAGAAAAGTTGAGAAAGCAAGTTCTACCTCAGTAGAACCTAAACAGCTCTCATTGTTTTAGCCTTAATTAGAGCCTAGAATCATTGATTCTAGGCTCTTTTGTTAAAAAGGAGATTACAAAATGTTCAGAAATATCTTTGAATTATATTCAAAAGCTATTGAAAATTTGTTTAAACCTGTTAGTCCACTTAATACAATACTTAAAGTTGCATTACATTCAACACTAGAAATGGATGGATTTAAGGAAATTAAAATTAAATCAGTTCCAGTTAAAAAGGAATTATCATCTGAAACAATAAAAAATATTCAAGATAATATGTTTCAAGATGGTTCAAGAAGCTGGCTTAAACATACTTTTGAAGTTAAAACTGTTGGAATTGATGATTCTCTTGGCTGCAATGACCAAGAAGACATTGAATATCACATTATTATTGTTGATAATCATGTTAAGTTAAATAAAAATAGACTATCTATTTCTAAATACTTTTTTTACAATCGAAAAATGCCACACGAGTATGATAGTCAATTATTTGAATTCATTAATGCACAAACTTTAATCGAAACCTTTCGTTTTAGAAGTTTAGTACTTAATACGATTCCTAAACTCACTTCTAATCAAATTTTTGACTGCAGTGCAATGAAAAATTTATTTAGAAATTTAAATTCTGTTGATTTTGATTTTCCAGCTATTAGAAAAGCTATTTTAGCCAAAAATGGTAAAAAATATGCTGAAATTACCAGAGGAATTTTCTTGTGTAATAATCGTTTTCTAAATAACTGGTTTAACGGTCACAATATCAGCAATACACCAGATAGCTACCAGTATAAAATGTTTGATGCTAATCAAGCTTTACGTTTCGGTACCTATGTTAATTTGAAACCACTAGAGGATGATTTAAATACATTTGGTGGAATTTGCGTAGATTATGGCAATAGCTTACCAAATGTACCTTTATCATATGTGATTGATTCATGGCTAAATGATTTTTATTTAAGTCATTTAACGAAGGTAATGGTATTCCACGCTTTTCAAATAAAACTTACCAACGAACAAATATCTAAGTTGTTTGTATTGGAAGACAAAAAAAAGTGCAAACCTCAAAATAGAAAAGTTACGAAAACCATTATTAAATCAACTGATCATTATGATTCAATTAATCGTCTTGATATTAATTTACCTGTATCAAAACAACATAGTCCCAAACATAACATTAAAGCACATGCGGAACAGCTTTCGCTTTTCTAATTAATTAAGCAGTCAAGAAGTCACTCAAACTTCTTAGCTGCTTTTTGTTTTATATTTTTCAATTAAAATGAAAGGCTCACAAAACTATGGATACTTTAAGGAAAGCAGAAAAGGCAATTAATCATATTTTCTTAACTACATTTCAAAAATACTGGCATCCCTTATGAGACAATAAATTGCTATAAGTAAGATAATGATTTAATTGGCAAAGGACAAATCTTGAATAACTGGAATTTTAACGGCATTATAGATTTATAAACACGTATTTCTGGTCCTATACTAAATAAAAAACATAATCCAATTACTGAAAATGCAATTTTAGTTTACCAATCAATAACCGGATTAAAAGAGAGTAGGGTAAAAATCAAAGACATTATTAACTAAAAATTTATATTAAAAATGCAATCGTCACTTAGTAAATACTAAGTGACGATTGATTTTTTCTTTAAAATAAAAATTTATTAATTAAAACAGAACCACTGAAGGAGATAATTTACTAGTTTTATTAGTGAATAGTTATATTGGAAACTGTCAAATCTTTTGTGTAAATAGATCTTTCTCATAGATTGATTTTTTATTCTTTATTTAATCAAAGTAAGATTCTAAGGTGTCCTGAACCTGACCAAAGCCTTTGTGAATTCGGTTGAAGTAGCGGTCATTGTAACTCATTGCTTGAATGCCAATAAAAGTATCAAGCGACTGTTCAGTCGGAAACTCTGCTTTAGGCTTAGCCTTGCGCTTAATGACGTTGTTAAAAGATTCAATCATGTTGGTAGAGTAAATTGAAGCTCTGATCTGCTTAGGATAATTATAGAAG
>NZ_FMXC01000051.1 GCF_900103655.1 Lactobacillus kefiranofaciens
AGCTATAGTCACGTTCATTGACTATAGCTACTAATCATCTTAATTTATTAAACTTCTTATATTGTATTTTTTACATCTAATGTTAAAATAGATGCATAAAGAAGTTAAAGATCGCTTGTTGATTAGGTCTAGTAATCAATGAGTTTGACCTCAGAGGTGTATGTCAGTACATCTTTGAGGCTTTTTTATTGCTCTCTTGTATTAAGTTGTTGTCTTAATTATATGATAAAGATACTTATAAAGAAACCGAACACTGCAAATTTATGATAAATAAAATTTGCATACATGTATTTTTATTATACTATTGTTCAAGCTATAGCTATTTGTTATACTAGTAGTACATCAGGAAAGACATAAATTTATATAGAAAAGAAATTAAGCAATTGTACAGCCGCAGGTCGTTCATTCATATGAGCTTTGGGTTGGAAGATGCAATCCTGGTAGGTATTGTTTAATAGATCATACATGGCATTAACATGAATCTGACAAAAAGGTTGTGGCACCTGTTTAGTAACCTTATTCTTAGAATTGGGATTCCAAAGCTGATTGAAATCAGAACCATCAATGGCAAAAAGCCGATACTTATGATCTAACAGCTGAATATGAATCAACTGATTATTAAAGCATTGCAAAATATGGGCAAAACATTGAGGCGATAGTTTACTCTTTTGTTGGACATAAGCAGATGCGGTCATTAGTTGATTATCATCGTCAAAGGCATCATCCAGCTCTTTTTCCAAACTGTTGCCCTGCATATTAAGAGTTAGCTTGATTAAAGTAAATGCGTCCAGCTTGCGTTTCCTGGTAAAAGCAGATTTTGAATCAATAAAATCATGAATATGATCTGCAGTTTCTTTGATTATCGTATCAAGGCGTTAAAAAATATTGGTGTGCAGGTTTTTCATAATAATACGACCTTTCTTAAAAACGTATTTGAAAGACCGAAACATATAAAAGAGTAAGTGAGAAGGGAACAGTCCTTCTCACTTTTTATTTTAGGAACAAAAAGAACCGAATCAAAATGATTCGGCTCATAAAGTTAAACGTTAGTCAATGTCTTAACTTAATGACATTGGAGTGACTTAGGATGTTCTTATATAAATTATTTGATTAACAAATATTGTAAAGCACCAGCTAGGATACCGCCTACAAGTGGGCCAAACATCGGCACCCAAGCATAACTCCAATTTGCATCTGACTTATTAGGAATTGGTAAGACTGTATAAGCAAACCTTGGAGACCAATCACGAGCTGGATTTAAAGCAAAACCAGTAGTCCCACCTAGGGCTTGACCAACAACCATGATTAAAAGTCCTACTGCAATTGGTTTTAAGCCTTTATCAAAGTCACCTAAATTAAGTAAAGTGAAAACAAAGAAGAAAGTGGCAATAGTTTCACTTAAAAAGTTGAACAGATTATTCTTAATTGCAGGGCCAGTAGCAAAAATACCTACATTATTTCCTTCCTCTGCTGTTTTAGTTTCTTTAAAGTGAGGATAGAATTGAATAGCTACCAATACAGCACCTACAAAAGCACCCAAGAATTGACCTAGCAAATAAGGCAATACTTCATGCCATGGGAAAAAGCCAAAGCAAGCGAAGCCAATAGTTACCGCAGGATTTAAATGCCCTTGTGAACCTAAGTTAGCCGCTGCATAAACACCAAAAGTTACAGCCATACCCCACGCAAGTGAAACATACAACCAATTTGAACCCTTCGCATAAGATTTTTTTAGATTGATTGCTGCTCCACAACCAGTACCAAAAACAATCAAAATCATCGTTCCAAAAAATTCACCAATAAATCCTGACATAAGAGAACCTCTTTCTATTAATTCTTAATTGTGAGGGGTTTGAGTTGTTTTTCAATATCATTTAAATTTACGCCAGCTTGAATTAATGAAGCCGCAGTATAAGCACCCTCAATGAAAGCAGTATCATAAATATGTATTTTTTTATCAGACATTTCTATAGCCATTTCAAGATTCATCTTTGCACTACCTAAATCATAAAATGCTAAAATTTCATCGGCAGAATTATCATCAAAAGCTTTAATAATCTTTTGCATACTAGTACCGATTCGTCCATCATCGGTACCACCGGCGGTAGTAATGGGAACATCTTTAGCTACCTGATTTAATAACTTAGGTAATCCGTTTGCAATATCAGAAACATGTGATACTAAGGTAATACCTAAACTCATAGTAAGCCCTCCGTTTCAAGTAAAGCTTCAAATAAGTAACCACTTGATTGTGAACCAGGATCGACATGTCCTTTTGACCGCTCACCTAAGTATGAAGCACGACCTTTTCTCGCAATCATATCTTTCGTTGCAGCAACAGCTTCAGTAATTCTATTTTCAGTCAAGGTACCATTTTTAACATCTGGAACCAAAGCATTCCAAACATCTACCATAGTTTTGTCACCAGGTTTAGCTCCACCACGCATTTCAATACCAGCCAATGCTGCATCAAGTAACTCACCAATGTCATTAGTAGTAGTACTCTTTTTCGCCATTTCTAAAAAGGCTGTACCATAAAGTGGACCTGAAGCACCACCAACAGTTGAAATCAAAGCCATAGCAATTATCTTAAAACCACTAGTAACATCAGCAGGTTTAGTTGCTAATTTTTCTTCAACAGCTTTCATTCCACGATCCATGTTAAAGCCATGATCGCCATCACCAATTGGTGTATCCAGATCACTTAAAAACTGTTTATTGGTTTCAACTTTTTCAGCAAATTTACTCATCCAAGTCGTTAAGGTATCAACGGTTAATGTCATTTTTTAGTTCTCCTTTTACCAAGCAATTGTCTTAACTGGATAATTTAAGTAATCAAGCCATTTAGCATCTTTTATTTCAAATAAAGTAAGAGAAATGCCAGCCATATCAATTGAGGTCATGTAATTACCGATCTTCATAAAACTTGGTTTAATATTAAATTCTTGCAATTTGTTTAGTACATCATTTGCAAAAATATATTGCTCCATTAATGGGGTGGCACCCATACCATTTACTAAGCAGGCATACTTCTTATTACCATCAAGATGCATTTCATTATTAAGTTTACCAACCAGCTCTTCAACTAATTCCTTTGAAGGCTTAATTTTTTCACGACGATAACCCGGTTCGCTGTGAATTCCAACCCCATATTCAATTTCATCATCTTTGAGGACAAAACCTGGCTTGCCCACTTCTGGATTAGTAGCTGCAGATAAAGCTACGGCAATAGTCTTAATATTTGGCAAAACTTTATGAGCTAAAGCATCAATTTCATCAAGAGATGCTCCTTGTTGAGCAACAGCGCCAAGAATCTTATGCATAAAAATAGTACCAGCAACGCCACGACGACCTTGCGTATATAAACTGTTTTCTACTGCGATATCATCATCAACAACAATTGATTTAACAGGTATATTGTCCATACTTGCTAAATCCTTAGCCATATCAAAGTTCATAACATCACCGGAGTAATTCTTAACTACTAAGAAGACTCCTTGACCTTGATTTACTGCTTTAATAGCAGCATAAATCTGATCTGGTGTAGGTGAAGTAAAAACTTGTCCACAAACAGCAGCACTAAGCATCCCTTCACCAACATAACCAGCATGTGTTGGTTCATGGCCTGAACCACCACCACTAACAATTCCAACTTTACCTTTCATAGAATCCTTATCACTGCGAACAACAGCTTCAGTTCCTTCAATTTTCTCAATGTATTGTGGATAGGCTCTCGTCATTCCGTTAACCATTTCTGGAACAACATCATGAGGATCATTGATTATTTTCTTCATAAAGAATCCTTCTTTCTAGGTCTTGTAATGAAAATGCTTACATTCGAGTTATAACATAACTGAATAATTGAGTCAATGTCATTAAGTTAAGACATTGAGTATAATAAAAGCGATAGTTTAAGATTTAGGGAGAACATAATGAATAAACATAGATTTACACATCTGCTTACCGCCATATTAGCGTCAGCAAGTATGTTTGCGGTTGGTGCCAATGTAAAACCTACTCAATCTACCGTCCAAGCAGTAAGCGTAAAGAGCTTACACACGCTTAATTATTCCGGCAAGGATATTGTCACTGTCAATGGCAATAAACCATCATTTAGCAAAGCAGCAAAGTCAAAGAAACATGGTCCTTGGCAAAAGTATAGCAACCTTGATTATTTGAATCGTGCACATGCTGCTAACGCATTGCTTAACACGAAGTTGATGCCACATACAGAACGTGAACCATTATTCGTAGATCCGACCGGTTGGCACAATAAAAGAATTTCAGACGGCTGGCTATACAACCGTTGTCACCTTATTGGCTACCAATTAACTGGTCAAAACAACAACTTAAAGAATCTTATTACTGGTACTCGTCAACTTAACGATCCAGATATGCTTAAGTATGAAGACAAAGTTGCTGATTACATTAAATCCAGTGGTAAGCACTACATTCGTTATCGTGTAACTCCTATTTGGCGTGGTAATGAGTTGCTTGCTCGCGGTGTTCAAATGGAAGCTCAATCTATTGGAGATAATTCCGTTCACTTCAACGTATTTATTTTTAACGTTCAACCAGGCGTTAAACTTAACTATAAAACAGGTACAAGCCGCGTAACTGGCGCTACTTCTACTAAGAAATACAAGAAGCGTACGGTCTCACATAAAACTAAACGTGCTAAAAAAGCTCGTACTCGTTTAATTCATCATAAAAAAGGCACAGTTTCTACAGCTAAGCAACGTGTAGTTGGTAATAAGCGCAGTAAGATTTACCACGTCATGAGTGGAAAAAACTATCATATCAGTAGTTCAAATGCTGTATACTTCCCATCAGAAGCTGCTGCTAGAGCTGCAGGATATCGTAAATCATTGAGATAATAACTAAAAAGATCAGGCTGCACCTGATCTTTTTGTGTGCATTCTTTTAGTTTGTACAAAATCATAAATAATTAAAAGTAATAGGGATAGCCTTCCTCAATGGGCGAGTCTATCTTGCGACGGTCGGACCTGGGACCTGGGACCTGCAAGCAGTTCCTCCTTCCGTCTCAGATAGCCAGCCCAAAGTTCCAGGTTATCCCTATTACTTTAACTAGACCACTCAGCTATCATTAAAATGATAATTTTAACGATAGCACACAAATATGCACTATTTCAGCATTCAAATTGCAGCATAATATTCTCTTGTGAATTTTAAACCGTATAGAAAAAAGAAGCCCGTTAAATCAGGCTTCTTTTCATAATTAATTGAGAATTTCACAAGTAGACCAATAGATTAATTATTGATTCGAAACTGATGTAATTTTCTAAGTATTTTTCGATACTGCTGATCATCAAATTGAAAATCCACTTTTTCTTTCAAAACCTCATCACAAAATTTAGAGATCTTTTGTGGATCACTTGTTTTTATCAAATCATTTAATATCTTTACTTCTTTATTTAAATCAATACTTTGATAATAGTTTACTGCAGGTAACCTAAATTGTGATGAATCACCTGGTAAGATTTCCAAAGCACCGCCACCATATGATCTTCCTGCTAATTCTACATACACTAAAGAAAGAGAAGAATAAAAAGCTATAAGTAATAAATTAATATTAACTTTATCTAGAATACTTACACGATGGAAGGTGTCTGTACTAACCGCATTTACTTTATTAATTACTAACTTTGGTAAATTACCTATTCTTCTTAATAAGAAAGCTTGCGGTACCCAAATACTAGGTATTTGATACCATATATTTCTAATTCTTAATTTGTAAGCTGTATTTACGTGATTATGCTCGGCCTCTGAAATATAGTTCCTCAATTTGATTGGCAAGGATATATAATCCTTATTATTTAAGTCCAATAACCATACTTTCTGTCCTTTTTCAGCATTCTCAATTAATTTTTCTTTATTATAAAACAAACCATTTACACTTACACTACGTCCTAAAAGTGGTCTAACAAAATCCTTAGCATCTATATTTAACACTTGCTCCTGAGTCAGAGAAAAAAATGGATTGGCTCCTGTCGTAATTCCTACTTCGACATTAGCTAAATTATTAAACAATTCCCAATCCTTCTTATGACTATAAAGAAATTCCCTTTCTCTTCTTGGCAAGACTAGATCTGACCATTTTTCAGAGTTTTCAGGCAATGGTTCTGTCGAAATCTTATTTAAATCAGGTAAATCATGAATATCATCTACAACAATATGCTTAAATTTAGGTTCTCCCCTACCTTTAATTCCTAATAAGAGAATAAAACGTTGTTCAGTTTCCGGAAAGACTGCATTTCTGAAACTTATTATATTTAACTCTTTAAGATTACGTAGCATAAATTGTCGTAGATCTTTAGCATATGTAACCTGTAATAAATCGGATGGTATAACTAATCCTATTCTTCCTCCTTCTTTAAGCATACTTATAGCGGCAACAACAAAAGCTACCCAAGCATTAATCAAACGATTGGAACGCATTGAATTATCTACTAAGATTTCCGATTGAATTGTACGTTGTCGGTCAGTTAAATATTGATAACGGATATATGGTGGGTTGGATAATACTGCATCATATTCTTGAATTTTATGATCATCAAACCATTTAAAAAAATCTGTGACATACACTTTTACCTGAGGAATATTTATATTCTTATTTATCTTTTCAGCTTCACTATCCTGATATTCTATTGCATCAATATTTATATCTGAATTATCAATTGGTTTAAGCAAAGCGCCATCTCCAGCCGCTGGCTCAAGTACTTGTTTAGGATTATTTTCTTTTACATATTTCCACAAATATTCAGCAATTGGATATGGAGTATAATATCCACCTCTTAATTTTCTTGCTGTTTGTGTTTCTTTCTCCTTCAATTCCTTCACCAATTTCTATAATTTCAGTTTTTGATCTGCTAGTTCATCAAACAATTTATTAACTGACTGCACCAAAATACTTTGAAACTTACCATTAGATTCATTAATTTGCTTTGTAAGTTTAACAATCTTTTTATAAGTTTCTACTTCTTTTTTATTTTGTTTATCGATGGTTAAAAATGGTATAACTTTCATTACATTAGTACCATGCGTCCAATAACCATGTCTAAAACTAGTTGAAACCATCTTAAACATTCGATTTACACGCTCATAATTTAACCAAGCTTCTATATATTCTAAAGCATATTCATCATTCTTTTGAAAGATAGGTATATATCCTGCAGTACCACCACTTGCTAACAATAAATGCTTATGATCAATAGCAGCAGAGGGTTTATTTGCCATAACACCAACAATTAATTTGCTTTTATCCCAGCCAGTTAATCCTTGATCTCGTCCGAATACATACCATTGACCTCCTGATGGTAAATTTACATTTCTCTTAGATGGGACCAGAACTTGCTTGAAAGCTTCAAAATATTTTAATGCGTAGGGAAACTTGGCTTCCATTTCTTGAAAACTATAAATTTTTCCATCTTCTGTGTACGGAAAAATTAACCAACTATCCATCTTTGGTTGGTTATAGTACGTACCTTTTTTAGCAATATTTTTAAAGAAGGGTCTACAAATATCTTTTTCGATTATCCATTCCTTCCCCTTGTTCTTAAATCTCAAGTATCGTTCGTTAGTATCGTCCAGAACTTTCTTTAATGGGATAAGGTAAATATCATTTTTACTTGTTTGTATTCCATTATGTGTATCAGTAAGATCACTAATACGTGGGTAGTCTTTCATAGCTCTAAACATAGATAAACTAGCTTTATCATCAGTTAATAACCAACTATTTGTCGGAGACTTAATTTCCGTATAAGTATATGAATTAAATTTTGGATTATTTGCTTCGCTTGTATTATTAACTTCACAGTAATCAATTTTATTTTGAGATTTCCTAACTATATCAATTATTGATACATAAATATCTTTTCCCCTAAATAACTGATTAGCTCCAAAATCAATAAATGCAGAAATATGACCGTTAAGGATTTCTCTTAGTTTTAGACCGGAATCAATCATAGGGAATTTATTAGGTACAATATAGGTCCCATTACCATCGTCTTTTAATATGTTAAGCATCTGTTCAATAAACAAATAACTTTTATCATACTGCTTATATGCAGAATGAAATTTATGATTATATATTTCTAATTCCATTTCTGAATTCTGCTTCATTTCAGATGTGCTTAAGTATGGAGGATTACCTATAACGATATCAAATTTTTGTTTAAATCCATTAGATGGATTAATAATTGCTAATTCATTTGAAAGATTAGGAGAACTTGTCCATTTTTCATTAGTAGCAATAATATCTGCTACATCTTCCTCAGTTACTAATGAATTGCCATTAATTATATGTTTGTCCATAGATGGTATCAAAGGCATTTCATTTTTAAATCTTTCTGGTCGTTCACCTTTTAATAAACGCAAGCCTAACGAGAATTTAGTAATTTGAACTGCATGCTTATCAATATCCATACCATACAGCACATTGGATATAATCTTCTTTTTAATATCTAAAGGTGCTTCTGTACTACTGGTCAATTTTGTAAAGCCCTTTAATTCCATTACTTTATCAACTAATAAATCATAAACAGTAACCAAGAAGACACCGGATCCTACAGCAATATCTGCTATTTTTAATTCTAATAGATCCTCAATAGATTTAATATTGCTTAACTTAGTAGATAATGCTCGCTTAGCAATAATATGTGTTAACTCGATTGGTGTTGATACAACAGATTTGATAGATGATTGTCTGGTTTTTACTAACTCTACCTTTCCATCATTAACTGTCAGTTCTTCTTGTAAAAACTGTTCATATATCTTTCCTAAGATTGCCAAATTAATAATTGCAAAATTGTACGAACTATATGGATAATATAGATCCCTACAAATAATATTAATAGTCTCTTTACTTAATAAATAAGAAATATTACTATCTTCAAAAATTCCTGAATTATATTTCTTGTCCAGTGCCTTTAATTTTTTAGAAAAATCATCTCCAGAGAATATATATTCCAATTCATTACGACCTTTTGGTCTCTCTATTTGATTATCTTCTGCAAAACGTAAAAATATAATTTGGTTTAAAAAGGTTTGCACATCACTATTTAATCGATCAAAATTCTTCTGTTTATTATAAATTTCAGGTTTATGATCAATTAAGTCCTGACCAACTAAAACTCTCCAACCATCTAATTCCTGTAAAAAAACACTATCTAGCTGTGTTTTCGTAGCCGATTTAGGGGTGATCTTATCTATAAACTTATCAGTCTCTCTCTCATAGACTAATTCATTAGATAATATCTGCCATAATTCATCAAAATGATCTACATAATCCTTATAATCCCAACTTTTCCATGGTTTAAACGGGTGATCAGGATTAGGTTTCTCATACGTTTGAAAGATCTGTAATGTTTCAAAATTTGTCAATATTCCTAATTTATTATTAGCAGACCAACCATACTGCAAAATCTGCGTACTTGTTTTCTCATTATTATGAATATCTACACTCGGTTTCTTGGCCTCTACACAGTAATAAATAATCCCGTTTCTCCGTAACTCATAATCTGGTCGGCTATGAATAAAAGTCTCCTCATCTTTATTACGTGATAAGGGATCTTCTGTTACAACATCAGCTTCTGACAAAGATTTACCTGCCTTATTCTGAATATCCCATCCAAATATTTCCAAAAAAGGATCAATATATTCTCGCCTAGCCTCTGATTCGTTATAATTCTTTTTCTTATCAATCAAATCAGTCCTATTAATAACATATTTATCTACTAAATCTTCTAAGGCTCTCTTTACTTCTTGTTTATCTAACCTTTTCATAAATACTTTAATCAAACTTCCTAGTAATCCGCTGCCACAATGATGCATTCTTAATCTTATCAACTTTATCCTGCAGCTCAGAACTCTTCTCAGCACTATCTAACAACTTTTCCTGACTATCTTTAAGCTGTTTTGTTTGTTCTAAAATTCTAGCCTGCAACTGTTGTTGCTGATTATTCAATTGTAACTGCTTATCGTTAAACTCTTTAAAATCATCCGCATACTTCTCAATCCTCAAATTAAGTCTTCGAACTTCTTCATCTTTCTTTGAATTAATTTGATTTAAATCTTCATTATCCTTTTCAAGCCTTTTATTACGTACTCTTAGCTCTTCTATCTTTTGAAGCAAATCTTCATTTTCTTCAATTTTCTTTGAAGATTCTTCCTTTGCTCTTGATTGCAATACACCAACAATTTTCTCTACATTGCCATCTGCAATCACAAATTTATTACCTTGTTTAGTAACTTTAATCTTTTGACGTTTAATTTCATCTCTAATTCTTTGTTTTTCTTTAACCAAATCATCGGAAGAAACTCCCATCAATTCAGCAATTTCACGTACTGTCTTACCCATAAGCAATTTCTCTTTCTTCATTTTCTTCAAAGAAATTCAAATTAATTCAAAGATATTCGAATTAGCTTCAATAGCAATAAGAACCACATTCGCACCACCAAATAAAAAATAAACTTGAAAAAACAAGCAAAGTAACCCAAACTCAATTGAGCCAGAAGGAGTTCAGAGGAGAGTTAACGCCCTG
>NZ_FMXC01000049.1 GCF_900103655.1 Lactobacillus kefiranofaciens
AATCAATTGCAATAGCTGACGTGAACGTCGATTAAAACGTGAGTGTGATAAACAATTGAAACATTCACAGAATCTTCTTTGTGATTCAATTCCTGTCTTAGCTTGCCAGATAAGTAAAGCCAAAATCAGACTGTCCGTAGTTTTAATTTGATCAATATTTCGCCGATGAGTAAACTCAGCCGGTGCATACAAACGATACCAGTGCCGACAAATTATCACTAAATCTTTAAAACTAACTTGTAAATGGTGGCTAAAACGCTTAAGGCAGTTCAATCAGATCAGACTCTTTTCTTTTTGATACTACAACTTGAGTCTATATTAACTAAAACGATTTAACTAGCACCACGCGTAAATAATACTATTCTTTACACAAAATTAATAATATTTTTACTTCTTATGGATTATTTTGAAAAATAGGTTATAATAGATAAGGTTATGGAGTGTTGGCAGAGTGGTAATGCACCGGACTCGAAATCCGGCGAACCAAGTTTTTCCTTGGCGCGCAGGTTCAAATCCTGTACACTCCTTATATATGATTAATTTCATAGTAGTTTTTTTATTTTTCCTTGACAAAACAACTAAATAAAAATTAAATTAATTGCGATGCTTAATATAGGATAGATTAATTTATGGAGAGTTGAGAAATGGGAAAAAAGAATAATGCACCTCAACTGAGTCGTACGATGACTGCCGGTCAAATGGAGATGATTTCTCTTGGTGGCGCCATCGGGGTCGGCTTATTCATGGGGTCTACATCAACTATTAAATGGACTGGTCCTTCAGTTTTACTAGCTTACATGTTTGTAGGACTAATTTTGTATATTGTAATGCGAGCTTTAGGAGAAATGCTCTATATCAATCCAGGAACTGGTTCTTTTGCAGATTACGCAACTGAGTATGTACATCCCTTAGCCGGATATTTAGCAGAATGGGCCAATGTTTTTGAATATATTGTGGTTGGCATGTCAGAAGTAGTCGCTGCCACTGAATATTTAAAATATTGGTGGTCCAATATTAGTGCCTTATGGTCAGGAATTATTATCATTGCATTTTTGCTAATTGCGAATTTAGCCAGTGCCAAAGCTTACGCTTCACTTGAATTCTGGTTTGCCATGATTAAAGTAATTACTATTATTTTAATGATTATACTAGGCTTCATCGTCATCTTTTTCGGAGTTGGCAATGGCGGCAAACCAACTGGCTTTAGCAATCTCTGGGCACATGGCGGTTTCTTCACCGGTGGCATTAAAGGGTTCTTCTTCTCAATGTCGATTATTGTTGGTTCATACGAAGGAATTGAATTACTGGGAATTTCAGCTGGAGAAGTTGCTAATCCGCAAGAAGCAATTATCAAAAGCGTTAAATCTGTTTTTCTACCAAAAATCAAGTATTATCAATGATTCTGAGCAATTTAATCATTCTGCTTCAGACCTCTTCGTAATTGTCTTCAGCTCATCTGTTTTACCGGGGATGATTCCGTGGTTTGTGATCTTGTTAGCAGAATTAAGATTTAGAAGAAACAATAAAGAGATTATCAAACAACATCCTTTCAAGCTGCCGCTTTATCCCTTTTCAAATTACTTTGCCTTTCTAATGCTACTAGTAATCGTGGTCTTTATGTTTATCAATCCAGATACCCGAATTTCATTCATCGTCGGCGCATTAGTCTTAATTGTAGCAACGATTGTTTACCTAATTAGACATAAGGACGAATTTAAGCAAAATTAAAAGGATTTGGAATGTTAATTTAATACATTCCAAATCCTTTTTTCTTATTCATGAAAACCAACCATAATGCCGCCCTCTTCAGCATAGAAGCTGCAAAGTCCGTGCATTGGACGAATCGATACTTGAGCATTAGGATAATTAGCTAAAATCTTTTCTTTAATCGTATTAGCGTCTTTCTCATTTTCACAATGATCAATAATTACTTCACCGCCTTGATATTTATCTTTTTCCATATACTTTATAATTTCACGAATAGCTTTTTTCACGCCACGCGCTTTGGCCAACGGCTCAAGTTTTCCTTCCTTACTGGCAGTCCCAATTAAATTAATTTTTAACAAGCCAGCGATTTTAGCTACAGCTGGAGAAACACGACCATTCAAAGATAGGTTATGGAGTGACTGCAAAACAAACAATAAATGTGTATGCATCCTGAATCGTGCTATTTCTTCCTCCAGATCTACAAACCGAATCTCGCTTTGAAGCATTTCTTCAATACCATGAATTACAATAGCTAATTCAGGACCAGCACTTTTCGAATCAACTACCACTATCTGGCTATCGGGATGTTTTTCTTCATAAATTGCTTTTGCCTGAAGCGCTGAAGAAAAAGTTCCACTCATTCCGCTAGTCATGGTCACGATGATTGCTTTTTCACTGCCTTCCAGTGCATTAAGCCACGTTTGAATACTAGGACAAGTGGTCTTGCCAGCTATTCGGTTACTATTCATATTAGTTAAAAAATCTTTGAGATTAAGTTGTTCATTATCAATATAATCTTGTCTACCAAATGAAATAGTCAGCGGCACCACTTCTAAATTAGCCGCTTGATTGGTCTCCATATTTGAACTGGAATCAACAATTAATTTAATATTTTCCATTTTTTAAATTCCTTATTTTTAAACTAATTAACATACATATATTATACTACTTCAGTATAGTCTTTTTTAATTCTATTTACGAAAATTTACAATGTAAACCGCTTTCATATGTTTACACCGTCACAAAGTTAGGCTAAAATTTGAAGTGTAAAGCGGAGCAAAAATTGTTCCGTATGGTATGCAAATTTTTAATACATGCCATAATTTTTGAGGAGGTTTATTAATGCTCAAATCAGTTATTGAAAATGTACATGCACTCGAAATCTTTGACTCACGTGGTAACCCAACTGTTGAAGCTTTCGTTACTCTTTCAAACGGTGTCGTAGGTAAGGCTGAAGTTCCATCAGGTGCTTCAACCGGTGAAAATGAAGCTGTTGAATTACGTGACGGTGGTTCACGTCTTGGCGGCAAAGGCGTTTCAAAGGCTGTTAACAATGTTAACACTGAAATTGCTAAGGCTTTAAAGGGTATGGATGCTCATGACCAAGCTAAGATCGACCAAACTATGATCGACTTAGACGGTACTCCAAACAAGGGTCGTCTTGGTGCTAACGCTATCTTAGGTGTATCAATGGCTTGTGCTGTTGCTGCAGCTAAGGACTCACATCAACCTCTTTACCGTTACCTTGGCGGTATTGACCTTGAAATGCCACAAACTTTCCACAACGTTATCAACGGTGGTGAACACGCTGACAACGGTATCGACATCCAAGAATTCATGATTACTCCAATCAAGAAGACTTCATTCCGTGATGGTTTCGAAAAGATTGTTAACGTATACCACACCTTGAAGAAGGTTCTTGAAGACATGGGTTACGAAACTGGCTTGGGTGACGAAGGTGGTTTCGCACCTAACATGAAGAACTCAGAAGAAGCTTTGAAGGCATTACACGAATCAATCATCAAGGCTGGTTACAAGCCTGCTGAAGATATCGGTATTGCATGTGACTGTGCTGCTTCATACTTCTACAACAAGGAAGACGGCAAGTACCACCTTGAAGGCAAGGTCCTTGACGATGAAGAATTAGCTGCATACTACGAAAAGCTTTTGGACGAATTCCCAGAATTAATGTCAATGGAAGACCCATACGACGAAAACGATGTTGACGGTATGGTTAAGTTCACTAAGAGCCACAAAGACCGTATCCAAATCGTTCTTGACGACTTCATTTGTACTAACCCAGCACTTTTGAAGAAGGCTATCAAGGAAGGTGCCGGCAACGCTTCATTAATCAAGTTGAACCAAATCGGTACTGTTACTGAAACCCTTGAAACTGTTCGTATGTCACGTAAGAACGGTTACAACACCATGATTTCTCACCGTTCAGGTGAAACTGGTGACACCTTCATCGCTGACTTAGCCGTTGCTGTAAACGGTGGCGAATTGAAGACTGGTGCTCCAGCTCGTTCAGAACGTGTTGAAAAGTACAACCGCTTACTTGAAATCGAAGAAGAACTTGATGGCGGCGAACGTCTTGCATTCTTCCCAGATGACGTTGACCACGATTAATTTCGAGTTAATCTAGTACAATTTCAACAAAAAGCATGTGGAATTCCACATGCTTTTTTGTTTTATCTTCAAAAATAAATTAACGATAAATCTGCTCAAATATTTGATTTAAATTCTTATCCTTCACAGTTTTGACTACAATTGGATTGCCATTTTTAGATTGATCCAATAAAATCACTGGTTTCTTATTCTTTAAGCAGAACAGATTAAGTATTGTGCCAAGACTTAAAGTCATCATTGGCAATAGCTACCACATTATATTGGTACTTATCTTTGCCTAATGGACTGTAACCAATTTGGATAGTCTTTTTGTTTAATACAAATTTGCTTTGCTTAAAAATATCAGGATAAATTGGTCCCTTTTTAGTTTTCAAAGAATGAGCACCATCATAATAACGATATACTTGACTAGCTTTAGCACCCCATTTATTTACTGCTTTTTGCAGCTTTTTATTTTTGTTTTGATTCCAAGGAGTAACTTTAACAACCTTTTTCTTAGGTTTACTTACCTTTTTACTCTTCTTAACCTTATTTGATTTTTTAGGCTTAATTTTCTTTGGTTTCTTAACTTCTTTTTTCTTAGGAACAGCCTTTTTTACTGAAGACTGCTTTTTCTTTTTCATATTTTCTCCAGCTTCTTTATTCATTAAGAATATTATATGCTAAAAAATTTATAAATAACAATTTAAGCGAAAATAAGAGCTAATGCGCCAAGTTTCATAAAAAATCAAAAAATTGTTACCTGATATCTCTTAGAACGATCAGTTGCTTCAGGCTCCTCAGCAGTTTTACCAACGGCAACAATAACCGTAGTTTGAAACTCTGGATCAATACCTAATTCTTTTTGCAGTTCAGCAAAGTCATTTAGCCTTTCAGCGCCACCCATGATATAAACTGAGCCTAAACCTAAATCTGTTGCTTCCAGCATGATATTTTCCGCTGCTACAGATGCATCTCGCTCACCAAATTCGCTCTCTTTTTTGGTATTTAAAATAAATAATACTGGAGCACCATAACAAGAGTTTGATGTAGCTTGCTCGATTTTGGCACGTAAACTTTCATCTTTTACGACCACCAAGTTCATCACATCCGCTTGATGCATTCCACATGGTGATGTTTGAAAAGCAGCAATCATATTCTGAATATCTTGTTCGGCAACTGCTTCTTTCTTAAAGCTTCTAACTGCTCTTCTATTTGTAAAAATTGGGTTAACCATAATTGACCTCCTATAATCTATTTACTTTATTTTAACATCACAGTTTCCATTGACAACGCTTTTAAATATAATTATGATTAGTCTTAAAAGTATATATTTTTACTAAGGAGAATGAATCATGAATTTAGCTGCTATTGATATTGGTGGTACCACAATTAAAATTGCTACTTGGAAAGACGGCAAGTTACAAAACAAACATGCTGTAGATACACCTAAAGATCCAGAAAATTTTTATGCTATTTTAACATTTTTATGCTATTTTAACAGATGAAGTAAATAAGATTAAAAAAGATACAGAAATTGAAGGTGTCGCAATCTCTGCACCAGGTGCCGTAAATCAACAGACAGGTGTCATTGGCGGCACGAGTGCCCTACCATACATTCATAATTTTAAAATTGCTGATGAATTGGAAAAACGTTTCGAACTACCAATTTCCATGGAAAATGATGCCAATTCAGCTGCTTTAGGTGAATTAGCAGAAGGTGCTGGCAAAAACTGCGACAGTATGGCTTTCTTCGTAATCGGAACAGGTATTGGCGGTGCTTTAATTATTAATCAAAAAGTATGGCACGGTGCTCACCTATTCGGTGGTGAATTTGGTTACATGGTAATTGGCACCGAATCAGTAAGTGATCTAGCCTCTCCAGTTGCTATGGCTAAACGCTACAATAAGCGAACTGGTAAAAAACTTGATGGAAAAACAGTTTTCGCTTTAGCAGATGAAGATGATCCTGTAGCTAGTGATGAACGTCAAACTTTAATTCACTCCCTAGCCCTAGCAATTTATAATGTTCAACAAAGTTTTGACCCTGAAAAAATAGTAATTGGTGGTGGAATTTCCAACAATCCAGAATTAATTCCATTATTAAATCAAGAAATAGAAAAATTACGGAAGCAATTTAATCCAGACAGCATTAAACCAGAAATTGTTCTTTGCAAATTAAAGAGTGATGCAAACTTACGCGGTGCAGTTGCAAATTTTGAACAAATACATCATTAAATAGCTAAACGCTAACTGTTATTTAAATCTCTGAAAGGCCCTTGCCATCTACATTCCTTTGGGGCAACTCAGTTTCAAGTATGCAAACTGAAGGTGCATGGAATGAAGACGGCAAGGGTCTTTCAGTCTATGATGTCCGACCTGCTACTGACAATACTAGTGACTGGCATGTAGCAATTGATGAATATCATAGATATGATGAAGACCTCGACTTACTGAAGAACATGAACATGTACCGTATTCAAATTTCATGGTCTCGTGTCTGTCCCGACGGTGACGGCGACTTCAATCAAAAAGGTATTGACTTCTATGATCGATTAGTTAATGCAATGCTTAAACGTGGCATTCAACCAATGATCTGTCTTTACCACTTTGATATGCCACTCAACTTAGCCCAAAAGTACAATGGCTTTATGTCACAGCATGTAGTTGACGCCTTTGTCCGTTTTGGTAAAAAAATGATCGATCATTTTAGTGATCGAGTGAAATATTGGATTGTTTTCAATGAACATAATCTATATTTCCAAGATGAAGTTTTTAATATTTCAGGTTACGAATCTGGAGATAAGAGTTTGGACGATATGTACACTATCTTCCATCATACGATGATGTGTCATATCCGATTAGCAAATTACATCCATGAAAATTACTCAGATGTAAAAATCGGTGGAATGCTTGCTTACCAACAAATTTATCCAGCAACGAGTAAACCCGAAGATGTTTGGGCAGCAAAGCAAGTACAAGAGTTTTTAAACTTTAATATTTACGATGCTGACACTGGACGTGGTTATTCACTAGAAGTAATGCAATATGCTAAAAATCATGGCATTGAAATGGACATTACAGATGAAGATAAAGAAATAATGAAGAAAGCTAAAGCTGACTTCTTAGCATTTTCTTACTATTCATCCTGGGTTTTATCCAGCAATAAAATTCCTGAAGGTGAAGCTCCTAACCGTTACCTTAACAAAGGCGGAGTTGAATCCAAATATGTTAAGACAAACGATTGGGGCTGGGCAATTGATCCACTAGGATTTAGGAATGCAATTACTACAATGTACAACTACTACCGCATCCCTATTTTCCCTATTGAAAATGGTATTGGCCTCAAGGAAACTTGGGACGGCGAGCATATGATCGAAGATGATGAGCGTATTGCTTATCACCGAGATCATATCAAAGCTATGAAAGACGCTATTTTTGATGACGGTGTCGAAGTACTTGGTTATCTCGGCTGGGGTTTAATTGATATTCCAAGTTCCCATGCTGATATGGAAAAGCGCTACGGTGCTGTATATGTCAACAGTTCAAATCATGATTTAAAAGATTTAAAACGTGTACCTAAGAAATCATTCTACTGGTTCCAAAAGGTACTTAAAGATAATGGAGATGAATTATAATGGCTGATAAAAAACAATCTGGCTTTGGCGTGTGGGTTAACCAACACATTATGCCGCCAATTATGAAATTCGTTAACACGAAGGCTATTACCGCTTTGCAAAATGGTATAGTTTACTCATTACCATTCATTATTATCGGGTCTATCTTCCTGATTTTAGGTAACATCCCTATTCCAGCTGTTGCTAATGCAATTAACAATTCTGGTTGAGGTGCAGTTTTCGCTCAAGCAAATAACACCACTTTCCAGATGATGGGTTTGTGGGCAGCTATCGGTATTGCCTACGTTTATGTTAAGAATGAAAATTATGAACCTTTAGCACCTGGTCTTACCTCTGCTGCTGCATTCTTAATGTTACAAAACTTATCAATTGACAACCCATTAAAGGCTGCTTTGACTGCTGGTATCAACAATGGTGCTATGAGTGGTAAAGTTGTCACTGAAAACATCGACAAGTTGCCACATGCCTTACAAGCATTCCTTGAATCACCTGTTACTGGTGTTATTAACACTAAGTGGATGGGCGGTGACGGTATGATCGCCGCAATTATCGTTGGTTTACTTGTCGGTTGGATTTACACGATGATCATGAAGGCTGGTTGGACTATTAAGATGCCAGCTCAAGTTCCACCAGCAGTATCTAACCAATTTACTGCTATGATTCCTTCAGGTGTTATCCTTACTGGTTCAATGTTAATCTACGGTGGTTTCAACGTATTTGCACACACTGACTTCCTTAACTGGATTTACAACACTTTACAAATTCCTCTTCAAGGTATTTCAGACTCATTCGGTGGTGCGATTGCCATTGGTTTCCTTATTCCATTCTTCTGGTTCTTCGGTGTCCACGGTGGTTTAATCATGGGTTCACTTGTTGCTCCAATGCTTCAAGCTAACACTGCTGATAACGCTAGATTATTTGCTGAAGGCAAACTTTCATTAGCACAAGGTGCTCACATCGTTACTAATGAATTCTACAACAACTTCATTAACTTGACTGGTTCAGGTATCACTATTGGTTTAGTTATCTTCACTTTAATTGCTACTAAATCAGTTCAATTGAAGTCAATCGGTAAGTTGGAATTAGTTCCTGGTATCTTTAACATTAACGAACCATTCCTCTTTGGTTTGCCAATCGTTATGAACCCTATGCTTGCTGTACCATTCTTCTTAACTCCATTAGTAGTTGCTGCATCAACTTACTTAGTAATTAAGACTGGTATTGTTCCACCACTTAACGGTGTTGCCGCTCCTTGGACAACTCCAGCCGTTATCTCCGGTTTCTTAATTGGTGGTTGGAAGATGGCTATCTGGCAATTCTGTACTCTGTTGATCTCAACTGCAATTTACTGGCCATTCGCTCGTAAATACGATAAGGTCTTACTTGCTAAGGAGCAAAAGGAAGCAGCTGCTAACAAATAAAGCTGTAATTAATTAATCAACAATTAAAAGAGATGTCATCAAGCTATAAATTAATAGTAAAATGACATCTCTTTTTTGATAAAGTATAGATGTTTGTTTTAAAATAGAGGTAAAAGTATAAAATCTAGTTAGAAATCGGATGATAAAACATGGCAAGAGCAAAATATTTAGAGGTCGCTGAGAAGTTAAAGAAACGCATTACAGATAATGTCTATAGTAAGGAAGAACCTCTTCCCGACCAAGAAGCATTTGCACAAGAATTTAATGTTAGTCGCTTAACAGTTAAAAAAGCTTTCGATGGTTTGGAAAGACAAGGATTAATCTATAAACAATCTGGTTTAGGTACATTTGTAGCCGGTGATATTCCTATTAAATCTCCCACTGATACACCAGCGAATGCATTTACAGGTTTACAGAATCAATTAGGCAAGGATAAAGTTAAGAGTGATATTCTGCATTTTTCAGTGGAATTTCCTGATCCACAAATGCAAAATAATCTCAGCTTAAAGCGCAATGAACCAATCTACAATATTGTTAGGTTAAGAAACTATGACGAGAAACCATTAATTATTGAGCATACCTTTATGCCCGTTAAATTAGTCCCTGACTTAGATGAAAAAATACTTCATTCCTCTATTTATAACTACATTCACCAAAAACTTCACTTAAAGTTTGGTCATGCTTATCGTAAGATTCGTGCAGCAAAACCTGACAAATATGATATCAAATATTTAGATGCTAAATCAGATGATCCAATGCTCGAATTAGAGCAAATCATTTGGTTAACCAACGGTCAGCCGATTGAATATTCAGTCAGCCGTAATCGTTACGATACTCGTGACTATGTCTTACTAGATAATAATCGTTTTTAGAGGTAATCTATGTCATTTAACAATAAATTTACTTGGGGCGGCGCTACAGCTGCCAACCAATACGAAGGCGGCAAAGGTTTAAATGCCGTTGACGTTTTAACTAATGGTTCAGCAACTGAACCTCGTAAAGTAACTTGGAAAAAGCCTAACGGCGAAACTGGTGCTACTCCTCTTGTATGGGGGCAAGACTTCAAATTGCCAGAAGGCTCTGTACCAACTATGCTTGATGGTTACTACTATCCAAGTCACCAAGGAACTGATTTTTACCATCACTATAAGGAAGATATTAAATTAATGGCCGAAATGGGCTTTGATGTCTTCAGATTATCAATGAACTGGTCCAGAATCTTGCCTAATGGTGACGACGAAAAACCTAATGAAGAAGGCTTGGCCTTTTACGACAAGGTATTTGATGAATGTGCCAAATATGATATTGAGCCATTAGTGACTTTGTCTCACTATGAAAACCCCACTTTCATTGATTACTCGCTTCGGTGGCTGGAAGGATCGTCATTTGATCGATGCCTTTGTTCACTACTCTGATATCGTCATGAACCACTACAAGGGCAAGGTTCGTTACTGGTTAACCTTCAACGAAATCAACGCGATGGATATGGCTCCATACATGGGCGGTGGCCTAATTGAAGTGAGACCTAAAAGTGAGACACTTTTAGGTCTTTTACTATGTCTAAATTTAATAAAGAACAAAAGATAGAAATTTATCGTAAATGGAAAGATGAGAAAATCTCAATCTGTCAGTTGTCAAAAGCATATAAAATGAACTTAGCTAATCTGGATTACATGCTTAGATTGATTGATATGCATGGAACAAATATTTTGAATACTAGAAAGCGGGTTTATTCTAAGAAGTTTAAAGAACAAACAATTGAACAAGCTATCTTT
>NZ_FMXC01000048.1 GCF_900103655.1 Lactobacillus kefiranofaciens
AAGGTAATTGAACCTTGAATAAAGCCCTGTAAGAACACGAAAACCGGAATCACGGCCGCTGATTTAATCCCGTCCATGATGATATTAGCCCAAGTCACATCGGTACTTTCGTCCGCCTCTTTTATAATTGTCATCACAATACGCCCAAGGACAACCACAACGACTAACGATGTCGCAAAGGACAGGAAGATGGCATACCACGTTTTAACAATCGGCAAGCTTTGATTGGCTTGGTCAATGATTGCCTTACAGATGTTGAATAAACCGTCCAGCAAACCAGATAATGCCCATTCAAAAAATTTAGCAATCGCTCCCTGAACCAGTCCTGAAATATCACCTAAAACAAACATATCTATCACTTCCTTTTTTGCAATTCAAAACTCCCTAATCCGTTATCTGCTTTAGCAGACTTATTAATTGCTTTAGCCTTATAACCATCGCTAATTTGAGTTAATTCAAACTTTTGATTTTTCTCATCATCAGTATTTACTTTTAAATATTCTTTACCGGAAGTATTGCTGACTGAATAAGTGGCATTTACATTCATCAAAGGGCTTTCAATAATCATTGTTTTTTTATTGAATTGGGTTTTGTAGCTTTGACCTTTTTGGTTGAGATACCATTTGTTACTTTGCAAATCCTGTGCTGTAGACTTCCCACAAGCGGTAAGACCAACAACAATCAGCAACACTGTCATCACAGCGATTATATATTTCCGATATTTTTTCATTAATATGTCCTCCATTATCCAAGTAAGTTGTCATCGTCTGGCTCCTCTGTTTGACTATCTTTATTTGAAACTCTCTCTAAGTCGCTGTCTAGGCTGTCCTGTTGTTGTTCCTCCTCTGTTTGAGACATCTTGTTTGCGGCTTTTTTTTGAGCAGTCTCCTTTAATTTTGCTTTCCATTTCGCTACTCTTTGATGAAAGTTGGTTTCCTGGCTGGCTTCTGGTTGGCCTTGATACTCATTCTGTGACAGGTTAACCAAATGATCAGCCCCTGGAAATAGTTTAAATTGGAACGCTTTTGTCGCTTTGACTGGTCGCGCATTGCTAAAGATTAATAAGCTCTGATCTTCGGGCATACGCATAATTTCATCGGGTGTCATGAGTGAACGGCTCGTATAGCTATAACTATCGCTCTTGCTGTGGCTTTCTTCCTTGCTATGACTGGTACTCTCACTACCGGTTTCCACTTTTACGGTCGATTTACCTAACAAATCACTAAAGTATTTAGCGGTCACGTCATTAGCGGCATTCAAACAAATTTTAACGGCATGATTACCTAAGATACTCTCGGCCTTATCCTTGCCGTACAAAGCTTGGAGCTGGGTTAAGGTCTGACAAATGGTGGTGACACCAATGCCGTACCCTCGACACGTTGCTAAAAATTCTTCATACTTTGGGAATTTGCCTAAATTGACAAATTCATCAAGGATAAAGTCGACTTGGTGGGGCAATTTAGCGTGATGATCGGCGGCTAATTTGTATAATTCATCAAACAATTGTGAGAAAAACAGATTGATGAAGCTTTCATAGGTATTATCCATCACCGGAATAATCACATATAGCACAACTTTGGCTTTGCCAATCTCTTTTAAATCAAAATCTGAAAAGCTGGTAAAATCGGCCACTTCTTTGTCGACGAACTTCGAAATGGTCGCCAACAGGCTTTCAATAATGCTGGCTTTCATTTCCCCTTTGGCCTTTTTGAAACCTAACTCATAAGCGCGTCTCGCTGGATCAGACATGGTTAGATCAAGAAATAAGGTGTCTAACGGACTATCTGCACCCTTTTCCTCGGCTTCCACATCGTTTTCTTGCAATACTTGCGTTACGCCCGCCAAATTTCGTTGCTCTGGTGACCGGTGGTTCATGACAAACAGGATTAAAGCCTTCAAAAGCTGTCTTTGGGTACTAAACCACACATCTTTTTTGCCCTCGGCATTTTCACTCTGAACGATCTTCGTGGCGACGGTTTCAGCTTGAATATCCCGTTGAATATAATCAAAGGGGTTGTAGCGATCACTGTGCGCCATGTTGGCAAAGTTGACGACATGTACTTGATAGCCTTGGGCTAGTTTGATACCGGCCGTCTTTTCGTATAATTCACCTTTCGGGTCGGTTACGACAATGCTGTTCTCCGTTTCGTTAAACAGGTTGGTAATGACGACTGATTGGGTCTTATATGATCCAGGTCCCCCAACCACAAAGATATTCCGATTGGGTTTGGTGCTGTTATTCTGGTAAACAATCCGTTTATCCACGATCCCTAAAATCGTCCCATTCATGTTAATCCCCCCCTTTCGCTGACTTTTCTCGATCCACTAATGATTTGAGAATTTCTGCCTTGGTACTCTTGTTAAATGCTGTGGTGAGGTCTTTGGCATTGATACTAAAGTAATGGTCACTCAATTCTTTTAAATTCCCCCAGGTCGCACTCCCGTGGGTTTCAGTGTCCGCAGTTTCCCACGCTTTGTGCTTGCTATTGCGTTTCAAAGCAAAATAAATGGTGTACAGGACCACAGCGATACTGACGATAATTAATACCGGATTCTTTTGCCCCAAATACAAACTGTAATAGTGCCAGGGGTGTAAGACTAACTGTTTTAACACCGTTGGCATATGATCCGCAAATGCCAACTTATAGCGGGACAAGGCCATGACTGATCCAGCTAAAATCTCCGCTAAATACAAGCCAATGATTAGCGTTAGTAGATATGGCCAGCTGACTTTAACGCTGTTTAATAATTTGTCTTTCATCTAATCACCTACTATCTGTTTAATCCTTTGTTGGTTGGTACCGGAGTATCGTTGCTTGCCATGGATCAAGGTCGGTACTGACGTTAATTGATATTGTTGAATGTAATGCCGATTCTTTGGCTGATTCATGTTAATCAAGACGATGTTGTGACTGATTGCGTTGTGCCAATAAATCTGATGAAAAATAGCTTGGCAATCCGGGCAATCATCACGGTAAAAGAATAGAACTTTGTTGGCATGCTTAGCCAGCGTCACAACTGTTTTCTCTTTCTCAACATGGTTCACATAGCTATGACCTGCAAAGCCTAATACTGCAAGTATCACCACGATCACCGCTAGGGCTTTGCTTACTTTTTTAATCAAGGTCACTCGCTTTAAAACTGTTCCCAAGATTCTGTACATCAGTGATTCGATCCGTGGTGGTATCGAAAGTCACTTGATAAAGTACCGTCGCCTTTTGCCAGTCGTTGTCGCCACTCTTACTTTCGTAACTGACAACGGCCAAGCCTTTCATATTTTGCCCCTGCTTACTTTGCGTATACAGGTTCAGTTGATTTAACTTAGCTGAAACACTATTGCTATCACCATACGTGCCCTTATTTGAAAAGTATTGCTGATATAGCTTGTCGGAAATCAAGTCTTTCACGCCGTTTCTACGCTGACCGTAGGTCTTGGGCTTAAAGTTGTTCATGACCTTAAAGAACTTTGTGACTACCGTATTAAAGCTAAGTTCAGCCTGACTTTTGTCTTTATTATTTTGGTAGGTCTTATAACTGTCAATTTGGGTGCTCAATAACTGCTTTTGTTGGTTGGCTTTAGTCAATTGCTGGTTAACTTGGCGCTTCTGTTTTTGTAGCCGACTAATCTGCTGTTGCGCCTGCTTAACTTGGCTATGTTGATAGGCATTCGTTCCTAATGACATAACTAAGATCAAGCTGCCAATCACCACACTTAAAACCATGCTCCGCTTCATTTGTTTTCCCTCCTTACTTCTTGATTGGCCGGGCTAACGTTACATCACCACCATTTAGTAAGCTATAAAAGGCGGTGCTAAAGGTGCTTTCGTTAACCTTGTCGCCTACGCCACCTTGTTCAATGATTTTGGTGGCTTTACCTTGCCATTTGCCTAGCAGAATGGCAGTGTGCCCGTTGTTTCCGGCTCCCGCGCCTTGATTAACAATCACAATATCGCCGGCTTTCGCATCATTTTCACTGATCTGTTTCAAGTATTGATGGCTACCTTTGGCGTCACTGGCCATCGTGCCGGTAAACCAGCCCATGTTGGCCGGTACCTTGTAACCAGCTTTATTAAGCGCTAACCAGACAAAGCCCGAACAATCAGTTCCACCAGTTTTGCTGGGATTCTTTAAATCACTGCCTAAATCGGGGCCGGGGTGGGTTTGAACATAGTAGAAATCGCCTTTCATACTTTCCGCGTTTTTAACAATGCTGCCACCGGAATAGCTCGGGTCACTATCACAACCTAACTCGGTCAGATCGCCGGAACTCGCATTGTCTAACGTATTACCGGCCACGGGATCACTCGCCCCGAACACGGAATACCAATGATCGGCATAACCGTATCTTTGGCTTAAATACCATTGTTCCGGGTTTTTGCTCATGCCTTCATAATCCATTAACCAGGCTTTCGTCGCTTTGTGCACGTCCGTATATTTAAAGATCTGCTTGTTTGACGCATAGTAACTACTGTTCAATTCTTGATCGAGATAGTCCAACTGCACCCCGAGATTGGTTGCTGATTTGTTTTCTTTGTGGGCCAAGTCCTCCAACTTATCTTTTCGACCACCTAACCACTGGGCTAAGCCCGTGGCCCCGGAACTGGAATTAACGGACTTGGGATCAAGGCGACTTTCTAGCTGTAAGACCCCCAAGATACCAGCGGCTGCTTGTGGGGTGGCGCCATACTTCTGTTTCCAGTGTGCATAAATATTTTTGGCATTTTCCGTCATGCTCTTACTATCTAATTGCGTTTCTGTGGTGGTTGAATTATCACAACTGTTTTCTTGCAATTGACCTGTTACTGCCGCTATCAATAAGATAATCAGCAGAATGGCACCGCCCACAATATAGGCAATCAGCTTCCACTTCTTTTTCTTATATTCGAAGGCCATCGCCTGCATTTAATCACCCGCTTTAGCTTTGGTTTGATCAGCCTGCCTTTGGGCCGCCTTCTGATCGGCTTGAGCACTCTTTAAATCCGCTTTGGCCGCAGCCACCTTTTTGGCCTTAGCTTTATTCTTCTTACCATTAATTTTGTTGGCCTCGTCTAATGCCTTTTGGGCGGCGCTGACGTCACCTTTTGCTGAATTAAGCCTTAACAACGCCTTTAAATACTTAGCTTTAGCAGTATTCACCCCGGCTAACTTAGTTTGTGCCGTCTGTGCGTCTTGGGTGTCGTTATGGTCTAAATACGCTTGTCCCATTCTCAATAAAACATCAGCGTTCGTCGTAAAGGATAATTGGTTATTAAGCGTATTGGTATCATAATTAACAATCGCTTTTTCGAGTTTCAATTGATCTTTTTGCGTGCTTGTCGCCTTAGTTGGTAACTGCCAATTGGCAATCTGTCCGCTATCTTTGTTGGCATAAGCCGCATTAACAACCTTGTTCAACTGACTTGGGTCAACGTTTAAGGCTTGCTGGTACTGACGATGCTTTAAAAAGACACTGACTTGCTTAGTTAAAGGATAGCCGGCCCGTTTCATATCTTTTTGCGCTTCCGACCATTTTTGATCATTTAAAGCGGTCTGAATTTGACCGCTATATTTTAATCGCGTGACCTGGGCTTGGTTCTGGTTAGCTAAGCTTTGATATTGCCGTTCGTCACTTTTATGGACTAAACCGACAGCCAAAACGGCCACAATCGCCACTCCGGCCACGCTCAACCATAAACGTTGTTTGGTTTTCTGTTGGGCCGTTTCAACTGCCTGCCATTCGTGATAGCTCACAAAATCCTCAATGCCGTTAACCACTTCCCTTAACTCATTTAACGACGTAGCTTTAGCTACTTGTTGTAAATAGTCGTCCGGGTGCTTGGCCAGGGCTTCTTGAGGATTGCTTAATAGCCGTTCGTAAGGCGTCCCCGTCAAGCAAAACAGAATCAGTGCTTTGTATTTGGCTAAATTGCTATGCTTGTCATCATAAGGCATGAGTTCATTGGCCCGGTAGGCGTACCAAACATGTTGCATGGGGTAATACCACAGGTTAGCTGGGTTCAACGCAACGTGATACTGGCTATCGTTAACCACATTTTGCGCCATGATTTCCTTGGCAATTGCTGACCGGATTGCTTTATTTTCATGTGGTAATTCCTTTAATGATCTGACCTTATCCGGCAAGGTATAAGTTAAAACAACCTTCTGGCCTTGCTCAACCACGTTAACCAACTGTAAGAAATTGGCATCAGCTTCCTTTAATTCGTTTAGCTCACTCAACTGGTCATATCGAAATTGATTGTGATTGAGTTCGAGAATTAACTGGTTTCCCTGTCGCTTGAAGGTGCCAACCTCTATATTCAATAACTGGTTTGGTTTACTCATTTAAAGTCCCTCCTTCCTCCTCGGTGGTAGTTAAAGCGTCAATCTCACTAGGTGTTAAGACCACGCGCTTTTGATAGTCCGGCTGCCCGGCTGTCTCACGGTGATATTTTTCTTGGTAAGCTTCTGGGTCAATTAGCCGTAGTTCTTCTTCGGTCAACTCGACACGCATAAAGGCGCGTTGGCTACCATAGATCATCAGGGCTTCACCTTGTCTACGACGTTCTAATAACTTCTTTTCTTTATCCGAGAACGTCATACGCAATTTGGTAATCACATCATCAACGCCTTTACCGTCAAGACCAAAGAACACTTTGGTATAGGAGTTCCCAATAATGGCTTCACCAATGTTCTGCCCGGTATCTGTCGTTCCTTCAATTACATCTTGAATTTGCTGCGTTCCGGCAATCGCCCCAGCATTATACTTTCTAAACCGCTTGTAAGCTTGGTGGAAAAAGGTGGCGGCTGCTTTGTGCAAGGTCAAGAAATGAAATTCATCGACAAATAATTTCTTGCGGCTATGCCGATCTTTGGTAATTTCGTCCCATAGATACTGGAAAGTATTCAGATAGGCGGCTGATTGGACTTCCTGCTCACTTTGTAGCGGTTTTAAATCAAAGGAAATGATTTTCCCTTTTAAGTTAACGTTGGTATGGCCGTCAAATAAACTGTTAGAACCATGGGTATAACTGCCTAAGATGTAGTAGAAGTCTTTGACCCGATTGAATTTGTCGGCGTCCTTATCTGCCAATTTTTCCAACTCGTCATAAACATTGGATAAGGTCGGCCACTGATCGTCTTTAATTTCTTTTAAGCGGCTGTATTTCAAAACGCCACTGTTGACGTAAGCTTGTTTAACGACATCATCAAGGATTGCCAGTTCAACTTGGGTAATCCCGGTTTTAAGGACTTCAAAGAATCCCTTTAATCGCTGGATTTTATCTTTAACTAGTAAATCAAGGTTTGTGACCGCTTCATCGGCGCTTAAGATTTCTTCGGAAAAGATTTGGAGCGGGTTAATTTTGTACTTAGCATTAGAAGTTAGGTGCAGGACTGCCCCACCTAGGGCTTCGACAATTTTGGTATATTCATTTTCTGGATCAATAATGTAGAGTTGATAGTCTTGAATGGCGTAGCGTAGGATTTTTTGGATCATATAGGTGGTCTTGCCGACCCCCGAGGTCCCGATAATCACTTGATTTTGATTTAGGGTCTTGTTGCGATCCAACATATCTACGGCAATTAAGCTGTTGGTATCTTTGTTAACTCCTTCAATATCGCTTCTCGGCTTTAAGTCCAGAATTTCAGCGTCATCAAAAGGAAACATACTGCTGGCGACTTCGGTATTACTCTCTTTATAGGTGTAATCCCCCATGAGGTTCTCGTTAATTGGCATGGTTGACCAAAATGCTTGGAAAGTCGCTTTAACGGGCACTAAGGGCTTCATTTGTAGTTTAATCAACGTATTCTTAACGCTTTCGGTTAAGCCATCTAATTCTGCTAAACTGTTGGCCCGCAGATAAATCAGCATATGTTGGTACACAAATGTGGTAGAATTATCGAGGTATTTATCTAGTTGCATGTTGGCTGAATCAATATAGTTTTGCAGAATTTTCTTTTTATACGGGTCGAACGTATTTAACTTCTGCGCTTCCTTGTTTTGAATCGTCTTCTTGTAATAGGTAATCATTGAATTGTTACTGGCGCTGTCGATATATTGCACAATATCGATAACGCCTTTTTTGCGCTTCAATTCTGACAACCAGTTGCCGTAAACCCGCTTGGGATAGTCAGCGATCGCTAACACCCGAATAAAATTCTCGCCCGACTGGACGTAGGTGGGGTACTGTTCCCAGCTGAACGGAAATAGTGAATGCAAGCTATCGCGATCAATCAGCTTGGTAAAATCCTCAACCTCCGGTTTGGGCTTACTACCCGTTTGGTCGCTGTTGCCTTGGTTATGCTCTTTTTTAGTTGGCATAAATAAATCAATGACCTTATCACCAAAACTCATCCTGTTGCCCCCTATCCATTAAAATTGATCAAGTTCTTTAAAATCTCTTGGACTTCTTGACTAGTCAAAACTTTGGCCGTCACATCAAAATCCGTTAATGCATTTTCAATGTCTCGTTTAACCTGTTCGATCTTTTCGTCTAAATGAGTGACGGCTAAGTTTAAGCTTTTAACGCTCTTGTCTTTAATCGGTACCTTAACGATTAGCAGATGTTGCTTAGTTGTCATGTTTTTGGATTCTTGGACTTTAGTAAAGTGATCCAAGTAACTGGCTATGAGCTGGATTTTGAACTGTTGCTCCGGGTGGTCTTTTTGTAAGGCGAGATACCGCCGTTTGAGACCATTGAGATAAGCCGTCATATTGACGGGAATCGTCGGTTCTAAGAACTGTAATGTGTCATCAACGCCTTCACCTAAGGTACTCATGAGAAACGCACCATAGTCCTCAAAAACGTCTTGCTGTTCGGTTTCATTAAGTAGATCCAGGTTGATCCCACTAACTTCCAAAATGCCAACGAGATTACCCGTTTTGGTAACTTCGTAATTACCATACATACCCACCACCAAGCTCATGTCATCAATGGTTTCTTTGCCACCATTGATTTTGGGCGGTTGGTAATCCCAATCTAGCCTGGCTGATTTATTGGCGGTTTTGTTCTTCTTCAAACGCATTTAGTTCACCTCGCTTCTTCGGTTTTAAATAAAACAGTTTCTGACCATTGGCATAGCGGCGTTTCAGCTTAAAGTTATCCCGCACTTTAATATTCTTCCGCGCCGCAACTGGTCGAATTGTTAAAATAGCCATGACAATCGTCATGGCTAAGACAACAATCACTATTTTTATCAGGACTAAGATCAGACCATAGGGTGGGATCGCAATAAAAATTAAGCCCACTAGTCCTGCCAGTCCCGCTACGCCAAAATCCTTCAAGGTGTAGTCTTTCCAGATCCCGTAGTCTTTATCTACGTTTTCTGGGAAGATAAATTCTTTCCCTTTCTTCATTTGGCAGGCTCCTTTTTAAATTAAGTGAATAGGCTGTAAACCCAAGGTAATAGCCAGATAATGGCTGCCGCTAAGGCCACTAAACCAGCCACCCGGCCAACCGCGTGATAAACTTCTGATTTCTCTCGCGGATCGTCTGCGTCAGGCATTCTTTTGATAATAATAAATAGCGCGACACAAATCCCAACTAAAACGACCAAGCCAGTTAAAATACCTTGAATCGTCTTACCAGCGCTGGTTAGCTTGCTTTTAACTTCGCCACCGTCCGCCGCCAAAACAACCTGGGCGTTCATCAAGCCCAAATAAATCGCAGTAGCTCCAGTAGTTGCTAACGCTTTTACTTTGTTGAACTTCATGTTATTCCTCCTTTCCGTCTTCCTGTGACCGTAATTGAACCGATTCTGCCTGCGTTTCTTCTGGCTCACGCTGATAGAACTTGTTCAATTGTTCCTCGGCAATTTGCTGGCTTGGTAATGGATCCGTGGCTAATTTGACGCGGCCGTTTTCACTCGTGGCTAAGTAATACTCTTTTTCTGACTGGCCTAATTCTTGGGCCTCTAAGACATGCAAATTATGTTCGTAACGACCTAAGGCGTTATCAACTTCTAAGCCATAGAAGCCTAAGAAGCCTTCCAGGAAACTCTCACCAAAAAAGGTCATTTCATTTTTGATCTGCTTATATTGATGGGTCGGTTTGTCACTCACCAATTTTTCGGTCTTTTTAGCATTTTGACGGTCTTGATGGCGATTAAACCAGCCACTAAGTTTTAATGGCGGAGTTTTTAGCTGACGTTTAACCGTCTTCTTAATCATTGCTCGGCGAACTTCATCGATTGGCTGCCCATCTTGATCTAAAATTGCTTGTAGCTGCTTTTGATCAGTTAATGCTTGGTCATTATCAACCATAATTGCCTTTTGCTCATCATGAACTAACTTGCCATTAATGCCTTGCCAGCTTTCTACTTTCATTGGATCACCTCCTAAAAAAAAAACGCGTTAGGGACGCTAAACAACTAGCTTTCCCCTAACCCGCCCAGTAAAATGGATTGTTAGGAGGGTGACACCTAGAATCGTAACTTCCAGGTGCTGATCCCCGTTAGCAACTCTACTGCTGACGAGGACGCCCTCTTTTTTTATGTGGTTTTTAATCCATTCAATGCCATCTTCAGATATTAATTTAACTTTGCCCGTTTCCATGAGCATTTCACTTGGCAACTCGTTAGGGTGCCGTCTTAACCAAACACTCACGTACGTACTACCTCGTTCAAGCTTGAGACTAGCTTGAGCTAAGCTAAACCATTCCTGTTTCTTTGTCACATGTGAATACTCCTTTCCCTATATTATGGGTTCATTGTACCATTAAATGAGCACGTTGGTGCACTTTTAATTTTACATTTAGATTACAAGTGCATGCCCCCATCTTCATGCCGGTTTCGAGTTTGGTGTTGCCGTTGCTTTTTCGTCATTTCCCACTCAGTCTCCTTTAAACCTTGCGCCTGTTTTTGCCGTTCGTAATCTTCATCACGGGCATATAGGGCGGTCATGATTGCGTTACTAAAGGCCGTCTTTAAGTAGTAGCTTGGACTAACTGGCTTGTAGTTCAGTGGTTGATAATGTCCGATATTTGCTTTTCTGTACTGGTCGTCCTTGGCTTGTTGCCCTTTTAACTGTTTTTGGATTTTCTCGATCTGACTGTTCTTAATCGTCGGATCGGCTTTGCATTCGCCAAAAAAGAGTTGTTTAGTGCCATCATGCTTTAAAACCCGTTGTAAGTGATGATTTTCTAACTGATCTAAGCTAAGCTGTCCCGATAAATAAGCTAGTCCTTGTTGATGTTCTTGGGGACTGAACACCTGTGGTGGATTTGCTTGCCACTGTTCAATCGTTTCGGCCTGACATGGCTTTAAAACAGGATCATAGTACATCACGGCTGTATAGGCTTGTTCCTGTTTAATCATTGGTAATTCATTAAAATTGCCGTTAGGAAAGGCTCTTCTTAAAACTTCCTGGTATTGGGTTTGAATAACTTGCTTAACAGCCATGATTGTTCGCAAATCTTTGACTGCGCGAGTAATCTTTTGCTGCTCGGTTGGTGAATACTTTTCTAGTAGACCTTGATCAACGTGTTCTAGATTTTCTAAGCTATCATCATGAATCATCAGCGTATATTTAAGCTCGATTTTGACTTCCTTTTCTTGTTGCATTAATAACTGCCAGCTGGTATATGGC
>NZ_FMXC01000079.1 GCF_900103655.1 Lactobacillus kefiranofaciens
TTGAGGTACTACCCTCAAAACTAAACAAAGTTTCTCAGTGTGCTTCCGTTTGCTTTAGTGGCTTCCTTTAGTAGTCTTCCCTACTCTCCGCCACCTCTGCTTCCTTAGAAAGGAGGTGATCCAGCCGCAGGTTCTCCTACGGCTACCTTGTTACGACTTCACCCCAGTCATCTGCCCTGCCTTAGACGGCTCCTTCCTTGCGGTTAGGCCACCGGCTTTGGGCATTGCAGACTCCCATGGTGTGACGGGCGGTGTGTACAAGGCCCGGGAACGTATTCACCGCGGCGTGCTGATCCGCGATTACTAGCGATTCCAGCTTCGTGCAGTCGAGTTGCAGACTGCAGTCCGAACTGAGAACAGCTTTCAGAGATTTGCTTGCCTTTGCAGGCTCGCTGCTCGTTGTGCTGCCCATTGTAGCACGTGTGTAGCCCAGGTCATAAGGGGCATGATGACTTGACGTCATCCCCACCTTCCTCCGGTTTGTCACCGGCAGTCTCATTAGAGTGCCCAACTTAATGCTGGCAACTAATAACAAGGGTTGCGCTCGTTGCGGGACTTAACCCAACATCTCACGACACGAGCTGACGACAGCCATGCACCACCTGTCTTAGCGTCCCCGAAGGGAACTTTGTATCTCTACAAATGGCACTAGATGTCAAGACCTGGTAAGGTTCTTCGCGTTGCTTCGAATTAAACCACATGCTCCACCGCTTGTGCGGGCCCCCGTCAATTCCTTTGAGTTTCAACCTTGCGGTCGTACTCCCCAGGCGGAGTGCTTAATGCGTTAGCTGCAGCACTGAGAGGCGGAAGCCTCCCAACACTTAGCACTCATCGTTTACGGCATGGACTACCAGGGTATCTAATCCTGTTCGCTACCCATGCTTTCGAGCCTCAGCGTCAGTTGCAGACCAGAGAGCCGCCTTCGCCACTGGTATTCTTCCATATATCTACGCATTCCACCGCTACACATGGAGTTCTACTCTCCTCTTCTGCACTCAAGAAAAACAGTTTCCGATGCAATTCCTCGGTTAAGCCGAGGGCTTTCACATCAGACTTATTCTTCCGCCTGCGCTCGCTTTACGCCCAATAAATCCGGACAACGCTTGCCACCTACGTATTACCGCGGCTGCTGGCACGTAGTTAGCCGTGACTTTCTGGTTGATTACCGTCAAATAAAGGCCAGTTACTACCTCTATCCTTCTTCACCAACAACAGAGCTTTACGGTCCGAAAACCTTCTTCACTCACGCGGCGTTGCTCCATCAGACTTGCGTCCATTGTGGAAGATTCCCTACTGCTGCCTCCCGTAGGAGTTTGGGCCGTGTCTCAGTCCCAATGTGGCCGATCAGTCTCTCAACTCGGCTATGCATCACTGCCTTGGTAGGCCGTTACCTTACCAACTAGCTAATGCACCGCGGGTCCATCCTTTAGCGACAGCTTGCGCCGCCTTTTAAAAGCTGTTCATGCGAACTGCTTTCTTATCCGGTATTAGCACCTGTTTCCAAGTGGTATCCCAGACTTAAGGGCAGGTTCCCCACGTGTTACTCACCCATCCGCCGCTCGCTTTCCCAGCGTCCTCACCGAAGTGATTCTGCTGGTTCCGCTCGCTCGACTTGCATGTATTAGGCACGCCGCCAGCGTTCGTCCTGAGCCAGGATCAAACTCTCATTTTGAAAATTAAGTTTGAATGATTGCTCATTCGATTATTTAAGATCTTTGTCTCAAATTTATTGCTTGCGAAATTGACTTCGCTTTTTGTTTGGGTTCTTACACCCGCACACTTTTAGCGAAACTTTGTTCAGTTTTCAAAGTACTACCTCTGTCCGGCTAGACCGGACAGCTTTTTCACTTTACCAAACTCTCAAAGCTCTGTCAAGAACTTTTTTGAATTTGTTTTCGTCGACCTGCTTGAGCTTTTCTGCTCTCGCCTGACG
>NZ_FMXC01000021.1 GCF_900103655.1 Lactobacillus kefiranofaciens
CTGCGCAGCTATCTTCATCGTCGCTGGGTGGATATTAAGCCGTTTAAGATGCGTCATTTGTCCGTAATTAAGGCAATTGGCTGCTGTGAGAGCAATCACCGTAAATATACTTATCGCGTCAAAGGGCAAGGAAAATACTGGTCAGAGAATGGCGCTGAGGGTATTTTGCGTGTGCTGACTTGCATTAAAAACAAAGAGCTGGAATACTGGCTTAGCAGTGAATTTGCAGGTGGGCAGCTCGATATTGGTGATCAGGAAGAATTGAAAGGAGCAGTTCGTGCCAGCCTAAGAAAGACGCATGAAGCTCATCTGGGCATTCATCACGGAGCAATCGAAAGCTTAACAGCAGGACATAGCTATTTGGATGATTTCGGCAGAAAAATAAATCAAATAAATATTTAAGAAATTAAGGTCAGACTAATGGTTAATAGCCTACCGCAAAAATATTGACACTTACACACTTACATAAAGATTTTGCAATTGGAAAAGAATATGATATATTAATAATTAAAATAAAAGAAATGAGACTTCTAATCTCTTTTTTGCACTGTTGACCAAATTGTGGGTAGTTAATTTGGTCTCAGTGCTTTTTTTGTGATTCTAATCCAACAAAGAATGTTATAGTAGACGTTGTAGAAAAGAGGATATTTTTAATGATCGACATATACAATGAAAAACTAGAGCCATATGCAGACGGAGAACGCAGAATTTTTACTGCTACGTTTTTACGTCCTGATGATCGTCAAGGAATTTTTCAAGATCTAACCGTTAACAATGAAGAAAACGTAGTAGTTAAGCAAATTGCATTACGGATGACTAAGGCCTTCAAGCAATTAAATCTTGAAAAGGGCGATGTAATTCAATTTGAAGCTATTGTTAAAAAGAATAAACGCGGTGAATTCACCGTTGAACGTCCAACTCATGCCGAAAAGATTAGTTCAGCTGAAACAGAAGAAGATACAGGTGTTCACACTGTAGGTGATGACTGGGATTGGTTTGAAAAGTAAAATAAGACAAAATAAAACGAGGTTTGGACCCCCTAAATGGGTTTGAACCTCGTTTTTTCTACTCGTAAATAATTACCGGCTCATTTTTCTTAATGTTATTCCAAATGCGCCTAATCTCACTAGGCTTTACATTTACGCAGCCATGCGAGCCACCTTTTAAGTATGCCTTCTTACCCCAGTCCGTTCGCCAACTAGCATCATGAAAGCCGCATCCACTTAATGTAAATGGCATCCAATACTTCACTGGAGAAGCATAGCTGGAGCCATCGTCATTAGTACCCCGTAAAGTGCTTGGTGATTCCTTATAATGAATATACCACACGCCACGAGGAGTCTGGTCGCCTTTGCTACCTTCCATTGTTCCAGTAACCACATCTTTAAGATGAACAGCTAGTTTGCCATTTTTGATTAGCCATACTTCCTGTTTTTTTAGAGAAACAACTGCATATGTATTGCCAATTTCGTGATTGCTATATCCATAGCCATGAGCATAGGTACTATAACCTAAACCGTATATTGCCTTAGAACCATCAAGCGTCTGCTGATTCTTGGTAAAAGCCGCAATAATTAAACGTCGAGCTTTTTTTACATAAACGCCCCAACCCCAAGTTTTATTCTTAACGGTAATAGTCTTTCCTTTTATTTTATTACCAACCGGCACCTTAAATTGGTAACTTTGATGTAGCGTTGAAACAGCTTTGTCAATTTGATTAAGCTTGGCAGTCAACTTTGAGCTATCACCAACTTGATATTTTCCACCATTTCGATAAGTGACATCATTTAACAAATTTTTAGCTTTTAAACTATAGTTTTTGCCATTAAGTTTATAAGTCAATGTTGCTTTCTTAAGTGCAGTTAGTTTCTTCTGTGCAACACTTAAATCTCTAGTAGTATATTGATACGTTCGATCATTAGCCACAGTGGTCTGCTGCTTTTTAAAGAATGACTGCATTTCCGCCTCATCAATTGGTTTAATTGTCGTATTGTAATGATATACTAACTGACCATCCTTTAATTGAACTAGATTCTTTGCCTTTTTATTAACCTTGTCAGTTGCTTCTTTCACTGTCAATTTACCTACCTGAACGCCATTAATCTTAACATTCGGATTAAAGTGAGTCTTATTAAACTGAACGGCAGCTGCATGATTGGCTACATTCCGATTATGAATGCCCAAGCCCACGACCATTCCAACAATGATCAGTAAGCCAATTATCAACAAAATAATATTATTTCGCTTATTCTTTTTCTTTAGGTCTTCGTTCATGTTATCCTACCTTTTATTTTTATCAGCGAATTCTAATATACTTTACTAATTAAGTGTAAAACTTATTGCTCTCATTTGCATTTTATTTTGCTTTTTTGAGAATAATTCTAGTCGCATCTTTAAAGGCAAAATATAAAATTGGCGTACAAATAGCAGTCGAAATAGAATTAATAACTGTAGCCGGCAAGCTTACAAACGCCCCAATATAAGCAACTTTTAAACTAGTGCCAACCATTAATGCCTCTACGATTGAAACGCAATAAGTGGTAAAAATCTTTGTAATACCAGCAATTATACCCAAAATAATAATATTTCTCTTACTATCGCGATAATGCATCCCTTTATATACAAGCGTTAAAATCGAAGCTACTACTACCACTTCTATCATAGTCAGCCAAGATGTTGCAGCATAACCATTAAGCAGATCAAAACCGCCCAAGCCAATAATACCGGCGATCATCCCATTCCGATAACCTAAATAAAGGATTGCTACCGCAGTTAAAGTATTGCCAAAATGAATAAACGGACGCCCAACCATTGCTGGAACAGGAATGCGCAGTATCCAGATACCAATATAGATAATTGCAGCAAATAATCCGGTTAATACTAGTGCTTGTAATGAATTCCGTTCTTTTTCCATCTTATCCTCTTTGTTTTAATTGTTTTACTAAATTTGGTAATCCAGCAGCATAATTCGGTCCTAAACGTGGATCTTGCTTAGGCGTGTTAATAATTGCCTGCGCGACAAAATCAGCTGCAATTGAGCAGCTATCTTTTAAACTATTGTGTCGCATTACGCTAGCCAAAAATGCACTAGCAAAAATATCACCAGTTCCGAAGAAACTGCCTGCTTGTTTAGGCTGAATCAATGACCAGCTTTCAGCTTGAGTAACTCCCACCTCTGCTATTTTTTCATTAGTTAATGAGATCCCCGTAATAATCACATTTGGCACAGAAAAATGTTCTTGTAATTCTCTGGCTAAACTTTGTGCTACAGCCAAAGTGTTTTCCTGCTTTTCTTTACCCAATAAAAATGCAGCTTCAGTCAAATTAGGGGTTATGATCGTTGCGCGATGAATTAATTGACGCATCTGCCGCACATAGTCTTGATCCAAACCGCGATACATCTTGCCATGGTCTGCCATTGCGGGATCAATTAACACTAAATTATTCTTCAGCTTAATTTGCTCAAAATTATTTAACCAAAATTCTAATGCTTTTTTACCTTGATAACCTAAGTAAAGCGCATTAAATTCCAAATTAACTTGGTGCCAATGCTGGAAAATCAATTTCATTTCATCACTCAAATCAAGATACATATTATCACCAAAGCCTCCTGTATGAGTAGATAAAATTGCCGTTGGCAAAACCGTAGGCTTTAAACCACATACCCCTAAAATCGGCAAGGCGATTGCTAATGAAACCTGCCCTGCACATGATAAATCCTGACTAATCAAAACTCCTCCATTAACCATGTTCTCACCTCGAAAAATAAAAAATCCTGTTATTAGCTTAACACATCTAATAACAGGAAAAATTAAATTCGTTTATTTTTTATCTAGCACTAAAAGTACCTGGTTGAATATGATTCAAGATCTGATAACCAATAACCTTATTTCTATTTTCATCGTTTTGCGTTTGATTCAAAAACATGATTAATCCATTTCGATTATCAGACGTCATTTGGATCCAATTACCAAAATGAGTGTTGTACAAGTTGCCATACGCAGACTTCAAATTACCTTTAATATACATCCCGCCAGAATAACCGTTGCCTGAAGTAGCCTTTAAATGAGTCATCAAATTAAACTGCTCACGGTTTAAGATTTTACCGTTAGTTAAACCAACTTGAATACGATAATAATCCATTGGCGTAGAGAACAAATTGCCTGCACCAACCAACTGTGAAGCTTGTTGTTTCTTTACATACTGAGCCCATTGATAATTTTTGCGATTCCAAGTATAAGAAATCCCATCAGTCATGCCGCTAGGAACATCTTCTAAGAAGTAAGTTCTCTTTAAATTTAATGGATTGATAATTCGGTCTTTTACATTTTGTTTATAAGATTGCCCGGTAACCGCACGAATAATTCCAGCCAACAGAATATAATTAGTATTATTATATGAAAACTTGCCTGGTTGATTTTGACTAGTTGAATTTAATTTATTAACTACCCAATTAATTGCATCAGCTTCAGAGTATACACGACCACGATTAACTTCGGTATCTGCCGCCTTTAAGCCTGAGGTATGTGTCATTAAGTTGCCAACCGTGATATTTTCGCAGCTCCCTTTAAATTAGGGTACCAAGTTGAAATCTTAGTATCTTGATTGAACTTACCCGCAGACATCAATTGTGTAATCATCGCAGCTGTAATAACTTTTTGTAAAGAACAAACCGGATATACTACCTTACGGTTACCCGCACCCAAGCGTCTGCCATAATAGCCATAACCGTAACTAATCTGCTGTGGATGCCCGTCTTTAACAATTACTGTTGTCCCCCGAGCATAATAATTAGCAATAGTTTGTCTGACAAAACTACGCATTTCTGTCTGATTATAACTAGCTGCTTGAACTTGATTAGTATTAGTTAGTGCTGCAACTGGCAAGGAAGTAGCAACAGTTAATGAAATAGCCGTTTTAATAAATGTCTTTTTAATATTAATACGTTTCGTTTTTAAGCCCTCCAGAAATGTTATTTTCTTCATAGAATAATCTTAGCATTTATTTTTTGCAGTAGGGTTACAGATTAACAAAAATTAATACGGATAATTTTCTAAATGATCTTGTTCTGTAATTTTTCGTAAAACTTTAGCTGGCACGCCTACTGCTAAAGAACTATCCGGAATATCATGCGTCACTACAGAGCCTGCACCAATCACGCAATTATTGCCAACAGTGACTCCTGGACAAACTGTAACATTGCTGGCTAACCAGCAATTATCACCGATTGTAATTGGAGCACCATATTCAACATCTGACATTTTTCCGTCCTTTTGCAAACGCGCATTTCGCTGCTCTGGCAACAAGGGATGAAGGGGTGTCGCAAAAGTCACATTAGGACCACACATCAAATTTTTGCCAATAGTAACTGGGCAAGTATCTAGTATCGTCAAATTAAAATTGGCATAAAATTCATCTCCTAAAGTGGTGAATTGACCATAATCAACTTGAATTGGTCCTTGCAAATATACTCCCTTACCATGATTTGGAAAAAACCGATCAATAATAGCTTTTCTTTCAATTTTATCTTCATCTGTAGTGAGATTATAATCTCTAGATAAACGGTGCGCCAAACTAGAAATTTCTCTCAATTCTGCGGTCCCTGGGCGATATAGCTTACCAGCCAGCATATTTTCGGTGTTCTTTTCCATTATTTTGCTCCTATAATTTAGATTTTTGTACTTGATATGCACTATTTTATGATAAACTCGTTAATGTTGTTAACAAAAATATATCTATCGAGGTAAATATGCAAAAGAAAAATATTATTACAATTTGTATAGGCTTGCCAATCTTTTTAATTTTGGCAATTTCTATCATGCTGCATGCTGCTTGGATTACCGGTTTTGATAATTTCTTTGAACAACTGGTTCATACTATTCCTGGCCTAAAGGGATTAATGCTCAAAATTACATTCTTAGCCGATACCAAGGTTGATTTAGTATGGATGCTTTTGATTGCTGTTATTCTATGGTTTAGAAGACAGCGTCCTCTTGCGCTGAGTATTGTGATTACGATGGTCACAGCTGATGCTGTTGGTTACGTTATCAAGCATATTGTGCAACGCAGTCGCCCGCTTAATCACTTAGCTGTTGATGACGGTTTTAGCTTTCCTAGTGGTCATACTCTGGGCATGGTGGTAATCGTATTTTGGCTAATCTTAATCATGATTCCTGTTATAGTAAAAAGCAGCACTACTCGTATATGGCTATATGTCCTATTAATTGTTTGGCTAATAATCGTCATGATCTCTCGAGTCTATGTTTATGCACATTTTCCATCTGACGTATGTGGTTCCGTCGCTTTTAGTGTAACTTGGGTTGGCATAGTTGATGCAATCTGGGATAAACTCACGCCGCGAACGCAAAAGAATAATTTCTAAATATTTAGAAAGCTCCGAGTTTTTATTAACTTGGAGTTTTTTATATAAAAAGAAAAAAGTCACTAAGGAAAATGTCCTTAATGGCTTTTCTACACCTTCAAATTTCTTCCTATCAAGCATAATACCATAAAAGGTATCTTGCCTAGCCTTTTCATCCTCGGAGCGCTCATCACACGCTCCACTATTATATTAGCAGATTTTATTCAAAATTTAAAGTAATTCAGCTCAAACTTAGGTATTTGAACTACTAGATTTCAGATGATTAAAGTCTAACTTAATACTTTTGGGTTGTGTTTTTTGACTATGAATTGTCTTAAAAAATGCAGCGATCTGACTAATTTCTTTGACACCCGTAGAACAGCATCCCCCAATCATGCGCGCGCCATGTTCATACCATTCTTGACTAAGCTTTTTAAAATCAAATTTTGCATTAAACGGAATCCAATTACGTTCAAATTCATTGTAAACACCACCCAAATTGGGATAAACTACAATTTGCTTATCAGTAAATTCACGCATTTTATCAATTGCAGCGGTAGCTAAAAATGGCTTAAAACAATTCACGCCAACTGCAAAAACTTGATCATAATCATTTAGTTTCTGCATTGCTTTTTTCAGCGGCGTACCATCACTAATCTTAGTCGTATCATGCAAAGTAAAACTTACATAAACCGGAATTGTAGGAGTATTTTCTTTAAGCCAATTCAGAATTGCAACGGGCTCATCTAACTTAGGCTGTGTTTCAATCGCTAAGCAATCTGGCTGATTAGCCAGTATTACCCTTAACCGAGGTAAATGAAAATCTAAGTATTGCCTATCAGTTAGAGAGTAATCGCCGCGGAACTCATCACCATCTGCTAAATATGCTCCATAGGATCCAACTGAACCTGCAACAAAATTATGAATTCCAGTTTGAACTTCGTAGTCGTCTCGCGCTTTTTTAGCAACTTTGACCGCATTAGCAATCATCGTGGCAGCCTGCTTCTTAGTAAAGCCATGTTTTACGAAAGCTTGTACATTTGCCTGATACGTATCCGTAATTGCTAATTGTGCTCCAGCCTTAAAATATTTTAAATGAACTTGATAGATTTTATCTAAATCTTTTTCTAAAGCGATGGCAGTCCATAAATCATTATTAGTATCAATTTCCTCATGTTCAAGAGCAGTGGACATTGCACCATCTATTATTAATCCCCGATTAGCAACTTGATTAATTAAATCCATATCCTCACCCTATTCACAGTAAAATATAAATAATTAATTTTATATTAATATTATGAATAAAGCAATAAAAAATAGCAGTAATCTTTTCACTGCTATTTTGGTTCATCTTTTCGATTTATTTTTTACTTAATCCAATCTTTAATTGCACTATCATCACGGGCAATTCCAATTACATTTAAGCCATTTGCCCACTCTTTAAAATGACTAATATAAGCCTTATGATTTGTCCCAGCAGAAGTAAAGAATGAGGCAAGTTCACCATTATAATTCTTCATTTCATCAAGTAAAGTTTTAATTGGTGTTGCAGGATAACCTGACCAGACTGGACTACCAACTAAAATTAAATCGTAATCATTAAAGTCAATATTGTCTAATTGAATCTCTGGAAAAGCTTTATTGCCTTGAATCTGATCTAATGCAATATCATTAGTTTTATACTGGTCAGAGTCAAAAGCATCCTTAGCTACGTTAATCTCTTTAAGGTCACTACCTTCAATTTCTTGATTAATTTTTTCAGCCATCTCTTTAGTCTTGCCTGACCAAGAATAGTAAAGAATCAATGTTTTTTTAGTCATAGAATTAGTCCTTCTTTCATTTACTAAGTCTATTGTAATTGAAAAAAGCGTATTCAGCCAATATAAAGGTAACTAATCTTATAATAATTTTTAACTTTAATTTGTTTTATCCTTTTTTGGGACAAAGAGTAGGCAAATAAGCCAGCTACTAATTAATAAGACGATTAATATCCAGAATAGCCAGGCACTACCCTGGATCATTGCCGAACTTTTAGTTAAAGCCCTATTCTTTTGACTAATTGCTACTAACGTCCCTGCTAAGCTGTACCTAATGCTCCTGAAAATTGTTGCAAAGTATTAAAAATGGCATTTCCTTGAGCATGGTCCTTTTTCTCCAGCGAGGTCAAACCGCTGGTCATTAGACTACTAAAGCTCATTCCATAGCCACCGTAATATACTGCATACAAAATAGCGATCTCTATATTAGATAAATCTTTGCTAAAACTAATCATTAAAAATAAACTTAGTAAGCTAACGCTGACGCCAGTCAAAATAGGCAATCTTGCTCCTCATAGGCAATCTTGCTCCTCGTTTATCCAATATCCTGCCAGCCCAGGCAGCCAATAGAGCATTAATTACAGCTCCAGGGAAAGTTACCTAACCTGCGAGAGTACTCGAGCCATGGTTGACTACCTGCACATACATTGGAAATAAGAAGCCTAAAGCCAGCGTACTAATTTTGGCAAAACAATATGAAATAAGCTGCAGACTAAAATGAAGGTTCTTGAATAGTTGAGGATTTATTAATGGATCAGAACTTGAACTAGAGATTTTAACCCAAATAACTAAGCAAATCAAGCCTAATAAAAGCAAACCTAAAACTTTAAATGTAAGAAAATTATTTTTAGCAATATTAGTAAAACCGATCATTAAGAATACTAAACTAGCTGCTAAGATTAACCATTGACTATATTTAAAGCGAACGGTTTTTAATGCATTAATTTGTTCAATTGAATAGCTACCCGTAAATAAACTAATGATAATTAACAATACTGAAAAGATAAAAATCCAGCGCCAATTTAAAATATCTGCAATAATGCCACCGACAACTGGGCCAAAAGCCACTGCACAAGCAGTAATCATTGTACCAACGCCCATCATCAAACCCAATTTCTTCTTTGGTACCTTATTTAAAATAATATTGTACATCAATAGCAAGCCAATTCCGGTACCGATCCCCTGTAGGGCTCTACCAACTAATAATAAATCAAAGCGAGGCGTGAAAACATCAACTAACAACCCAACTATAAAAAAGCTAACGCCAATTTGAAAGATTTTCTTCGTTGGTATCCTTAACGAAATTTGTGAACTAATTGGAACAATTGTGGCAATTACTAAAAGAACCAACGTGTTCACCCACTGTACCTGATCCGTAGTTACAGCAAAATCTCTCATTAAGGCTGGAAAAGTTACGGTTGTCGCTATTTCATCTAAGATACCTAAAAACGATAACATCCCTGCTGATAATATAGCTATTAAAACTTTAACAGATACTCTATTCTCATTCATTTATGTACTTCCTAATCACTTTCATCATTGCTTGACCATATTTTTCCATCTTAGCTTGTCCTACGCCATTTACTTTCAAAAAATCCACGGCATTTTGTGGCTTAATTCGGGCCATATCATGCAAACTGCGATCTAAAAAAATCATAAAGGCCGGTACTTTTTGCTCATGCGCTAATTCCTTTCGCTTCGCCTTTAAAGCAATAAATAAATTAGGTTCCTCATCAGTTGCAAAAAGCTGCTTACTTGCACTTACTTTAGCAATTCGTCTGTGTACAGCCTCCTTATCATCTAATACATCCCAACCTCGATTAGTCACATGAACAAGAGGATACTTTGTCCCCTCAATCTTGAGATAACCCGAAGCAGTCAAATAATCAATCATGCTTACTGCATCTTTTTGACTCATTTTCAAACTGCCAAAATGATCGTATTGCTTAGCTCTTAATTCTTTCATTCTCTGATTGTTCGAGCCAACCAAGCATTGCGCAACAATATTTTTACCAAAGCGTCCATCTAATTCATAAACCATTGCGATTACTTTTTTAGCATCTGTCGTAATATCTGTTAATTCATCTTGATTTAGGCAATTTGAGCATTTGCCACAAGGAGAACAATCTTGTCCAAAATAACGCACAATAAATTGCTGCAGGCATTCACCAGTATTGGCATAATCTGTAATTGACTGTAGTTTTTGATATTGCAACTCCCGATACTTTTCATAGGCATCTGATTCATCAATAAAATAGCGATACTGACGCAAATCTCCAGGATGATAAATTAAAATCGCCTCGCTTTCTTCACCATCCCGACCGGCTCTACCTGCTTCTTGGTAATAGCTTTCAATATTCCGCGCACTTGAAGCATGAATAACAAAGCGGACGTTGCTTTTATCAATCCCCATCCCAAAAGCATTAGTAGCTACAATTATCTGAATTTCATCGAACTGAAATGCTTCTTGTACTTGGCTACGCTCTTGGGCTTTCAACCCACCATGATAAGCACCTACTGAAATGCCTTTTTTAGCTAAATAGGCAGTTAAAGTCTCCACTTTTTTACGGGTATTAGTATAAATAATCCCTGCTTCGTCCGCATGCTTTTTAATATATTGAGCAATATACAAAGGCGTATTCTGGGGCGAATTAACTACTTTAAAACTTAGATTTGGCCTAGCGAATGAAGTAATTACAAAATTTTCTTTAGGAATATTCAATTGTTGCCCAATATCATCCTGTACAGCAGGCGTTGCTGTTGCCGTTAATGCCAAAATATTTGGTCTGCTTTTTAAAGAATTGATTCCTTCCAAAAGTTGCCGGTAAGCAGGGCGAAAATCATGACCCCATTGCGAAATACAGTGTGCTTCGTCAACCGCTACTAAATCAATATCAAGAAAGTTCAACTGATATCTAAAATAATCCATGGCTAGCCTTTCAGGCGTAATGTAAATCAGCTTAATTTTGCCTTCATATGCCTGTCGCAAAATTGGATTCACTTCTTCTTGCGGTGTCGTCGAATTTAGCGCCGCTGCATTAACGCCATTCTGTTTAAGTGAATCAATCTGATCCTTCATCAATGAAATCAGCGGCGAGATAACTAAAGTCACACCTGGATTTATCAAAGCTGGTACTTGATAACAAAGAGACTTCCCCGCTCCAGTTGGCATCACTGCCAGGACATTTTGTTTATTTAAAATTAAATCAATCACTTTCTTTTGACCCGGACGAAAGCTAGCATAACCAAAAGTTTGTTTTAAGATTTTTTCTGGATTCATAGATCTTCCTGACTTTTTATGAAATATCTTCTTTATTTTAACAAAGTTTCTTAAGGTTTATAATTAAACTATTCCAAGTAAGAAAGAAGGAAAGAAATTGATACATCTTTTCCATCGACGTATCACTTTCTCACTCGCCTTAACTATTGGCTTTTTAATTTTAATAATTATCGGCAGTATTTTATTATCATTACCTTTTGCGGATAAAGTGGGACGAGCAACTAATTATTCTGATGCACTCTTTACTGCCACTTCGGCAGTTTGCGTTACGGGATTAAGCACAGTTACAACGGCAACACACTGGTCATTTTTTGGTCAATTAATCATCATGATTCTAGTCGAAATAGGTGGTTCATGACTTTTGCAGTTATGCTTAGTGACTTTGCCCATCAAAAGATGAGTCTGGGGGCGAGAATGTTGACAGAAGAAGCACTAAATCTTAATCGCCCTTCTCAACTTCGAATAGTACAGCTGATTATTAGACTTTCCCTGGTTATTCAATTGGTAGGAGCAGCATTGCTTTTTATTGTTTTAAGACCACGCTTAGGAATAGAAAAAGGTATTTGGTATAGTCTCTTTCACTCAGTAGCTGCTTACTGTAATGCGGGCTTCAACTTATTTGGACCATCTGTTGAACATTTTAATAATAATCCTTATTTTTTAACTATTATTATGTTGTTAATCGGTGCTGGTTCATTTGGTTTCTTAGTCTGGCGTGATATATTAACGTATCATATTCATCATAGACTCACTTTGCATACTCGTTTTGCACTAGCAGTGGGCCTCATCATTCTAATATTATCAATAGTTGGTTTTTTTAGTTAGTGAACAAAACCTTAAGAAATTTGATGGCAGTTTAGATGGCGTTCAGCGATTTTTTAATACCTTATTTTTGGCAGTAACACCAAGAACGGCCGGGTTCTTTTCCGTTCCTTATACCAAACTTTCTGCAGCTGGTATTGTAATTACTATTATCTTGATGTTCATTGGTGGAACTCCTGGGTCCACTGCAGGTGGTGTTAAAACTTCAACAATAGGAATTTTATTTTTACAGAGTATCGGAACTTTTACTGGAAAAGAAGCGGCATTTTCTCATCGTCGCTTTACTCGTAATAATATTAATCGTGCCCTAACTCTATTTTGTTCTGCCATTTTATTAATTATTTTTGCAACATTCTTGCTAACTATGACGCAACCACTTTCAACTCATAATGGTATTACCGAAGCCGTTTTTGAAGCAGTTTCAGCATTTGGTACCGTTGGTTTAACTCTCGGTCTTACCCCACATCTTAATTTATTCGGCAAAATTATTATTATCGCTTTGATGTTTATTGGACGGGTTGGCATTTACACCTTTATGTATTCTATTTTTAAATCTCATCCTACAAAACAAAGCTATCGCTATCCAGAGGAGGAAATTATCATTGGCTAATTCACATCAACAACAAAGTTTTGCAGTTCTTGGCATAGGGAAGTTTGGCCTGGCACTAACCATGGCCCTCTTAAAAGCCAATCAAGACGTTTTAGTAGTAGATTCAAATGAAGAAGTTATTAATGACGTCGCTCATTTAGTTACCCATGCCGTAATTGCAGATGCTACTGATGAAGATGAATTGCGGGACCTAGATATTGGCGCGTTTGATCATGTCTTCGTTACTATGGGTGAAAACGTAGAAGGCAGTATTATCACTACTATGTTAGCTAAAAAAATTGGTGCCCCTGATGTTACTACGCGAGCTAACAATCATAATCATCGCCTAGTTTTAGAAAAGATCGGAGCCGATCACGTCATTGAGCCTGAACAAGATATGGCGCGACAATTAATCTTCCACCAGCTCCATCCTAATATAGTTAACTATTTCAATCTCTCTAAAGACGTTTCTTTAGGTGAAGTCAAAGTTGAAAATCCTAACTTTTTTAACAAGTCTTTAGGCGAATTGGATTTCCGTAAGAATTATAATGTTAACGTAATCGGAATTATTCACGATGGGAAATTAAATCAAGTACCCCTTGCGACTGACATTATTAATCCACATGATCATATCACTTTAATCGGTTCAAATGAGGACGTTCAAAAGATTAATGAAACTTTACAAGAAAATAAATAATCATAAGGTATACAAAAAGCTTTGAGAATAGTCGCTCAAAGCTTTTTAACTGATTTTATTTACTTGTAAAATGTCTCTTCAACCGCGTGAGTAATAGCAATTTTATCATGGGCATATGACAAGCCACCTTGAATATAGAGCATGTATGGGGCACGCAATGGACCATCAGATGATAATTCAATGGTTGAACCTTCTACAAATGAACCAGAGGCCATAACAACTTCATCTTCATAGCCATCTTGATGATATGGAATTGGGTCAACAAAAGAGTTCATTGGTGAATAGTGTTGAATAGCGGCACAAAACTTAACCATTGGGTCTGGTTTGCCAAAGGTTACGGTTTGCACGATGTCGCTTCGTGGGTCACTCCATTTTGGTGAAACCTGCATACCCATTTCTTCAAGCAAAGCTGCAGTAAAAACTATTCCCTTTTGAGCTTCCCCAGTAGTATGCGGTGCCATAAAGAACCCTTGGTAAATATCACGCAAATAGCCCCAGGTTGCGCCTTCGCCTTTACCGGCACCCGGAACGGTTAAACGTGAGCCCGCACCATCAATTAAATCTTGGCGACCAACTAAAAATGCACCACCCTTAACTAAACCAGCACCTGCATTTTTATACAAAGAACCAGCCATCATATCAGCACCATAAAAAGTTGGTTCTTCACATTCTGAAAATTCACCATAACAGTTATCAATAAAGATGTTAACGTCAGGACGAACTTCCTTAATAAACTTTAGCATCTTCTTGATCTTATCCATAGTAAAGGTTTTACGTGTAGCATAGCCTAAAGATCTTTGGATTGCTACAACCTTAATAGATTTGTCTTGTAAGTCTTTTTTAGCATTTTCATAATCAACTTCGCCGTCTCTTAATTCAGTGGTCTTAAAGCTGATGCCCCATTCTTTCATGTTACCTGGCTTATTGCCAGCTAAGCCAATTACTTCTTGAATGGTGTCGTATGGTGTACCTGTTAAATAGTACAAGGTGTCTCCTGGACGAAGCATACTAAACAAACCAACAGTGATGGCATGAGTACCAGAACCAAATTGTGGTCTAACTAACGCATCATCAGTTTTAAAGTAATCTGCATAAATATCTTCAATCTTATCACGACCAATATCATCATAGCCATAGCCAGTTGACGGTACAAGGTCTTCTTCACCCACATTGTGTTTTCTAAATAAATCTAACACGCGTTGCTGGTTATACAAAACCTGCTCGTCAATTTCTTCTAGACGTGGCTGAATCATTTTTTCAACTTTAGCAACTTTTTCACTTAAATCTTTGGGTAAATTTTCTTTCCAAGAAAAACTCATTTTCTAACTCCTCCTATTTTTCTTTAATAACTTCTGCTTGAACCTGTAAACCGTGAACGGTTTGCTGCAAATATACGCCTTGAATCTCCGGAACAAAGCCTGGGAATTTTTCAATTGCATGGGCGAGCACCGCAAAGTATTTCTGATCAACTTCGCCCCATCTTTCACCTGGTGCAACAATAAATACACCTGGTGGATATGGCAAAGCACCTTCTGCAGCGATTCTGCCAACTACATCTTTGATATCAACTAGTTCAGTTTTATCTTTCTTAAAGAGTTGGTCAGCTGTTTGCGGCGTCATTTCATAATCCTGCATCCCCGGCTTAGCAAACAGTTTTTGCTGCAAACTAAATGTCTTATTTTCTTTGTAATATTCATGCATTTCTTGACACAGCTGCTTTAAAGTATAGCCTTGATAACGCTTGGGATATTCATTATATAAAACAGGTAAGACATCTTTAACCAAGGTATTTTGATTATAAAAATCTTCAAATTTCAAAAATGCACTAAGCAAAGTATCAAGTTCAGCTTGACTATCACCCGGCGTCAATAAAAACAGCAACGAATTCAAATCATTCTTGGCCCTAATAATATGATTTTCCATTAAATACTCCGCAACTACTGCACCGGGAATACCATTTTCTTCATATTTAGCATTTTTAACATCGATGCCAGGAGTTTTAACCGTGATTTTCAGTGGATCGATCATTGCTTCACCAGCGGCCATCTTTTTAAAGCCGTGCCAATCATCTGTTTTATTCATATTCCAGTAACTGGCATTTTTCATCAGTTCTTCAGTTGGAATATCGGCAAAATTATCCGGTACAAGTGGTTTAAATAATTTAGACTTCTTAAGTAGCGCCTTACGCCACTCGATTCCCCTCTCTAAAGTTTGGGCCCACCACTTTTTATTACCATTTCCAGCTGTAACATATGAATTAACCGTCAGGGATGCATAAAGCGGATAAGCATAAGACGAAGTAACGAACTTCAGATAAGCATGGTTAAAATGCTTGTGGTCAACGTAACGCTTTTGTCCCTTAATATGACTATCCTTCTTTAAAATTTGCGAGGCTTGTGCCATGCCTGCCTGTTGCTTGTGCAGCGATTGCGTTACCAAAATTCCAGGATCATCCGGACCCAAGTTTAAAAGCAGCGGTGATAAATGTTTCATAATCGGTACAAACCCTTCAAAGCCGCCCCAGGCGCAATCGAATAAAATGTAATCGCATAATTTACCAATCCGATTAACAATCCATTGAGCATCATAAAAAACGCCATCATAAGTTTCCGCTTGAACGATTGCCAATCTAAATGGTCGCTCAGCCTTTGCCTTTTTAGGATCAACTTTAGCAATTTCTGCCCTAATTTTGTCCTCATTCAAAAAGTCGGGATCCATTTCTCCAATTAGGCCCAGTGCATTACGGTCTGTTGGAATATAAACAGGTTTTGCTCCGCTCATGACTAATGCACTGTTATAAAGAGATTTATGGTTATTGCGGTCAAATAAAACCAAATCGCCTTCAGATAAAAGCGCACTCGCACAAATCGAATTCGCGCTAGTAGTCCCATTAGTACAGAAGTAAACTTTATCTGCATGATAAGTCTTAGCCGCCAATTTTTCAGCATCAAGCGGTGTACCAGCATGAGTCATGGTGTCGCCTAATTGCGGTACTGTATCACTAGTATCCGCAAACATTAGATTCTTACCGAAGAATTTATTAAAAACCACTCCAGCAGGATGCTTATCGTAATATTGTCCATTATGGTGACCTGGTGTAGTAAAGCTGATCGGCTTAGTCCGCGCGAAATTAATTAAATCCGTTAAAAAACCAGGCACCATTTTTTGCTCATAGTCCCTGGCTTCTTGTGCAATTTTTTGTTTATCTGCAACACTAATTCCATCTTGTACTTCAATAATTGGAATAGGAAAGTCGGACTGCGCTTTTAGCTCATTTGCTTTTTCTTTAGCAGCTGCATCACTATTTTTAACCACTATAGCAGCAACTTCAGCACTATTTTGAACTTGGCCAATTGGAATTGCCGACCATCCCTTTAAATCATTAATATCTACGCCTGCCCCAATGGCTATCTTCAAAAAGTCCATCATTTTTCCTTTCCATTTCTGTGATAAATAAAATTTGATCTTGCAAAACTTAAATAATTCTTTATAATCTTTTTACAGTATGTCACTGCTTTTGTAAGCTTTCTAAAAATACAGTACTATACAGATTATATAAACATTGGAGGTTTTTAACAAGTGCACTTGCCATGTTCTCCTCCTGGAATAGATTGTCACTAATAACTGAATAACTATTCTTGGAGGAAAATATTTTATGTCAGAAGAAATTGAAACTATTAAAAAACATTACCTGAGTTGGCCGGTCATCGCTTTAATCGACTTCGTCACCATCATCAGTTTTGAAAATATCTTTTATCCTTTTCAAAACCAAGGCTTGTCGGTGGTTGTCTCTTGGATCTTTCTATTATTTGCCTACGTCATTCCTTATGCTCTGATGTGCAGCCAAATGGGCTTGACTTTTAAGGATCAGGCCGGTGGATTAGCCTCTTGGGTACGGCACTCATCCAACGATACTTTAGGCTACTGGACCTCATGGATGTATTGGGTGCAGACTGTTCCTTATTTAGTTGATGTTTCCAACTCAGTGATCGTTTCATTCTCTTGGATTATTTTAGGTAACAATACTTTAGACAAGCACATGTCCACTTTCTGGTTTGGAATCTTAACTTTCGTGATTATTTTAGCTTTTATCTTAATTGAAAATGCTATTAAAAATTCACTTGAATTGCTTTCCTTAATTGGCGGTGGAGCAATGTTTATTATGTCCATGCTGTTCGTTTTATTAGCTGTTTGGTCTATTATGCATGGTCACCATATTGCTACCCAACCATTTAATTTAGGAGCATTTAAGCCATCATTTAGTTTGCGTTACTTCTCCACTACTGGACTTTTAATCTTTGCTATGTCAGGCGCCGAACTCGCTGCGCCATACATTGTGCAAATGCGTGATCCTAAGCACGAATTTCCTAAGGCAATGTGGATGCTGGCTATTATGACTGGTTTCCTTACTATTTTTGGTACTTTAGCTTTGGCCATTTTCTTCAATGCTCATCATATTCCACACGACTTTAAGATGAACGGTCCTTACTATGCTTTCCAACTATTAGGACAAAGTTTAGGCTGGGGCAAAGTCTTAATGTATATCTTTGCCGTGGTTCAGGCTATCTTCATGATGGCACAATTAGCCGTCTTGCTTGATGCTTCTAGTCGTGTTTTTGCCGGGGATGTAGCCGATAAATTTATGCCAAAATGGTTGACTGTCAAAAAGGATAAGACAGGCCATCCTGTTCATTCCTACACTTTAACTTGTGGTTTGGCTTTATTCTTATTATTGCTTACTGGTACTTTGCCAAACATCAACTCAATCTATAACTGGCTGTTAAACATTAACGGAATTATTTCACCATACAAGACCTGCTGGGTATTCTTTGCATTCATCATGATGCGGATGCACCAAAAGAAGTTCCAATCAGATTATGTCTTCATTAAAAACAGAACCGGTGCTTTGATTATGGGTTGGTGGTGTCTAATCTTTACCTTTATCTGTGCAACTTTAGGCTTTATTCCACAAGAAGCTGAAGCAACATTCGGTAGTGCAGCCTTTAACCACCAATTAATTATGAATATTATCACGGTAATTGTGCTGTTCGGTTTAGGTTTCCTGCTTCCATGGATGCGTAAGCGCGAAGAGCAACGCGAAATGAATATGTAAAAAATAAAGATGATAAATCAATCGCTGATTTATCATCTTTTTTCTCTTTTATTTTACTTAATTAGCAAGCTGATTTACAAAATCAAACTGCTTCTGAAATGTTCGTTCAGATCTTAAATCATAAATAGAGCCAATGATCGGTGTCAGAGCAAAAGGTCTTAGTGTATTCAAATCTTCAGCCCTATTATCATAAATGCGGTGCAACGCTGGTTTAATCGCCTTGATTTTATCCAGATATGCTGGACTAATTTCATTAACATAGCCTTCTAGAGTAAAACCAATACTGCTAAGCGTTTCTCGCCCACGCATCGCCGTCATTGAGACCCGATTATGAATCTTCAAATTACGATAAAAATTCTTGTGGTTAGTCGTAGCGAAAATCAAGCGACCATCTTCATTAAAATCAATATCAATGATATTAGTATGAGGATCGCCATTTTGATCAACTGTACCAAAGACTACAGAATGAAAACAGTCAACGATTAAATCTAAAAATTGCTTGTTAGTCAATTCATCGGTTAATTGGGGAACGTGTTGTCTCATATTATTCTGTCCATTTCTATTCACTTAACTATATGTTTTAAGTGAATTATATATTAATTAAAGGACAGACACTATTAAAATGCTTAGAGAAATTTGCCGACATAAAATCCTAAAAATACTAGAATCACTCCGCCTAAATACGAAAAAATTGCATAAAAAGCCAAGCCACGATAGTTCTCACTCTTATATAATTCAACTAATTCTGTATTCATAGTTGAAAAAGTCGTATAGCCTCCTAAGGCGCCAGTTCCTACTAGAGCATAAAAGAAAATACTAGTACCTATTCCAAAAATTAATCCTAAAATAAACGCTCCAGTTAAATTAATGAACAGCGTAGGAATTGGCAAATTAGAAAACCTTTTGCCAATCCATTCCCAGTGCCTCTTACCATAATTAGTGATTGCATAACGCAACATCGCTCCCAATGAAGCTCCTAATCCTGCTAATAACAGATTCAACTTAATCGTCCTTTCTAACTAATTGACCTACTTTTTTACCAGCTTTCATCCCAATAAATGCACAAAGAAAGCCAAAAATAATTGAACAGAGGAAATACGCTACTGCGACTACTGGCTGGTTAGCTTGAATATTCTTTAGTATATCTAAATTAAAGGTTGAAAAGGTTGTAAAAGCCCCTACAAAGCCGGTACCAATTCCTACAGTTAACCATTGATAAAAATTTTTAAATTCTAAAAAGAAATAAGTAAAAAAAGCTAATAGAAAACAACCTAAAATATTTCCCCAGAATGTCCCATAAAAGCTAAAATTGGCATTAAGAACAGCGCGAGCCATTCCACCAAAAAATGCAAAGAATGCAATACTAATATAGTTGATAAGTTTAGTTGTCACAAGAAATTCCTCCTCATATAAAAAACGTCCACTCCACCCCCCTAAAGGATAAAGTAGACATCATTAGATTTCTCGGTTAATGGTGAACGTCATCACCTATTTACATTAGTTAAAATATACAACTTCTCAGGTTAGTTGACAAGTTTATTTTTATTATTTAGTAACAATATACTCCTGTGATATAATTAAACTAAATTAGAAAGAAGGTCAAAATTATGGCATTTCCTAATGAAGCTGAGTTTCGCAACTATTGCAAACAAAAAAAGAAATTAGCAAATTCTACTATTGATTTAGCTTCTAGATCAATCTCCACTTTTTGGCGTTACTACTCTGCAAGTCTAGAGTCAGAAGCAGATATTACTAACGTGCAAGCTAATGATATCCGCAATTTTTTAGCATCTCTTCAAGAAAAACTAAATATGAAAAGCAACACGGTAAACAAATATCTTAGTCACCTTAAGATGTATTTTGTCTTTCTTAGCGAGTATGGATATATTACAACTTATCCCCTTTTATCATTACGTGGTAATTATTTTGATCGTAAGCAAGAATATGTTATCAATTGGATGGACTCGTTACCTCAATTAATTAAAATTAAAAAGATTCATCCCGAAACTATTAAAATGATGGCCGCAATTGCTGCTGGATTCAAGCCTAAAGAAATTACTATTCTTCGAACTGCTAACTTGTTAGATAACATTAAAAGCTCAGTCGTAAGAGACTATATCAAAGCACACACGGATTATTCTAAAGATAATAACCCTTATATTTTCGCCAGAAAAAACGGCGATCATTATGCTTCTGACTTTAATATTAATCAAAAGATTACGCCAGATCGTTCAATTATTGGCATGACACTAACTACCCACCAGTTACGGATGAGCTTTGTTTATTCTATCATTTCCAATCATCAATTATCCGATAATGATGTCTTAAAAACACTGCGTATTTCAATGAAATCACTTAATTATTATCGTAAGAACCTAACTCTTTATATCAAGACAACGGAATTTCAGTTACCCAAAAAAACTGACTAACTAAAAAAAGCATCTCAATGTTGCTCACATAGGGATGCTTTTATCTGTTCTATTATTAATTTTCATCTGGATCAGCGTCCGAATGATAAGTAATGCTAAAGCCTGCTTGAAATTCCTTACCTGGTGCCAGATGATTCATGCCATATTTATGCTCCAGGTCGCCATCTGCATCATCGCGATCCGCAATTCCCCACCATGGCTCAATACATACATAGTTAGCAGTCTGTGGATATTGTGACCAAATACCAACAAATGGTGCATTTCTAGTCCACACATTAATATGGAAATTATTTTTGTCTGTTCTTAATGAAACTTTATTATCATGTCCATGCAACTCATAAATCAAAGCATCATCTTTGAATAGTTCATCACTTAAGCCAATAAAACTATCAGTTGAAGCAAGTGACCGATTATTCCAATCAAGACTAGCATCCTTAAGTGGGACCTTTACTCGAGCAACTGATGGATGCATATCAAAATAGAAATCTTTTTTGGTAATCCCATCTTTGACTGGCAAATTGAATCCAGGATGCCCGCCAACACCAAAGATCATTGTTTCATCTGATTTATTTACTACACTGAAGTTTTCTTCCAATAAGTTATTCATCAAATTATAGTTAACACGAAATTCAAATTTAAATGGATAAACCTTCCGTGTTTCTTCGTTATCTTTAAGTAAGAAAGTGATACTTTCTTGAGAATGATGTTCAACTTTAAAATTAGAATCTCTGGCAAAACCATGTTGCCCTAAATGATAAGTCTGGCCCTTGTAAGTATATTCATCATTCTTCAGACGACCTACTATTGGGAAAAGAATAGGTGCATGTCGACCCCAAATTTTAGGATCTGCTTGCCACATAAATTCTTCGCCCGTATGTGCGCTTTTAACGCTTTGATTTTCTGCACCGTGATCTGAGATCACTACTTTAATCATATTATTTTCGATTGTGTAATTCATAACTTATCTTAACCTACCATATCAAACAATAAAAAACTTATAATGTAATCGCTTTGATTACTTATATTTTAACATTTTCAGCTAAATAAAAAAGTGTATGTTAGGCAATAAAAATACCCGACTATAATAGTCGAGTACCCAAGATAGTTAAAGAATAAACTTAGTTAAATCTTTATTCATAATAATATCGCCAAGCTTATCTTCAACATAAGCTTCAGTGATAGTAATTTCTCCCATTTCCATATCTGGACCTTCATAAAGCACATCTTCCAATAGTTTCTCTAAGACAGTTGAAAGACGTCTAGCACCGATATTATCAGTGCCCTGGTTGACATCAAAGGCAATCTCAGCAATCTTGTCAACAGCTTCTTGGGTAAAGATCAAACTAATTCCATCAGCCTTCATTAAAGCAATATATTGCTTTAGCAAAGAATTTTGTGGATCCTTCAAAATTTTGACAAAATCCTCTTTAGTCAAAGCATTCAGTTCCACTCGAATTGGAAAACGTCCTTGAAGTTCTGGAATCAAATCACTTGGCTTGCTTTCCGCAAAAGCACCGGCGGCAATAAACAAAATATGATCGGTCGCAACTGGACCATATTTTGTATTAACTGTTGAACCTTCCACTATTGGCAAAATATCTCTTTGAACACCTTCACGTGAAACTTCACCAGAATTACGTTTATTGCCAGCAATGATCTTGTCAATTTCATCAATAAAGATAATCCCATTATTTTGACTTCGTTCAATAGCACGTTGATAGATAGTATCATAATCTACCATCTTTCGTGATTCTTCTTGAATCAAAACTTCTCGTGCATCACGTACTGCCAAAGTCCGCTTAACCTTTTTCTTGGGCATAATATCATTAAGCATTGAACCCATGTCCATGCCCATTTGTCCCATCATGTCGCTCATTGGATTAGCCTTGGGAGCTTGCTCAACTTCAATTGTAACTTGATGATCTTCAAGCAAACCTTTGTTTAGTTTATCAGCTACATCCATCCGCTTGTTGCGTACAGCTTCAGTAACCTCTTCTTGGTCATTTTTCTTTTGTGCATTTGGGCCACCCATTAGTAGAGACATCATATCCTGCATTTGCTGCATCTGATTTTCACGATTTTCTTTTTTAACACCAGGTGCGAGCAAACGTACTAATTGCTTATTGGCTTCTTTAGTAGCTTGAGCTTTGACACGAGCAAACTGCTCTTTCTCTTCCATACGAACAGCTTCACTGACTAAATCACGAACCATTGATTCAACATCGCGACCTACATAACCTACCTCAGTAAACTTAGTAGCTTCGACTTTTACAAATGGTGCCTCGACAATCTTAGCCAGGCGACGAGCAATTTCAGTCTTACCAACTCCAGTTGGACCAGCCATTAATAAATTTTTAGGAGTTACTTCCTGCTGCATTTGTTTAGGAAGCTGCATCCTACGGTAACGGTTATATAAAGCAATCGCTACTGATTTTTTAGCCTCATCTTGGCCAATAATATATTCGTTTAAGATTCTAACTATTTCTTTTGGGGTCTTAATAGCCATTTTTATCTCCTAAATCTCATCGGTATGAATTTGATCATCAGTAAATACATCAATGCCTGAAGCAATTTTAACAGCTTCATGTGCAATTTCTGCAGCTTCCATGTCTTTAGCATGACGAGTCATAGCAATGGCCGCAGCTTGAGCAAAATTACCACCTGAACCGATTGCAACTACGTTTTCATCAGGCTCCAGTACTTCACCATTACCCGAAATCAAGAGTAAATCTTTTTCATCAAAGGCAATTAACATGGCATTCAATTTTTGCAGAGTTGGATCCTTGCGCCATGCTTGTGCCATTTCTACGGCTGCACGACGAAGATCGCCACTATAGCTTTCAAGTTTGCCTTCAAGCATATCTTGTAAACTTACAGCATCTGCCACACCACCAGCGAAGCCAATAATTACCCGATCATGATAAATGCGGCGAATTTTTCTTGCGGTTGCCTTAGCGATTACTTTTTCACCCAAAGTAACCTGACCATCACCGGCAATTGCAGTCTTACCATTATGTCTTACTGAACAAATTGTTGTCATTTTAAACCTCAGCTTTCTTTATTACGAGGGAAATATTTTTCATAATCTTGTTTTAAATGTTTCATTGTAACATGAGTATAGATTTGCGTTGCTGCTAAACTCTTGTGTCCCAATAATTCTTGTACGCTACGTAAATCGGCACCATTACTAATCATCGCAGTAGCAAATGTATGTCGCAACTCATGTGGATGTACTTTACCACTAATTCCAGCCTGATTAAAAGTTTTTTGCATCACATATTGAATACCGCGTGTAGATAAAGGCCTACCCAAATGACTCAGAAAAACATGTTGTTCTGAATTATCTTTAAGCAACTTGGGACGTGCTTTCTCAAGATAATTAAGCAATGCTTTTTGGGTATGCCCATCAAACATGACATAGCGATCTTTCTTGCCTTTACCGTGTACTAAAATTGTTTTCATATCCCAATCGATTTGCTTCAAGCACAGTGTGCTTACTTCACTAACTCGCATTCCTGTCGCGTAAAAAAGTTCAAACAAAGCTAAATTACGCATCTTTAATGGGGCATCACCGCAAAGTGAATCAAAAACCTGTCTCATCTCTGTTTCATAGAAAAATTCCGGCAGTTTCTTCTCCCCTCGACGTAAATTTATTCCTTGAGTGGGATCCACCTTCACTAGTTTTCTCTTTGTTAAAAAGCGATAAAAAGAATGAAAACTGGACATTTGACGCATTTGACTATTACGGGCTAATTTGCGTTCAGCTAAATGCTGCAGATAAACTTCAATGTCGCGATCCTGAACTTTATCCCAACCGTCAAAACCGCCATTATCAGTCCAAAAACTTTTAGCCTCTAATAAATCAGTTTGATAAGCTGAAATAGTATCTTTACTATAACGACGCTCATTAGTGAGATATGAAATAAACAGGGCTAGCTCATCTTTTTGATCAGTCATGTTCTAAGACGTCAATCTTAAATTGATCTAAACTAGCTAAACCACGCTCACTGATCTTTTCATGCCGTTCACGCTTTTTTCGAATTTTCTTGCCTTCTAAAGCTGGTAAAAGCGCAAAACTAGCATTCATCGGTTGAAAATGCTTGGCACTAGTGGTAGTAACGTAATTTGCCATTGATCCTAGAGCCGTATCCTTTGGAAAAGCAACCGTTTTTTCACCTAGTGCTTCACGTGCTGCATTAATTCCTGCGACTAAGCCGCTACCCGCACTTTCGACATAGCCTTCCACGCCAGTCATTTGTCCTGCAAAAAACAAGCCCGGCTGTTTCTTGGCTTCATAACTTGCCGTTAAAATATCTGGAGAAGCAATATAAGTGTTTCTATGCATCTTGCCATATCTAACAAAACGAGCATTTTCGAAACCAGGAATCATTGAAAAGACCCTTTTTTGCTCACCATATTTCAAATGAGTTTGAAAACCGACTATGTTATACATTGATGCAGCGGCATTGTCTTGACGCAATTGAATCACTGCATATGGAGTTTTACCAGTATGTGGATCTTCCAAGCCGACCGGTTTTAACGGCCCAAACAACATTGTTTTTGCACCACGCGCGGCCATGACTTCAATCGGCATGCATCCTTCAAACACATCATTTTTTTCAAAACCATGCAGCTGTGCAGTTTCAGCATTAATTAGCTCATGCTGAAACTTTTCATATTGTTCCTTATTCATCGGACAATTGAGATAAGCAGCTTCTCCACGATCATAACGAGACTTCTTATATACGATATCCATGTCAATTGAGTCTGCCGCCACAATTGGCGCAGCAGCATCAAAGAAATGCAAACTATCTGTACTAGAAAACTCCTGAATCTTTTCAGCTAATGCGGAACTAGTTAAAGGACCCGTAGCAATGATCGTAATTCCATCTTGAGGAATTTCAGTAATCTCTTCTTCATGAACAGTTACATTATCTAATTTTCTTAAAGTATCGGTCACATATTTACTGAAGCTATCACGATCAACCGCCAATGCCCCACCAGCAGGGACTTGTGTTTTATCAGCAGCTGCCATAATCAATGAATCAAGATGGCGCATTTCCTCCTTTAATAATCCAACAGCATTAGATAATTGATTAGAGCGCATTGAATTAGTACAAACCAGCTCAGCAAATCCACCCGTTTCATGAGCTGGCGTCTCTTTTTTAGGACGCATTTCATAAAGATCAACATGGATTCCCCGCTTAGCCAATTGCCAAACAGCTTCACTGCCAGCTAATCCCGCTCCAATCACAGTTACATTTTTCGGCATTAAATCACCTTTATTTTTCTTTTTAATTAAGAATAGCACGTTTGGCTATTCTATACTGCTCTTAAGCTAATTCTTAAATATTACTTATTGCTTTCGCCTTCTTGCGGTTCTTCACGATAATCACCATTAGGACATAAAACAGTTAATCCCTTCTTAGACTTCTTTTCAACCAAGAAATGACCATCGTTAGGACAATTTCTGCCAATTGGCTTATCCCAAGAAACAAAATCACATTCTGGATAACGAGAACAACCATAGAATTTACGGTTTCTGCGCGATTTCTTTTCAACAACTTCACCTTTGCCACACTTTGGACAGGTAACGCCAATTTTCTTGACGATTGGCTTTGTATTTCGACAATCTGGGAAACGAGAACACGCATAAAACTTGCCGTAGCGCCCCATTTTAATCACCATTGGTGCACCACAGATATCACAATTAAAGCCAGCTGGTTCATCCTTGATTTGAATCTTTTCAATTTCAGAATCAGCTTTATTTAACTCCTGCTTAAATGGCTGATAATATTCATCAACTACATGAGTCCATTCCTTTTGTCCATCTTCAACTTCGTCTAATTCATTTTCCAAATGGGCAGTGTAATCAACATTGGCAATATCCGGGAAGAATTGCTCAATTAAAGTATCAACAATCTCCCCCAACTCGGTTGGCACAATAGAACGACCTTCTAGCTTTACATAATAGCGTCGCTGAATAGTATCAATTGTAGGTGCATAAGTAGATGGACGACCAACACCGTTTTCTTCTAGAGCATGAACCAAACTGGCTTCAGTATAACGAGCAGGTGGCAGAGTAAAGTGTTGCTTATTGTCAGACTTGCTCATCTTGACTCGATCGCCTTCTTGTAAATCTGGCAAATCAACGTTTTTCTCTTGTTGATTGTCATAGACCTTAGTAAAACCGGCAAATCTCATTTTAGAACCAGTAGTTCTAAAGATAACGCCATTTTGCACGATATCAGCTCTTACTGTGTCATAAACCGCAGGGGTCATCTCACTAGCTAAAAAGCGTGACCAAATCAACTTATACAATCGATATTGCTCTGTCGTTAATACGCTCTTAAGCGAAGCGGGCGTTCTATAGACACTAGTTGGTCGAATTGCTTCATGGGCATCTTGAGCATCTTCTTGATTTTGAAAATGTCTTTGACTTTTAGCTGCAAATTCTGCCCCATAGTTTTCGTGCAAGAACTGTGAAGCTTCTTTTTGAGCTACAGGCGAGGTTCTTTTAGAGTCAGTTCTCATATAGGTAATTAAACCGACAGTACCCTGTTTGCCCAAACTAATCCCTTCATATAGTTGCTGAGCAATACTCATTGTCCTACGAGTACGATAACCTAATCGTTTATTAGCTTCCTGCTGCATAGTTGAAGTTGTAAACGGTGCCGCTGGCTGACGCCGACGTTGTCTCGATACAACTTTCTCAACCGTAAAGTCTTTCTTTTTGTCAATCTTGGCTAAAACATCTTTAACCGCATCAATATTGGCTAGCTCCGTCTTTTTACCGTTTAAACCATAAAAAGCTGATTTAAAGCTTTCTTTTTCTTTTTTAAATTCAGCATCAATTGTCCAATATTCTTTAGGTTTAAAATTCTTAATTTCCTTTTCACGGTCAATTACTAATTTCAACGCAACTGACTGCACACGGCCAGCACTCAAGCCCTTCTTAACTTTAGCCCACAGAATTGGTGAAAGTGAGTAACCCACGATTCGATCTAAAACACGACGAGCTTGCTGGGCATCAACTGTATCCATATCAATTGTCCGGGGATGTTTAAAACTCTCTTTAACCGCATCCTTGGTAACTTCGTTAAAAGTAACACGGTTTTTAGCTTTCTCATCTAAGTTAAGTGCGTGGGCTACATGCCAAGCAATTGCCTCTCCTTCACGATCAGGGTCGGATGCCAAATAAACATCTTTAGCTTTTTTAGCTTCACTTTTTAATTCTTTGATCGTATCGCCTTTACCACGAATCGAAATATACTTAGGTTTGTAATTATCCTCGAAATCAATTCCCATTTGTGATTTTGGTAAGTCTCGAATATGCCCCTTCGAAGCAATTACGTGATAATTTCTGCCTAGGTATTTTTCAATAGTTTTAGCCTTAGCAGGTGATTCTACAATGACTAATGTTTTCTTACGTTTTTTAGTATTTCTTTTAGTTGTTTTAGTTTTACTTTTTACTTTAGTAGGCATTAACTGCCTCCTTATTTAAATATTATTTTTTGACAATATACAATGCACAGATTAAATAATAGTTTATGAATTGTCAAATACTTCCACAATTAAATTTAAAATCCACAATCGGTGTAGCCCCCGCTTCAATTAACTGATTAGGCCCAGCTGATAATTGACTGGTGATTGGTCCAGGGACAGCATAAATATCTCGATTTTCCTGTAAAGCGATACTAGCCGTGATTAGCGAGCCAGACTTTTCTTTGGCTTCAGTAACAATTACACCAGTAGACAATCCTGCAAGAATTCTATTCCTTTCTGGAAATCTGAAAGGACGAGGCGGCGTATCTGGCAAATATTCGCTAATTAGTAACCCTTTTTGCGTAATCTCCTTTTGTAAATCACAGTTTTGCTTAGGATAAGAATAATTTAACCCGTTGCCTACTACCGCTATAGTACGACCTTCATTGTTTAAGACAGCTTGATGGGCTAAGGCATCTACTCCTTTAGCTAAACCACTAGCAATCACATAATTTTGCTCAAGCAGATTAGGAACTAAGCGATTAATTACATTTTTACTGTAATTAGTAGGATAACGTGAACCAACAATCGTAATAATTTCTTTTTGTAAAAGGGAAAGATCGCCACGAGCAAATAAGACTAAAGGTGGTCGATACATTTGCCTCAGTTTTTCTGGATATTCATCATCAAAGAAACTAATTACCTCACTTTGTTGATAAATTTGCTTTTTCAACCGTTCTAAATCCGGATCCTTAAAAGTACATAAACAAGCTTGAATTAATTTTTCGGGTAAATCCATTTGCTCAATTTCTTCTATACTTATTTCTAGATTAGCATCCATTTTTTGAGCGATAGTAAGCAATTTAACATAGCCAATGCCCTTTTGTAACTTTAATTTTAATAAGAATTCTGTCTTTTTCATAAAACCCTCCATTACTTATTACGCAAAAAAAGGGCATTTTTTCTTTTTTATTTGCAATTATTTAAAAAAATCGCTTACTGGAGCAAATGTTTTTCTATGAATAGGTGTTGGTCCATATTTTTTTAAGGCAGCAATATGCTCTTGCGTGCCATAGCCAGCATTTTTAGGAAAATCATATTGAGGATATATTTTAGCATAATCATCCATTAATTTATCCCGGAACACCTTAGCTACAATTGATGCCGCGGCAATTGAATTCGACTTGGCATCCCCTTTAATTAATTTTATCTGGGGAAGATCAACCGGAACATTCATTGCATCGACTAGCAATGCAGCTGGCTTAATATCCAAATCGCATACTGCTTGTGCCATTGCTTGACGATCCGCTTCATAAATATTGATTTCGTCAATTACCTGAGCGCTTTTGACGCCCACAGCGACACTTACTGCCTCAGATAAAATCTTGGGATAAAGCTTTAATCTCTTTTCTGGACTTAACTTCTTAGAATCATTAACATCAATTAGATCAAAATTCTGATCAATGATAACAGCTGCAGTCACCACCGGACCAGCTAGCGGGCCTCTACCAACTTCATCCACACCAGCTACCAGTTGTCCTTTTTGCCAAAACTTTTTTTCATAATTAAAACGCTGCAAAAAAGACTGCTTCTTTTTAAGTAATTTAGCTTGTCTTTTATGATAGCTTACCAACAGCTTTTGTACGCCACTACGTGGATCCGCTGCTAAAGCTTCTAATTGTTCCGTACTAACATTATTCTTAAGTAGCTCTTTAATTTCTTTAATGGTCATGGTCTATCTAAAGTAATCCTTCCCAATGCGCCTTTACGCAAACGCTGCAACATATATAGTGAGAAGCGATCATAATCATCACGCATTCCATATTTTTCAGTCATTGCTAGTAAAAGATCAGGATCAGTCATTTCTGTAATTGCAGAACTTGATAATTTAGAGAATCTAATTAGATTCTTTAAATAATGAGCACGAAAATTCTTTAAAACAAATAGAGCAACGTCATCTGCATGAAAAATGCTATCTTTAATAGCTCCAAGAGCGGCTAACTTATACCCAACTTCTTCATCTGAAAATTTAGGCCACAAAATACCTGGAGTATCAAGGACCTGAATATTGCTACTCGTTTTTAACCATCTTTGTCCTTTAGTAACTCCCGGTTTATTGCCAACTTCAGCTACATTGTGCCCAACTAAACGGTTAATAATAGTTGATTTGCCACAATTAGGAATACCAGCTAAAGCAATTCTAATTGTAGGATTAGATGCGCCTCTTGCCTCTAGCTTGCGAGTTTTTTCTGCAGCAGCTTTTTTAATTAGCGCAATCAATTTTTGCATATTAGTATTATGCAATGAATCAAGCGCTAAAATATATTTATTAGGCTGATTTAACTTTTCAGTCCATTTTTTGGTTAAAACAGGATCTGCCAAATCTGCCTTATTTAAAATAATAATATGCGGCTTGCTTCCTACTAGTTTCTCAATCATTGGATTCCTAGAGGAGGCCGGTATTCTGCTATCTAGTACTTCTACTAGAACATCAATTAATCCTAATTTATCCTCTAATTGATTACGAGCCTTATTCATATGACCCGGATACCACTGAATTGTTGTCATAATATATCTTCCTTCTTTTCTTATTCTTCTGTATCACCTAAGAAAATAACTTCCGCAATTAAAATTTCCCTATAGAGTGTTAAAAAACCGCGACGATATTCTTGCTCTTGCTGAGCAATTCGGCCTAGATAATTACGCTCTTGTCTAAACGCATAGCGATAAACTTCCGCCCGGAATTCTCGTTGATTTTCAGTTAACTCTTTTTGTCTAATAGTGTACTTAGTCTCTTTAATAAAATCTTTGATGGAAGTCTGATTCATCTGTGTTCTTAAGTCGAATTTTAATTGCTTTCTGATCTTTTTAGGCAAATAAATTTCATTCATCTGTTTTAATGCATATTGGACCATTTCTTGCCGAACTCTGTCTACCTCGCGACGCATTTCCAAATCCGGCTTATCTTTTTTAAGCAAAAAGCGAAAAGCAATTGTTGGCACAATCATACTAGTCAATATCAAGGTGATCTCACTAACTAAGATAAGATGAAAATCCGCAAGATTAACGCTCATTTCACTTAAAGTATAAGCCAAAGCAAAGGTTACTGCACCATGAATGCCACCTAGACTAAATATTAAGGTGTCTTTAGAATTAATTTTACCTACAATATTTGGCGAAAAACGACAATAAAGAAATCGTATCAATAAATTGGCACTATACAAAATCAGTCCTGCCCAAATTGCATCAACTGTTTGCTGATTAAAAACATCATCTCGCATTGAGCGAACAATGATAATCCCAAGTAATAAAAATACAATACCATTCAAAACATCAATAATTAATTTTGAAAACTGACTGCTATTATAAAAAATAGTAGGATTGCTTAAGCGGCTTCGTTCTGACTCTACGTTATGCATCAGGCCAGCAGCTACTACGGCAATAATCCCTGAAACATGAATTTCTTCCGCCAAAAAATATATCATAAATGGGGTTAAGAAAAATAAAACTTCAACTGGCATCGAAACAGCCGTAGTCAAATGATATTTAGAACGAAAATTCAACTGTCTTAAAAAAACTAACAAAATAGCAATTAATCCGCCTAAGATAATTCCACCTCCGGCAGAATAAATAAAATTGCAAATAGCCTCTTCAACATGCAATTCTCGATGAATATACCAATCAACTGCCATATTGAGCAGAATAATTCCTGAAACATCGTTAAAAAGAGATTCATCCTTTAAATAAAACGCTACTTTTTTAGGCAATTTTAAGCCATGAGTAACCGATTCCGTTGCTGTAGCATCAGTGGGAGTAGAAATCGCTGCTAAAATAAAAGCTAGTGGCAAAGATAAACCTAGACTAAAATAAATTCCAAAAGCAGCTGCAATCGTGGCTAGAATAATCATTATCACCGTCAAGCCTACAATTGCACGCCAGCTTCGCAAAACGTTGTACATCCTAGTACGTTGACCTTCATAAAAAAGCAAGGGTGCAACAATTAATCCCATAAAAACTTCAGAATGAAAGCTTTCAATTAAAGCGTTTGTCTGTGGTACTAGGGCGATTAATATCCCTATCCCTAATGCAATATAGTTGACAGAGATTTTTTTCAAAAAACGTTGCTGAAGAATAGTAGCAATCGCTACAGTAAATATAATAAAACCAATAAAAATTATTACGTTCATTTTATTTCTCGTTAAAAAAGCCCAGGCAATTTTTAAGCTTGGACTTAGTACATCATCTTATCTTCATACATCCGATATGCACGATCAAAAATTGACATACTCGGTAAATAACTAGCATTGAGTTCTAAATAATCCGAGAGTTTTTCATAATTTTGCTCTTGTTTTGGAAAAGACAGATCATGCTGGGCGTTATTTGCAAATTGAGTAACATCATCTGTTGAATCTGTATCCCTTTGCGTCATCAAATAGCGATAAAAACTTTCTCGATAAGCCATAATTACTCCATATAATACAAAATTGCATATGCCCCATTGCCAGCATGAGTAGCAATAATTGGACTCGTTTCAGCTACTAAGACATCTATCTTAGGATTAATAGCTTTAATTTGATTAGCCAGCTCCTGCATCAGTTCGGGCGTATCTACGTAAGAAAGACCGACTTCTTTAATTCGGTCTTTATTATCCGTAATTTCTTTTAGAACACGCTCATTAAAAGCCTTAGTAAATTTTTTGCCTCGACCCTTTTTAGCTACCTTTAATTCTCCCTTAGGCATCTGCAATGCAATACGAATATTGAGCATAGTCGCAATTCGACCTGATAAGGCACCTAACCGTCCACCTTTAATTAAATTCTTTAAATTGACGACCATCATTTCTAGTTTTTGATCATTTCTAATTTGCTTCACGTGCGCAATAATCTCATCCATGCTTTTGCCAGCCTGTGCATCTCTAGCAGCTGCTAAAACCTGAAATCCTTCTGCACGATCGGTTAGTTCAGAATCAAAAATAATCATATTCTCACTTTGGCCAGCGATCTCAGCAGCTTGGCGGGCAGCATCAATTGTTCCGCTAAGTGTTTTAGCTAAAAAGATACCAATTACTTGGCTGCCATCTGCAGTTAACTTTTTAATTGCATCCACAAAACGTCCAATAGGTGGTTGACTAGTCTTAGGCAAGTTTTTAGCAGCATTCATTTTTTTAACAAAATCACTTCTCGTAATATCAACGCCATCTACATAGGACTGACCATCAATTGTAATCGTCAATGGCACTACCGTGATATTATATTTTTTTATCTCTTCTGATGTCAGTTGGACGGAAGAATCCGTCATAACTTTTATTTTCGACAACGTATTCGCCTTCAATTCTAATTTATTTACCCATTTTTATGATAAAATGTGAACAGTATATATTTGTATTGTATCAAAAAAACTACTTAAGAAAAAAGGATTGATCAAATGAAACTTAGTGAACTTTTTCAAGAGCCACAGCAACGCTCTAAAAGATATTATCTACTAGATAATATTTTCAGTGCTATTACACATGGGATTGGTTTTGGCCTGGCTATTGCTGGGCTAGTCATCTTAATTGTCCAAGCCGCTCATACTGGCAATCCAATGCGTATTGTAACTTTTACCATTTATGGATCATGTCTAATCTTGCTTTACTTATTTTCAACTCTATACCACAGCCTTATTTTCACCAGAGCCAGAAATGTTTTTCAAATCTTTGATCACTCATCAATTTTTTTATTAATTGCTGGATCTTATACTCCATTTTCACTAGTCGCCATCGGCGGTGGTTGGGGCTGGACCTTGTTTGGATTAATTTGGGGACTAACAATTTTTGGTATTATTTACTATATTTTTAATCGTGGTAAACATATTATTCTAGACACAATTTTATACGTAGCAATGGGCTGGCTAGTCATTCTATCTGGTCCATATCTTTACCACCGACTAAGCCCTACAGGATTCTGGTTACTAGTAAGCGGGGGCATCGCCTATACTATCGGTGCAATTTTGTTTAGTATGCGCAGCATTCCTTTTATTCATACAATTTGGCACTTATTCGTCATGCTAGGATCAATCTTAATGTATTTTTCTGTTTTACTTTATGTTTAAAAGTCTGGGAGATCTTTCCAGACTTTTTTACTTTTATTTTAGATTGTCCAAATAATCTTCAATGGCTTCTTGATTATTTTCAAGCTCACCAGCTACTACCATTGCTCTAATCCAGTTAAGAGTTTTTCCTAATTGAGCACCAGGACGCATTCCACGCTGTATCAAGAATCTACCATCAATCGCTAATTCACCTGGCTGCTTAATCGGTAAGGCCATATAACGATCTATCAAAGCTTCTGAAGCAATAGGTTGACCTAAAATATGAGCTACATCGATTGTGTTAACCAAAGTTTCTTCTCCAGCTTGAAACAATTCATAATCGCTAGGCGCATGATCTGAAATCAAATCAAACAAATTAATAATTCGCTCAACTTTTTCAGTAGTGGCATTGGAATTTTTCCAGTCACGCATAAAACCATGAATTCGTTCATTAGGCATTTTTAAAAGCAAAATGATTAATGCCCATAAATTTGTTTCCATAGTTGGACTAAATTGCAGTTTAGGGTAAATAGACAGCAATTCTTTTTTACCGGCAAAATCTGGGACATCTTCGCTTAACTGTGTATCAAGAAAAACTTGGAAAGCTTGTCTTGAATTGGTCCCTAAGCCCATTTTGACAAATTCTTCACGAATTCGTTCCACTGAGATCTTTTTTAGCAATTGATGATTATCTTTAATTGCCTGCCTCGTCTTCTCTTCTAGCTTAAATTCTAGCTGGCTCATAAAGCGAACTGCTCGCATCATTCTCAATGCATCTTCGTGAAACCGAGTCTCAGGGTCGCCAACTGCACGAATAATATGATGTTCAAGGTCATCTAGTCCGTTAAATAAATCAACAATTTCTCCTTTGGTATTCATTGCCAAGGCATTGATTGTAAAATCTCTTCTCTTTAGATCTTCATCTAAGTTTTGAACAAAAGTTACATGGTCTGGTCTACGAAAATCTTGATAACCTGACTCTGTTCTGAAAGTCGTAATTTCATAGCTTTCATTATTATACAATACAGTTACTGTTCCATGTTTAATGCCCGTATCAATAGATTTGTCAAATAGCTGTTTAACCTCTTCTGGATAAGCGCTAGTAGTGATATCTACATCATGGACATGACGATGTAGCAATACATCACGGACAGAACCACCCACAAAATATGCTTCAAAACCTGCATTTTCTAGAGTTTGTAAAACAGGCATCGCTTTTACAAAAATATTTGGTAAATTATCTATCTTGATCATTAATAAAATCTCAATTCTTATTATCGTTAATTATTTCATTTAATTTTTCGTTTGTTAAAATGAAGGTAAGGGGACAAAGGAGGTAATTATTATGCATAAAATTGATAAAACTACAATGATCGATATCTTTATGATTGCTCTAGGTTGCGCCATTTATGCTGTGAGTCTAGATATGATCTCAGTACCCAATAAGCTAGCAGATGGTGGAATCAGTGGTATTGCATTGATTCTACGCCATTTCTGGAACATTAACATGGGATTATCTACTTTAGTACTTAATATTCCCTTGATCTTATTAGGATATCGCTTCATGGGCAAACGCCTATTAAGCTATACAATCTGGGGAACACTTTGTCTTTCCTTTTTCCTTTGGTTTTGGCGCTCAGTACCTATTATAAAACAATTGAATTTAGAACACGACCTCTTCCTTTCAGCGATTTCCGCGGGAGTGCTTTCAGGAATCGGATTAGGCTTAGTATTCAGATACAATGGTACTTCTGGCGGTACCGATATTATCGCCCGAATCTGCCAGCTTAAGCTGGGAATTTCTTCTGGCAAAATGTTGCTTTTCTGTGATGCTGTAGTCTTATTCGCATCTCTTTCTTACTTAGACATTAAGCATATGATGTATACTTTACTAGCATCATTCGTACTTTCACGCGTTATGGACACGGTTCAACAAGGTGCTTACAGCGCTCGTGGCTTATTAATTATTTCTGATAAATACCAAGAAATTGGTAAGATGATCGATTTAAAACTAGATCGCGGCTTTACTTATCTTAAAGCCTTAGGTGGCTATCAACAAGATGAAAAACGAGTCATCTATGTTGTAGTATCACCTCGTGAAATCGCTGCAATTAAGCAATTAATTTGGCAGGAAGATCCTAATGCCTTCATTTCAATTATCGAGGTACATGAAGCTCTGGGTGAAGGTTTCACCTATAAACAAAAACGACACCATTTCTTCATTCGGAAATAAATAAGCCGGCTGCATAGTCGGCTTATTTTTACAGATTATTATACAGATCTTGCATTTCATCATCTTCAGGGGAAAGCCGCAGATATTTCTCTAACAATTGTTTTGTAATATCCACATTATTTTGGGCGTTAAAGAAAATAATCATTTGCCGCAAGAAATCTGGATTCTCCTTAAAATCAGGGTACGCTAGTAAAAATTCGCTTTGCGCTTTTTCCGTATTATCTAACTTTTCATATGATAAAGCCATATTCCAATGAGCTTGTGGTTCAATGCTTTCATTATCGAGATTCTTAAATAAAGCAATGTTATCCTGATCACGACGCTGATGTAAATAAAGATTTGATAGTTGCAAACGCAAATCACTATTATCTGCAGCCACTTTTAAGCCTTTTTCAAGCAAACTTTGAGCTGTATCTAATTCATTTAGATTGGCAGCGCTTCTAGCACCCATAGAGTAAAGGGTCTCATCAAGTTCATTATAAGCCAAACCAGCTTGTGCTGTCCGCAAAACTTGCTCATTATCATGCCGATGTTCATAGGCTTGTGCCAAAAGTGGATAGGCATTTACATAGTCTGGGCTTTGCTTTATTACCTCATCTAAATATTTGATTGCTTGCTGATCATCACCTACAGCCAGCATTACCAATCCTGCTTCGTACTTACTATCAATGTCTAAGATGCTATCACTATGTTCTCTAATAATTTGAGCCGCTTCTTCATACTTGCCCAATTTGGCATTAGTTGCAAATAGGCGTTGATATAGATTCACTTCACTAAAACTACTCTGTCTTTGAATTAAATCCTGATAAAGAGCCAAAGCTTGTTCATAATCACCACTTAAATAATCTAACTCAGCTAAGCCAAATTTTACCGCATCTTCTTGTGGTGCAAGTTTAAGAGCCTGCAATAATTTATCCTTAGCAGTTTCAATTAAGCCATTAGTTTGATAATAATCTGCTTGCACTAACAGACTATCTAGATAAGCAGAAGACTCCTCAGAAACGTTATAAAGCAACGATAGGCCATCGTCTTCATCCCCGTCATTTAAAAGAATTTCAGCTAAATACACCTTAAATAAATCTTCGCGGGGAAACTTAGCAATTAAAGCACGATAAACTTGTTTAGCCAAATCAGTAAAACCCAAACCAGTTAAATTAGAAGCTAATGAAGATAAAATTTCCGGATCATCATTATTCAAGGCCTCTTTAAGTAAATGTTGATTCGATGAAAAGTCATGATTTTGAATGGCATCAAGTAATTGTTCTGAATAACTCATTAGTTTTCCTCCAGTCAATTATTTATTGTACTAAAAAAAGGCGCTGGAATAAAATCGGCTCTATAATTTTTCCTGTTGATGACTTATCAATATGATAAGCTGTTAACAGGTTTTTTATTGCATAAAAAAGGAGGACATAGTCCCCTGTAATAAAAAATCTATCCTACTAAACATTTTATAAATAAAGGTGTGTTTCTATGTCCTCTTTTAATAATTGTATTAAATTTGATCTTGATATTAAAGAAAAAAATATTGTTTTCAAAGACTATTTCTACAAAATGGTCCAGATGAAAAAGCACAAAATCTATGAAGCAGAATTGATTCAGCCTGCTTGTCCTTACTGTGGCTCCTTGGCTCTCCTGCATAATGGACATCTGATTACCAACATTCGCTATTTAACAGCTAATGCCAG
>NZ_FMXC01000003.1 GCF_900103655.1 Lactobacillus kefiranofaciens
TTACAGGGGACTATGTCCTCCTTTTTTATGCAATAAAAAACCTGTTAACAGCTTATCATATTGATAAGTCATCAACAGGAAAAATTATAGAGCCTATATTATAAATAAAGTCTTATAATAGTGGTATATTAAAAGTGGAAAGCGCATTCATTTTAAAAGGAAGAGGTATTTATGGAAATTCTTGAAGAACGGTATCGCAAATTCGGCGCTGGTACTGAGCTTCAGCTACAGGATATTTTGGGTTGTCATCAGATAGATCGTAACTTCAGGTTCAGTGTTTGGGCACCAAAAGCACGCCAAGTTTGGTTAGTTGGCGACTTTAATGATTGGCAAAAGACTTTGCCAATGTCAGAAAATGAACAAGGAATTTGGACGGTCATTACTGACCAGCCCCAAATTGGCCAACTTTATAAATTTTTGGTTAAGCAAGCTGATGGTACAGAAGTCATGAAGATTGATCCAATGGCAACGCAATTTGAACATCGTCCGGGGGATGCTGCAGTTGTAGCGAATTTGCCAGAAAAGCACTGGCACGATGCTGCTTGGATTGGCAGAAACAAGCAGATGAATCATTTTGCTAGGCCAATCAATATTTATGAAGTGCACGCTAGCTCATGGAAGAGACATGCTGATGGTTCACTTTATACATTGAAAGATTTACAAAAAGAATTAATTCCTTATGTGCAAAAACAAGGTTTTAATTATATTGAATTTCTGCCATTAACTGAGCATCCACTTGATGCTTCTTGGGGGTATCAGGCAACGGGCTATTTTGCATTATGTAGTACATATGGTACGCCTAGTGAATTGCAAGACTTCGTAGAGGCTTGTCACCAGCATAATATCGGAGTTTTTTGCGATTGGGTACCAGGGCATTTTTGTATTAATAATGATGCTTTGGCATATTATGACGGTACGCCTTGTTATGAATTTGCAGAAAAATGGCGTGCTGAAAATAAAGGCTGGGGCGCACTTAATTTTGATTTAGGTAAGCCGCAAGTACAATCATTTTTGCTTTCAAGCGCATTATTCTGGCTAGAATATTATCATTTAGATGGTCTGCGTGTAGATGCGGTATCTAATATGCTTTACCGCGATTATGATCGCGGGCCTGGTCAATGGCAACCAGATAAGTATGGCGGCAATCGTAACTTAGAGGGGATTGAATTTTTGCATAAGCTGAACCGTACGGTGAAGGGTTTGCATCCAGAGGATTTGATGATTGCTGAAGAAAGTTCAGCTCAAGTTAAGATTACAGGCCGAATTGAAGATGGCGGGTTAGGCTTTGATTTTAAATGGAATATGGGGTGGATGAATGATGTTTTACGTTTCTATGAAATGGATCCTTTATTTAGAAAATTCAACTTCAATTTAGCCACCTTTTCGTTTATGTATCGGATGAGTGAAAATTTTGTTTTGCCATTATCGCATGATGAAGTTGTGCATGGTAAACGAAGTTTAATGAATAAGATGTGGGGCAAGCGTGATCAACAATTTGCTCAATTGCGGAATTTATATACTATGCTGATGACCTATCCAGGCAAAAAGCTCTTGTTTATGGGGAGTGAATTTGGGCAATACTTGGAATGGCGCTTTAATGAAGGACTTGAATGGTCTGAATTACAAGATCCTTTGAATAATAAGATGCGAAGATTTGATCGTGTCTTGAACCAATTCTATTTGGATGAGCCGTCATTATGGCAATTAGAGCAAAAGGAAACTGCTTTAAAGGTAATTGATGCTGATAATAAGGATGAGTCAGTTCTATCTTTTATTCGTCAAGGGAAGCGAAGAAAGGATTTCTTAGTTATCATTCTGAACTTTACACCGGTAGAGCGAAAGAAGTTTGCAATTGGCGTGCCATATTCAGGTGAGTACAAGGAAGTGTTGAATACTGCTCGAGTAGAGTTTGGTGGTCATTGGAATCAAGCAGCGCAAATTTGCACGACGGTAAAGAAGCAGTTTAAGAATATGGAATATCAAGTTGAACTTGATGTCCCTGGATTTAGTGCATTGATCTTGAAACCTAAAGAGGTCAATATTAAGAGACATCTACGGCGCAAACATAGTCAAAGAGGAGGGAAGTAATAATTATGAAGAATAAAATGCTGGGAATGATTTTAGCTGGTGGGAAAGGAACCAGATTAGGCAAGTTAACACAGAATCAGGCTAAGCCTGCCGTTCCATTTGGTGGTCGTTATCGAATTATCGATTTTACGTTGAGTAATTGCGTAAATTCCGGTGTACATGATGTGGGTATTATTACGCAGTATCAACCTCTTACCTTGAACAATCACATTGGTAATGGTGCTAGCTGGGGATTAGATGGATTGAATTCTAGTGCTACAATTTTGCAGCCGTATACAGATAGTCGTGGCAGCAAATGGTTCCAAGGTACGGCTCATGCGATTTACCAAAACATTGATTTTATTGATCGTCAAGATCCAGAGTATTTATTAATCCTATCAGGTGATCATATCTACAAGATGGATTATGAATTAATGCTGGAAGATCACATTAAGAACAATGCTTCTTTAACTGTTGCGGTAATTGATGTGTCGATGAAGGAAGCTCATCGTTTCGGCATTATGAATACTGATGTAAGTGATCGAATTATAGAATTTTGTGAAAAACCAGAACATCCACAAAGCAATCATGCATCTATGGGGATTTATATCTTTAACTGGAAGAGATTGCGTGAAGTTTTAACTACCGCCTTTTCAACTAATGACGACATGATCGACTTTGGTAAGGATGTTATTCCATACTACTTAAAGAGTGATGAACGTGTTTTTGCTTATCCATTTTCGGGTTATTGGAAGGATGTTGGTACCATCGATTCATTATGGGCAGCCAACATGGAATTTTTGGATACTGATAATGCTTTGGATCTCTATGATCGTTCATGGAGAATTTATTCTAAAGACCCAATTGCACCACCTCAAGTAATTACTGACAATGCTGAGATTGATAATTCAATGGTAGTTGATGGCTGTTTCGTTGATGGGACTGTTAAGCACTCGATTTTGTCAACCAATGTTGACGTGAAGAAGGGTGCACAGATTATCGATTCCGTCATTATGCCTGGAGTTAAGATTGGTAAAAATGCGGTAATTAAGCATGCGATTATCGGTGAAAACGCCGAAATTGGTACTGGCGCAGTCGTTGAAGATGAAAAGGGTAAAATTGCTGTAGTTGGAAATTCAGAGAGAGTAGGGGTATTGCAAAATGAAGAATAATAAAATGAGTGCCATTTTCAGCAACCAACATGAATATAAGGAACTCAAGCCATTAACGGATGAGCGCTCGCTATCAACGTTAGCTTTTGCAGGTAAGTATCGATTAATGGACTTCCCATTGTCAAGCATCGTTAATGCCGGAATTAACAATGTTTATGCATTAATCAATCAAGAGAAGGTCAGATCATACTTTGACCATTTAGGTGGCGGTAAAGAATGGGGACTGGATACGATCGGCTCGTATCAATATATTGATTTTTACCAAAAAATAATTCAGCGACAAGTTTCTGGTGAGCCATATTTTGCTGATATCATCGAATTTTTAAAAACGACAAGTTACCCTTATGCTGTCTTTATTGGCAATAAAATGGTTGGTAATTTTGATTTGCAATCAGTTTTGCATTATCACCAAGAAAATGGCAACAAGATTACTGGTGTCTTTAAAAAAGTAAAGCATGATAGCTTAGCCTTTGATGATCAAGTATTTGTGCTAGATAATAACAATAATATTTTGGCTAATCAGCAGATGATGGATACGCAAAAGCAATTTGAATATAATTTGAGCTTGAATATTTATATTGCAAACACCGACTGGATTTTAAAGCAGCTTGAGAAGGCTCAAATGAGCGATTCAACTGCAGATATTTCTAAACTTTTGGCAGCCCTAGCAGCTAAATATAGATCAACGGCTTATGAATATACAGGCTACCTAAGAAATATTCGTGATATTAAGAGTTACTTCGATGCCAATATGGATATGCTGGATCAAAAGCAATTTGCTTCTTTGCTTCAAGGCAATCAAAAGGTAATTACTCGAATTAGAAATGAAGTAGGAAATTATTATTCAGCCGGCTCAATCGTGAAGAATTCCATTTTTGGGACTGGCTGCCGGGTATTCGGTGAAGTGAAGCACAGTGTGATTTCACGACGCGTAGAAATTGATAAAAACAGTTGGGTTCTTAATTCGATTGTAATGTCGAGCGTTAATATCAAAAAGGGTGCTCATGTTGAGTATGCTATTTTGGATAAAGACGTTACAATTGAAGCAGGCGTTACAATTAAAGGAACTCTAGAAAAGCCAATTGTAATCAGAAAATATGATGATGTTAATGACGATTGGATTAGAAATAGAGGATAAATTTTGAGAATCTTATTTGCAGGTGCTGAATGTGCACCATTTGTCAAAACTGGTGGCTTGGGTGACGTATTAGGAGCATTACCTAATGAATTAGCTGAACGTGGCGATGATGTGGGCGTAGTTTTGCCGCTTTACCAAGATATTCCAGATAAATACCGTCAAAAGATGCAATACCAAGGAAACTTTATCGTACCAGTTGGCTGGCGTAATCAATATTGTGGTATTTTTACGTATAAGCATCACGGCGTAACATACTTCTTTATTGACAATGAGTATTACTTTAAGCGTCCAGGAATTTATGGTTATTACGATGATGGCGAGCGATTCGCTTATTTCCAGCAAGCAGTCATTATGATGATGGAGCGATTCAATTTTATTCCTAGTATTTTGCATTGTAATGATTATCACACAGCCTTCATTCCATTTTTGCTTCATGAAAAATGGGGCTTTGTCGATGCATATCGAGGTATTAAGACAGTTCTAACTATCCATAACCTAGAATTCCAAGGAAAATATAATGCCAAAACATTACCGGGTTTCTTCAATATGGGCTATGATTGGTTTGATAGCGGCATTGTTCGTCAAAGCGGTGATGTTAATTGGATGAAGACGGGTATTTTATACGCTGATCGAGTAACGACTGTTAGTCCATCGTATGCACGTGAGATTCAAACGCCTGAGTTTGGTCAAGGCTTAGATGGTATCTTGCGGATGTGCTCACACAAGGTTACTGGCATTTTGAACGGGATTGACTTCAAGCGTTATAATCCAGAAACTGATCCAGATATTAAAGCTAATTATAATGTGAGAAAATTGCGCAAGAAGGTGCAAAATAAGATCGCTTTACAAAAAGAACTAGGCTTAAAGCGGGCAGCTCATATTCCATTGATTGGGATGGTTACTAGATTAACAGCCCAAAAAGGTTGTCAATTATTGGTAGATGAGCTTGATAATATTTTGAAATTCAATGTACAAGTTGCAATTTTAGGTAATGGTGATCCATTCTATGAACATGCTTTAAGTGAAATCGCTAAACGTCATCCAGGCAAGATGAGTTTGACTTTAGCTTTTGATACTAAGCTTGCGCAAAGAATCTATGCTGGTGCAGACAGTTTCCTCATGCCTTCCGCATTTGAACCGTGTGGATTATCACAGCTAATTGCTTTGCATTATGGTACTTTACCAGTAGTCCACCAAATTGGTGGTTTGGCTGATACGGTTTGGGTATATGATAAGACCAAAAATGAAGGGACTGGTTTCGGCTTTAAAGAATTTAGCGGTTATCAAATGGTCCAAGCAATTAAGAACATGCTCGCTGCTTATGGTGAAAAGGATATTTGGTTTAAGATGCAACGGACGGCGATGAAGTCAGACTTTTCATGGCATAAATCCGCTAGTGATTACCAATGGATGTACGGAGAATTGGTAGATTAAGGAAGTATCTATGCAAATTACAAAAGAAGAATTTAAGAAAGAGTTAGAGCAAAAACTCGATAGTCAGTTTGCTGTTGATGTGGAACATGCTAGTTTAGGCGAACTATATAGTGCCTTAAGCAATGTTCTGCGTGATGGCTATGCACCAAATTGGCGTGAAACTAGAATTAAAGAAGCACATGAAGGCAAAAAACAGGTTTACTACTTCTCAATTGAGTTTTTACCAGGAACGCTCTTGCGAAGCAATCTTTTAAACTTAGGTTGGATGGATACTGTTAAATCAGCTCTTAAAGATTTAGGCTTGAATCTTGACGATATTGCCGCTAAGGAACCCGATATGGCTCTAGGTAATGGTGGCCTAGGACGCTTAGCAGCAGCCTTTATGGATTCTTTAGCTTCGACAGGTTATGTAGGCAACGGTAACGGTATTCATTACAAGTATGGCTTGTTTAAGCAAAAGTTTGTAAATGGTTATCAAGTAGAATTGCCTAATGATTGGTTGCAAAAGCATAATCATTGGGAAGTTATGCGAGACAACAAGTCTGTCTTAGTTCATTTTGGCGGACAAGTTAACTTAGTTCAAAAAGATAATTGGATGACTCCGGAATATAATGGTGGTTATTCGATTAAGGCGGTTCCATATGACATCCCTGTAGTGGGCTACCATACTGGAATAGTAAACACTATGCGTTTATGGGATGCTGAAATTCCAGAATCAGAAGAAATTAATTACCCTACTATTGATGATCGACGTAAAGTAGAGGATTTAACTTCGATTCTTTATCCAGATGACTCAAGTTATAGTGGTCGTTTATTACGTTTGAAGCAGGAATACTTCTTTGTTTCAGCTGGTTTGCAGAGCATTTTGCGTTACTACACTAAGGATCTTAAGCAAAATGATATGCATAATTTGCCTAAGTACGTTGCAGTTCATATTAATGATACTCATCCAGCTATGGCTGTAGCTGAGTTAATGCGGCTGTTAGTAGATGAGTACCACATTGATTGGGATGAAGCTTGGAAGATTACCGTACAGGTAATAAGTTATACCAACCATACGATTATGGCAGAGGCAATGGAAAAATGGGACATTAATATGATGACTCAATTATTGCCAAGAATTATGCAGATTATTACCGAAATCGATCGACGCTATGTCATTTCTTTGACTGGTAAGGTTGCAGAAAGCGTTATTAATGATACACGCATTGTTAATAACGGCAATGTGCAAATGGCCCACTTAGCAATTATTGGTTCTCACTCGGTTAATGGCGTTGCACCTTTGCATACTCACTTGCTTGAAACTGAAGTATTGAAAGAATTCTACGAACTTTATCCAGAACGCTTTAACAATAAGACTAATGGAATTACTTTGCGCAGATGGTTGCAGATTGCCAATCCAAAGTTGTCTAAATTGCTTGATCAAACTGTTGGGCGAGATTGGCGGACTGATTCCGCTAAGATGCTGCTTTTGCAAGATTCATACAAGAATGCTAAAGTTTTAAAGCAGATTAACGAAATTAAGTTAGAAAATAAAGAAAAATTAGCTAAATTTATTAAGAAGACAACGGGGATTACTGTAGATCCAACTGCTATCTTCGATGTACAAATCAAGCGACTTCATGCATACAAGCGGCAAACCTTGAAATTGTTGCACATTATTAAGCTTTACCATGACTTGAAGAACGGCATTGATCATCCTAAGAGAGTGGTTATCTTCGGTGCTAAGGCTGCTCCAAGCTATACTTATGCTAAAGATGTCATCAAAGTTATCAACGAAGTAGCTAATGTCATTAACAATGATGCAAGCATTCATGGCAAGTTGAAGGTTATTTTCCTTGAAAATTATGACGTTACTTTAGCCGAAAAGATCATTCCAGCGGCTGATATCAGTGAACAAATTTCTACTACTACGAAAGAAGCTAGTGGGACTAGTAACATGAAACTTATGGCTAACGGTGCATTGACTGTAGCGACAATGGATGGTGCTAATGTTGATATTGCTAAGGCAGTAGGACAAGATAATATCTTTATCTTTGGTTTGAATAAGGATCAAGTCTATGACTATTATAATAAGCATGATTATAAGCCAAGGGATATGTACAACTCTGATCAAGTCATGAAGGAAACTGTTGATGCTTTAATTGATGGTAGTTTTAGTAAGGCAGCTAATGAAGGCAGAGTTTTATATGATTCATTCTTACAAGAAAATGAAGAATTCTTGGTTTTAGCTGATTTTGAAAGCTACTTGCAAGCACAAAAGAAGATTGAAGAAAACTGGCATGATCAACGCAGCTGGACTCAAAAGGCTTTGGTTAATATAGCTCATTCAGAAGAATTTAACGCAGATAATACTGTTGCCCGTTATGCTAAAGACATTTGGGGCTTGAAGAAGCTTAATTAATGAAGATTAAATATAACGCTTGGGATACAGAATATAAGAGTCCTTTTGGAGCGATTAAGGCTAGAACTACAGTGACTTGGAGAGTCAAAATTGATGAACCGGTTGATTATATTAATTTATGGCTCACTAAGGCTGAAGAAACACCTGTACTATATCCAATGAAAAAGACAGATGAGCAGACTTACCACGTACAGGTAACGATTGGTACATCGGGTTTATATCATTATTATTTTGAAATAAAGCAAAGCAATCAAATATCTTATTATCAGGAAGCACTTGGTGGTGAAGGCGAGCTGGTTACTAGCAATCAGAATTTAGCGCAATATCAGTTAACTTGCTATGATGAAGAGGTTCCACAAGTAGATTGGTATCAAGATGGAATTGTTTATCAGATCTTTCCGGACCGTTTTAATAATGGTAATCCGCATGGCGAAATCCTGGGGAAAAAGAAAAATAGTTTTATCTATGCAACTGAAGAAGATACTCCTTTCTATGTCAAAGATGAAAAAGGTCATGTTGTGCGCTGGGATTTTTTTGGCAGTAATCTAAAAGGAATTGAGCAAAAAATTCCTTACTTAAAGAAATTAGGAGTTACCATTGTTTATTTAAATCCTATCTTTTGGGCAGAAAGCAGTCACCGTTATGATACTAATGATTTTATGAAAATTGATCCTATGCTGGGGACTGAAGTTGATTTCATTAGTTTAGTACATGCGTTGCATAAAAATGGCATGTACTTGATTTTAGATGGCGTCTTTAATCATGTTGGTGATCATAGTCACTATTTTCAAGAGGCAATTAAGAGTAAGGCTAGTCCGTATTATTCTTGGTTTTATTTCACGAATTACCCCACAGAATATGATTCATGGTGGGGAATCACTAATTTGCCTAAAGTAAATAAAGCAAATCCTGGTTATCAAAATCTGATTTATGGTGAAGATGGGGTATTAGTCAAATGGACTAGCCTAGGAGTCGACGGTTGGCGTCTAGATATAGCAGATGAACTGCCCATGGAATTTTTGCGACAGATTAGAAGACGATTAAGTGCATTGGATTGTCAGGTTCTAATTGGTGAAGTCTGGGAAGATGCCAGCCATAAGTATGTTAATAATGAACTGAGGACATATACAAGTGGCGACAATTTAACTGGTACGATGAATTATCCTGTTCGTAACTTTATTTTAGAAATCTTGCGTTCACAGGATCACGAAGAAGCAATGCGAATTATTGATCGATATTTACGTATTGTCGAAGACTATCCAGCAGCATTTTTGAAGAACTGTTTAAACAATATTGGTACCCATGATACTGCCCGCATTAAGAATGAATTGGGCGAAAACGAAGATCTGGTTGCTTTAGCATTGGCGATTATGATGATGCTTCCGGGTGTGCCGTGCATCTATTATGGGGATGAAGCTGGTTTAAGCGGAGGTAAAGATCCACAGAATCGAGCATATTTTCCTTGGAATAGAGAAAGTGCAAAATTGGAGCAAATTACGCAGCTATGGTGTCGAAGAAGACGAAAAAATCGACTTTTAGTTGATGGTAGAATTGGCATAATCAGTACCACCCAGAATTTAACAGCAATAGTTCGTTACGATACTAAAGAGGTTAATTTGTTTTGGTTTAATAAAACAGAAAGCGAACATCAGTTGAATTTCGGTCAGGCCATCTTTTATGCCGTACCAGATCAAGTGCGTCAGATTATTGTTAAAAATGATTTAGGCAAGAAGCTAGCTGCAAGACAAGGACTTTTTGAAAAATTTAATCTGTAATTGAGTTAAATTAATTAAGCATAAGTCTTATAATGATTATTAGATAATAGAAATAGAATAAAAAGACAGCTATAAAAATCCATATTATTGAATGAATAGAGGATAAAATGAACGCTAAGGAAATTTATGAACAATGGCAACAAGCCACTAATTTACCAGATTATTTAAAGGATCAATTGGATACTTTAGGTAAAGATGAAAAATGGATTGATGATGCCTTTGGTCAAGACATCAACTTTGGTACGGCTGGTATGAGAGGGCGTCTTGAACCTGGTACTAACCGAATCAACTTATTTACCGTTGGTCGTGTAACTGAAGGTCTTGCTCGTTTGATTTATGAAAATGGTGCAGAAGCTAAAAAGCGTGGCGTTGCCATTTCATTTGATTCAAGATATCATTCAAGAGAATTTGCTGAACATGCAGCTCGTGTACTTGGTGCACATGGCATTCACGTTTATTTGTTTGATGACTTGAGACCAACTCCAGAGTTATCTTATGCCGTTCGTCATTTGCATACTTTTGCGGGAATCAATATTACCGCTTCTCATAATGCTAAGCAATATAATGGCTATAAGGTATATGGCGAAGATGGTGCGCAAATGGCTCCTGAACCAGCTGATCGTTTGTTTAGCTACGCTCAAAAGGTAACTGATATTTTTGACGTTAAGGCTACGCCAGTTAAGGAATTGCGTGCAAACGGCACATTGCAATTAATTGGTGAAGATGTTGATGAAGATTACTTAAATGAATTGAAGGAAGTTACCGTTGACCCAGAGATGGTCAAAGCTAATGCCGACAAGCTGAAGATCATTTATACCCCACTTCATGGTACAGGCAAGATGCTTTATGATCGTGCCTTTAGACAAGGTGGCTTTGACAATGTAATTCCTGTTCCAAGTCAATCAATTATTGACCCAGAATTTCCAACTACGATTAAGCCAAATCCTGAATACCGTGATGTGTTTAAGCCCGGCTTTAAGCTAGCTGATAAGGTTAATGCTAATGTGATCATTGCTACTGACCCTGATGCCGACAGAATGGGTGCTGCTGTTCGTAAGAGCGACGGCGACTTCCAAGTTTTAACTGGTAACCAAATTGCTACTTTAATGGCATACTACTTGTTGGCTCATATGAAGGAAAATGGTCAATTAACCCCTGATTACGAAATTGTCACTTCCGTTGTTTCAAGTGCTTTGCCATTTAAGATTGCTAAAGACTTTGGCATTAAGACTAAGCACGTTTTGACTGGGTTCAAGTACATTGGTGAAGAAGTTGATCGCATGAAGAAGGCTGGGGATGCTAAGTTCCTAATGGGCTTTGAAGAAAGCTATGGTTATTTGTTTAAACCATTTGCCCGTGATAAAGATGCTATGCAAGGGGCTTTGATGTTTGCGGAAGTCGCTAGCTACTATGCTTCTAAGGGCATGACCGTCTTTGATGGCTTACAAGAGATCTGGAAGAAATACGGTGTTGCTTATGAAATCACTAAGGCAATTGAGATGCCTGGTATTGGTGGTCAAAAGAAGATGGCCGCTCTAATGAGCAAGCTTCGCAATGAACACTTGACTGAAATTGGTGGCAGCAAGGTACTTAAAATTCAAGACTTCTTGAAGAAAGAAACGATTGAAAATGGCAAGGCAACTCCACTTGAAGGCTTCCCAGAATCAAACGTTTTGAAGTATTTATTAGATGATGAAACTTGGGTTGCTCTTCGTCCATCAGGTACTGAACCTGTAATTAAGGCCTATGTTGGGGTTAACAAGAAGGATATTGCAACTGCAGAAAAGGCTGCTAAGGATTATCAAGCTGTATTAGCTGAATTACTTAAATAAATGAGCATATTCCGTGCGAAAGCACGTTCGCGGTAGTAAAATATAAATACTAATTAAAAAGTTGGACAATCAGGTCCAACTTTTTTCATGAGGAGTTTTTTACCATGATTAAACGACAAAAAGATCGCAAATTCGAATTAGTATCTAAGTTTAAACCTGCTGGTGATCAGCAGCAGGCGATTGATAAATTAACGGCCGGTTTTAAAAAGGGTTATAAAGAACAAATCTTGGAAGGTGCTACGGGTACAGGTAAGACCTTTACTATGGCTAATATTATCGCCAACTTAAATAAACCAACTTTAGTGATTACTCATAATAAAACTTTGGTGGGACAGTTGTACGGGGAGTTTAAGAGTTTCTTTCCACATAACGCAGTAGAATATTTTGTCTCTTATTATGATTACTATCAGCCAGAAGCATATGTACCACAATCTGATACTTATATTGAAAAAGATTCAGCCATTAATGATGAAATTGATCAATTGCGACATGCGACTACTTCCGCATTAATGGAACGTAATGATGTCGTGGTCGTTGCATCTGTTTCTTGCATTTATGGTTTGGGTGATCCAAAGGAATATGCTAGAAGCGTATTGATGATTCATGAAGGGCAAGAATATGAACGTAATACTCTATTGCGCGATTTAGTGAACTTGCAGTATGACCGTAACGATATTGATTTTCAGCGTGGTCGTTTCCGTGTTCGTGGCGATGTTGTCGAAATTTTCCCAGCTGGCAATTCTGATCATGCTTATAGGATTGAATTCTTTGGTGATGAAATTGATCGGATAGTAGAAGTTGACTCTTTAACTGGTGAAGTGATCGGAGAAAGAGAAAGTATTTCGCTGTTCCCAGCTACGCACTTTATGACTAACGATGAACAAATGCGTCGCGCTTTAAAGGCGATTTCTAAAGAAATGAAGCTGCAGGTTAAGAAATTTGAAGGTGAAGGCAAACTGCTGGAAGCTGAACGAATCAAGCAGCGGACCACCTATGATATGGAAATGATGGGCGAAGTTGGCTATACCAACGGGATCGAAAATTATTCTCGTCATATGGAAGGCAGAAAAGCAGGCGAGCCACCTTATACCTTGCTAGATTTCTTCCCGGATGATTTTTTGATTTTAATTGATGAGTCTCATGCTACCATGCCTGAAATTCGGGCCATGTACAATGGAGACTGCAACCGTAAAAAGACCTTGATTGATTATGGTTTTCGTTTGCCATCGGCTTTAGATAACCGACCATTGAAGCTATCCGAATTTGAAAAACATGTAAATCAGATTTTATATGTATCGGCTACGCCTGGTGATTATGAATTGGAGCGTACGGATCATAAGGTTGAACAGATTATTCGGCCGACTGGGCTGCTTGATCCGAAGATTGAAGTAAGGCCGATTGAAGGGCAGATTGATGATTTAGTTGGTGAAATTAATAAACGAATCGATCGCAATGAGCGTGTCTTTGTAACTACTTTGACTAAAAAAATGGCGGAAGACTTAACCGATTATCTAAAAGATTTAGGTATTAAGGTCCGCTATTTGCACTCAGATATTAAGACGCTAGAAAGAATGCAGATTTTACGTGATTTGCGTTTAGGCAGGTTTGATGTGTTGATTGGAATTAACTTGTTGCGTGAAGGAATTGATGTCCCAGAAGTTTCCTTAGTTGCCATTCTGGATGCTGATAAAGAAGGATTCCTGCGTGCGTACCGGCCGCTTGTTCAGACGATGGGACGAGCTGCTCGTAACGCCAATGGTGAAGTAATCATGTATGCTGATACGATTACGGATTCCATGAAGGCCGCTATTAAGGCAACTAAGCGTAGACGTAAAATTCAGGAAGAGTTTAATAAAGAGCATGGTATTACACCGAAGACGATTATTAAACCAGTGCAAGATATCATTTCAATTACTAAGCCAGATAGTAAAGCTAAGGATGAAAAATCAGATAGTTTTGCTGATTTAAACTTTGATGAGTTGATGGCTAAACAAAAGAAGACAATGATTAAGAATCTGACGGAGCAAATGAAGGAAGCTGCTAAGAAGTTAGACTTTGAAGAGGCCGCCAATTTGCGGGACGCTATTATGGATTTGCAGCAATCGTCAAGAAAACCTAAGACTAGAAAGGGAAAGACTTTTAATGGCAAATGATAAAATTGTTATTCGCGGTGCTCGTGAACATAATTTAAAAGATATTAATTTAACGATCCCTAAAGATAAGCTTGTCGTAATTACTGGTTTGTCAGGATCTGGCAAAAGCTCACTGGCATTTGGTACTTTATATGCTGAAGGACGTCGCCGTTATGTGCAATCTCTTTCTAGCTATGCTAGACAGTTTTTGGGTCAAATGGATAAACCCGACGTTGATTCTATTGATGGTCTAAATCCCGCGATTTCTATTGATCAAAAGACAACATCTCATAATCCGCGTTCTACTGTGGGTACGGTTACTGAAATTAATGATTATTTGCGTCTTCTTTGGGCTAGAGTAGGGCATCCAGTTTGTCCTAATGATGGCACTTTGATTGAGCGTCAATCCGTTGATCAAATGGTTGATCGAATTATGGCTTTGCCTGAAAGAAGCAAAATTCAATTATTGGCACCGGTAGTTAGAGCTAAACGTGGTGAACATAAAGAAGTCTTTAAGCGAGTTCAACGTGCTGGTTATGTTCGGGTAATTGTTGATGGCGAGATGCATGAGATTGGCGAAGAATTTGCTTTGGAAAAGAATAAGCGTCATTCAATTGATATCGTAGTTGATCGTTTAATTGTTAAGCCAAGCATTAAGTCTAGATTATTTGATTCCGTTGAAGCAGCATTGCGCTTATCAGATGGCTATATGAATGTTGATGTCATTAGCGGCAAGATGCTCAATTTTTCAGAATATTATGCCTGCCCAAAGTGCGGCTTCACTGTCGGCGAAATGAAACCAAGACTATTTTCATTCAATGCTCCATTTGGTGCTTGTCCCGATTGTGACGGTTTAGGGATGAAATTAGCGGTTGATGAAGATTTAGTTGTACCCGACAAAAGCAAAACCTTAGCTGAAGGGGCACTTGCACCATGGAAAAATTCCAATTATTATACTGAAATGCTGGAGCAAGCTTGTGCTGCATTAAAGATTCCAATGGATAAACCCTTTAGCAAGCTTACTAAAAGACAAAAAGACATAATTTTGCATGGTTCAACTAAAAAAGTTAAATTTCATGTGACAGGAGATTTTGGCGTTAATGATACTACGCAGCCATTTGAAGGCGTAATGGATAATGTTGAAAGACGCTACAGACGACCAATGTCCAAATTTATGCGTGATGTAATGGGTAAATATATGACAGAACTAACCTGTTCAACTTGTCATGGCAAACGTCTTAATGAAAAAGCTTTAGCAGTTAAGGTAATGGGCAAGGGCATTGCAGAAGCTTCAGATTTATCAATTAACAAGGCCTTGAATTTCTTTAAGGGTGTTAAGTTAAGCGAACAAGAGACAATGATTGCAAAACCAATTTTAAAAGAAGTGCGGGATCGTTTGTCATTCTTAGATAGCGTAGGTCTTGATTACTTAACATTGTCTCGTTCAGCTAATACTTTATCTGGTGGGGAGGCCCAACGTATTCGTTTAGCTACGCAAATTGGTTCCAATTTGTCTGGCGTTATGTATGTATTAGATGAACCTTCAATTGGTTTGCACCAGCGAGATAATGATCGTTTGATCGCATCGCTTAAGAGAATGCGTGATTTAGGCAATTCTTTAATTGTGGTAGAACATGATGATGAAACAATGCGCCAAGCTGATTATTTGGTTGATATGGGCCCAGGTGCCGGTGTTTACGGTGGTAAAGTGATGGCACAAGGAACGCCAAAAGAGATTGAAGAAAATCCTAAGTCTTTAACTGGACAGTATCTTTCTGGCAAAAAGTTTGTCCCAGTTCCTTTAACTAGACGCAAGGGCAATGGTAAAAAGATTACAATTACCGGTGCACAAGAAAACAATTTAAAGAATATCGACGTTGATTTTCCATTAGGGAAATTCATTGTGGTGAGTGGTGTTTCTGGCTCTGGTAAATCCACTTTAGTGAATATGATTTTGAAGCGTGCTTTAGCACAAAAATTAAATAATAATTCTACTAAACCTGGTAAATACAAGTCGATTCGTGGCTACAAGAATATTGAAAAAATAATTGATATTGACCAAAGTCCGATTGGACGAACTCCTCGGAGCAACCCTGCAACTTATACCAGTGTATTTGATGATATTAGAACCTTGTTCGCCCAAACCAATGAAGCTAAAATGCGAGGCTATACCAAGGCCCGCTTTTCATTTAACGTTAAGGGCGGACGCTGTGAAGCTTGTCACGGTGACGGAATTATTAAAATTGAAATGAACTTCTTGCCGGATGTCTATGTACCTTGTGAAGTTTGCCATGGGACGCGCTATAACTCAGAAACGCTGGAAGTGACTTATCGAGAAAAGAATATTGCTCAAGTTCTGGATATGACCATCAATGAAGCATGAAAATTCTTTGAAAATATTCCGAAGATTGAACGTAAATTGCAGACTATTGTGGATGTTGGTTTAGGCTATGTAAAGCTGGGTCAGTCCGCGACAACTTTATCCGGTGGTGAAGCTCAGAGAATGAAGCTAGCTGCAGAATTGCAAAAATTATCAACTGGTAAAAACTTTTATATTTTAGATGAGCCGACTACTGGCCTTCATACGGATGATATTAAGCGTTTGTTGGAAGTGTTGCAGCGGTTAGTAGATGAAGGAAATACGGTTTTAATTATCGAACATAATTTAGATGTAATTAAAAATGCCGACTGGCTAATTGACCTTGGACCCGAAGGCGGTGAAGGCGGCGGCAATATTGTAGCAACCGGTACGCCAGAAGAAGTAGCTCAGGTTAAAGAAAGCTATACTGGCCAATACTTAAAGCCCGTTTTAGAACGCGATACAAAATTAACTAAGGAAGCCAAAGATTAGACCTAGAGTCAAGTATTTTTATTATTCTTGAATAAGAGTAAAATAGGCAACAAGGAGGAATAGTAAATGGATATGTTTTCTAGTTCAAGAGACAATCGCGGCTTTGACTGGGGTGCCTTTATTGCAGGAATCTTGATGGTAGTTGTAGCATTCTTGCTTCTTAGACATCCAGCCAAGGGGTTGCATGCTTTTGTATTAATTTTTGGGATTGTATCAATTGTACAAGGATTAGTTTGGCTAGCAGGATACTCTCGTTTTCGTGCATTCTTTTCACGTAGCTGGGTGGCACTTATCTCAGGCATTTTAGATATTATTATTGGTATCTTATTCTTATGTTCATATGATATTGGTGGCTTGACCATCGCTTATTTGTTTGCAATTTGGTTCTTTGTTGATTCAGTTGTTGGGATTGCTTTTTCATGGCATTTACGTGATTTTTCAACGGGTTACTTTATTTTTAATTTAATCTTGAATATCATTAGTTTAGTTATTGCTGTTTGTTTAATCTTTAATCCAGTCTTAGCTGCATTGAGTCTGGTCTGGTTAGTAGCATTTTGGCTATTGGTATTTGGAATCAATCAAATTGTAGTATCATTTATGCATCGTTAATTAATCATAAAAATTGAAGCCATAAGGCTTCTTTTTTTGCACTCTAGTGAAACACCCGGTATGATATAATTTAACTGGGAGGAATTACCATGGCTGAGGAAAAGAAACAATTATTAATTGTGACGGGGATGAGTGGTGCAGGTAAAACTGTTGTGGCTCATGCCTTGGAAGATATGGGCTACTTTGTTGTTGATAATCTGCCGCCGACTCTGCTCGGAAGTTTTTGGGATTTAATTAATAATTCTAATGACTTTCATAAGGTTGCGGCAGTAATCGATTTACGAGTAAAAACATTTTATCGTGACTTGTTGGATGAGGTTAATTCATTAGAGGATAATGGCAATGTTCAAGCTACTATTCTATTTTTGGATGCTTCAGATGATGTCTTAGTTGCTCGATATAAAGAAACTAGGCGTCTGTCACCATTAGCTAATAATGGTAAAGGCAGATTGCTTGACGGCATTCAAGAAGAGCGACATATCTTAACTCCAATTAAGAATCGTTCTAACTATATTATTGATACTTCAAATTTATCAACTAAAGAATTAAAGCAAAAATTAATTAATACGTTCAGTGACCGCAAACGTCAGCCTTTTTCTATTGAGGTAATGTCCTTTGGCTTCAAGTATGGAATGCCAATTGATGCCGATATTGTGATGGATGTGCGTTTTTTGCCTAATCCATTTTATATTCCAGAATTGCGGCCATTTACCGGTTTAGACAAGCGGGTTTTTGATTATGTAATGAATAAAAAAGAGACGCAAGTCTTCTATAAGAAACTGCTAGATCTGCTGGAAACAGCTATTCCCGGCTACATTAAAGAAGGAAAAGAAAAATTAACTATTGCTATTGGCTGTACTGGTGGGCAGCACCGCAGCGTGTCAATTGCTCAGCAATTAGCTCGTGATCTAGCTAAAAAATATCCAGTTGATATTACTCACCGTGAAGTGAGTCGTTATATTAGAAAGTAGGTGTGCGGGGGATGCCATATGGAGAAACCAGAATTGTTCGAGTAATTAAAGGCAGACGCCCACGAGTAGTTGTGATTGGTGGAGGTACAGGCTTACCGGTAATTCTGAATGCATTAAAAGATCAAAATGCAGAAATTACGGCAATTGTTACCGTTTCTGATGATGGTGGTTCATCAGGCTCAATTAGAAACTTTATCAACGTTGTTCCACCTGGTGATATCCGAAACGTCTTAGTTTCATTAAGTGATTTGCCACAGGAAGAAAAAGATATTTTCCAATATCGTTTTGATTCTTCAGATGCCTTTTTCTCGGGTCATGCGATCGGTAACTTGATTATTGCCGCCTTAAATGAAATGCATGGTAATATTTTTGATGCAGTTCAATCTCTGTCTAAAATGATGAAAATTGATGGACATGTTTTTCCAGCTTCTAATGAGCCATTAACTCTTAATGCTGAATTTGTGGATGGAAGCCAAGAATCCGGAGAAACTGAAATTACATCTAAAGATAAACGCATTAAGCGCGTGTGGGTTACAGATACAGATTCTGATGATGAACCTAGAGCCGTTTTACCTGTGTTGGCTTCAATTATGCAAGCTGATGCAGTTGTACTGGGACCAGGAAGCCTGTTTACTTCGATTTTGCCTAATCTGATGATTTCTAATTTGGGCGAAGCGGTTCGTGAGACCCCAGCCGAGGTAATTTATATTTGTAATATTATGACTCAACGTGGGGAGACTGATCATTTTAGTGATTCAGAGCACGTTGAAGTGATTAACAATCATTTAGGTGGTCATTATATCAATACAGCCTTGGTTAATGGGGCTAAAATTGATATGAGTAAGTTTCACCCAGAAGATTATGACGCCTATCTTGAACCGGTAAAAAATGACTTCAAAGGTTTAAGAAAGCAAGAGTGTCGTGTAATCACTGATGATTTTCTTGATCAGCGTCATGGCCTGGTCTTTCATGATGGAAAAAAAGTTGCTCATGAGATTATGAACTTGGCATTTGAAGCAATGACACGTAAAAGAATGAAGGAAAATAATGGCTAGTTATGCTAGTGAGGTCAAAAAGGAGCTAACTTCGCTTGAGATGCATCCAGAGCATGCCAAAGCAGAGTTAGCTGCTTTTTTGCGAATGAACGGTGTTTTAAATTTACACGATCATCAATTTAGTTTGGATATTACTACAGAAAATCCAGCAATTGCCCGTAGGATTTTTAAATTGATTAAGGTAGCATATGGTATTGAGCCTTTATTGATTGTTTCGCGTAAAATGAAATTAAAGAAAAATAATCAGTATTTGGTTCGTCTAAATCAAGATGTTCAACAAATACTGAAGAATTTACGAATTTGGGATTCTGAAAGGGGCTTGGTCACACGAATTCCCGAAAGAATCATGGATTCTCGTGAAGGTGCGATGTCTTATTTGCGCGGAGCTTTTTTAGCAGGAGGAAGCGTTAATAACCCGGAGACTAGTCGCTATCATTTAGAAATTTATTCAACCTATGAGGATCATAATGAAGATCTGGCTACATTAATGAATAAATATTTTTATTTAAATGCTAAAATTATTAAACGACGCAGTGGATATATCGTCTATCTTAAAGAAGCAGAAAAAATTGGCGACTTTTTGCATATCGTTGGTGCTTTAAATGCGATGCTTAATTTTGAGGATTTAAGAATCATGCGTGATATGCGTAATTCAGTTAATCGCTTAGTAAATTGTGATACAGCTAATATGAAAAAAACAGCTTCTGCTTCCGCAAAACAGGTGGAAGACATTCAGTTAATTCAACAGGAAAAAGGTTTGGATGATTTACCAGAGAAGTTGCAAGTCTTAGCCCGTTTTCGATTAGCTCATCCCGAGTTGACCTTAAAGGAAGTAGCTGATAAATTGCCTGATGGTCCAATTTCTAAGTCTGGCGTTAATCATCGATTTAAAAAGCTACATGAATTAGCTGATAATTTGCGGGTGTAGAAAAAAAGAGGTTCATTTTTGAACCTCTTTTTGAATAACGAAGATTTAATTATTTTTTCTTGTTAACCATAATATCGTCAATTAAGCCGTATTCCTTAGCTTGCTCAGCAGTTAAGTAGTTGTCACGTTCGGTATCTTTTTGAATCTTTTCTAGTGGTTGACCAGTAGTTTCATGCAAAATCTCGTTGATCTTCTTCCGACTCTTCAGGATTTCATTAGCTGCAATCTGGATATCAGTCTGTTGTCCTTGGGCACCACCTAATGGTTGGTGAATCAAGACAGTTGAATTAGGTAAAGCAAAACGCTTGCCCTTGGTACCGCTAGTTAAAAGAATGGATGCCATTGAAGCAGCCATCCCAATAGCAATAGTGGAAACATCGGATTTAATAAAGTTCATCGTATCCATGATGGCTAAACCGGAAGTAATGACACCACCTGGTGAATTAATGTAAAGGGAAATGTCCTTGGTGTTGTCTTGGGCATCCAAGAAGAGCAATTGAGCAATGATGGAGTTAGCCATTTGGTCATTAATCTCACCACTAAGCATGATGATTCTATCTTTTAGCAAACGTGAGTAAATGTCATATGCACGTTCACCACGAGCAGTTTGTTCAATAACTGTAGGTACTAGCATATATCTGCCTCCTAAATTTTTTAATTCGTTGTTTAATTAGCACTCATTCAAGTACAGTGCTAATTAAATCACTTCGTAATAAAAGTGTCAAATAAAGACGCTCACTTGTATTGAAAATGTATTTTAGAAGATTACTCTTATATATTATAATAAAATAGTAAAATATAAATTATTATAGTATGGAGGATAGGCTTGAGATATTCGAAGAAAATTTTAACCGCGACGTCAGCGGTAGCACTCAGTGTTGGATTGTTAATGGGTTATGCTAATCCAGTGTCTGCAGCTAAGACTTCAACCACTAAGACTAGTAAGGATAGCACAGCAAAAGATAGTGAAAAGAAAGCATCTACACAGACCAGTACTTCTTATGACTTGATGGTTAAAGTGGGTAGCGGCAAGAGTTATCCTGTTTATAAAAAGATTGCTAAGGGTAAGCCAGTTGGTAAGAAGATTGCGGATGCAAGCAATTATCAATATGCTCATATTCAATCTGATCAGAGTATTAAGACTAGTAATGCGACTTATTGGAGAATTTATGTAAATGGCCGTAAGGTGGGTTACGTTAACCAAAATTGGTTTACTAGAAATACTATTGCAGTTCCTAAGACTGTAACCTTAGTTAGAAACAGTCATTCCGTATTTGACCCTAGCGATGCAATTAGTTATGTGACTAACTATATGGGAACAGTTATTGACAATCAAGATGTTACTATCTCTGAAGATGGAATTGATTGCTCAGAACCAGGTACTTACCATGTGAAATATAGTTATGGTAGTGCTAAAGCTACTGTTAAGGTAACTGTAAGAAAAAGTACTAAAGAAGGCGTTGCTGATGCAGATAGCGTCACGGCTAAGCCATTTAGTGGTAATTTGAAATCATGGAAGAAATATTATGGTAGTTCAGCTAATTATGTAACTAAGACTGATTTTGCCCCAGATAAATCTAAGCATACCTACAATAGTGAAGGTAGTAGATTAACCTTTAGAACGCGTTTCTTCCAGCCAGTACTATTAAGTGTAGCTAGAGATATTGATGATGACGATTTAATTAACCGTGTAGGTCATATTCCAGAAGGTATTACAATGTCTAATGGCTGGCTTTACACTAGCTTATTAAGCAAGACAAACGTTGCCAATGGTCATATCGTAGGCTATAACTTAAATCATTTGACTAATGCATTTAATGGGCAATACTTACTTGATATGTCACAGAAGAAATTCAATTCTTATGTGAAAAATATTAAGGTAAGTCCATATATTCCAGTTGGTCACGGTCAGGCAATGGGATCAACTAAGAAGTACATTTATGTAATCAACAATGATAATAAGACTTCTTACAAGAGCAATGCTTCAGAAGAATTGATTCAGATCCGTAAGAGTGATATGTGTATCAACAAGATCTGGACATTTAAGTGCTGGAATGGTAATGATTCAGAAGGTCGTTATTTCAAGAATGGCGTAATTGTTGATGATCACAAGATGTATACTACTACTTACAATAAGGATAAGCATCAAACTGAATACTGGGAATTCAACCGTAAAGGTGATAACTGGTATCCAATTATGTTAGGTGCAACTAAGACTGGTATTGTTTCAAATACTTACACTCAAGGCTTTGCTTATGATCTTAAGAATGATAACTTCTATTTAGCATTTAATGATGTAATTGCTAAGATTGCCAAAGATGGTGAAGTTAAAGATACTTATCAATTCCATACTGGTCGTGAGATCGAAGGTATTGCAGTTGAAAATAATCGTCTTTACACTAACTTAGCTCAGCGTGCTGAATTATTGGAAAGTACTCAAAAGTTAACTAAGTAATTATTTTTATTGCACTAATTATTAATTAGCCTTAGATTCTTGATACTTTTTAATTCCCGGTAAAATCAAGCCTAAAACAATTAAGATAATTGGCGTGATAATGTTTAGGAATAAAGTAAATGGATCTGGTGAGTAAATCCCAAAGATACAGCAAGCAGCAGTAACTAGGAAACACCAGATACCGGCAGTATAGGCTAGGCCTTGATGCTTAGTCATTTGATAGCTGGTTTCAAATTTCTTTTGTTGCTTTCTTAGAGCAACGTAGGCTGCGAATACCCAAAGGTAACGTAGTGGCATAGTAGTTGAATTTAATTTAACCAATTGAGCCATCACCGCTTGAGCATTAGGTACAAGGGCTTGGATAGCAATTAAACCACCAGACAAGATTACGATCATCCAAATACCGTTAATGTATGCACCATGCTTGTTAAGCTTAAGCAGGCCCTCAGGAATAAAGGCTTTAGCTTCTTTGCTACCTAAAAGCATTCTAAGTGGTGCATCAATACTGATTACTAAAGTTGAAAATTGTCCAATCACGTTACACCATGAATAGATGTACATAAACAAGCCACCAACATGGTAATATTCGCCTAGCTTTTGAAAGGCCATGTATGCACCGTTTGAAATATATTCGTTGAGGTTAGCGTTAACCACCTTAGGATCAAACATTAAAGCCATCGCAAAAGTTCCTAAAATTGCAGAAACCATAACCATAATTGCTAAAGCCATCATTGCTTTAGGAAAGTTTTTGGCTGGATTTTGCACTTTATTAACATAAGGCGAAATTTTTTCACAGCCACCAACGGCGAAGACTAGGATTGAGAGCGAGGTAAAGTACTTAACGTTAAAAGTAGGCATTAAGTTCTTCCAGTTAAAATTAATGTTATAAAAACCAGCATGTGGATTTATTGCTGGGGCTGCAAACATCATGATAATAAAAAGAATAGACATGATGAACATCGAAGACCCCGCAACTGTAGCTAGACTCTTTAAAACAGGTACACCACGACTAGCAACCCAGCAGAAGAATAAAAATACTACCAAAGTAGCAAATTGAGTCCAAGCAGTAGGCAAACCGTCATAGCAAACCGTCATACCAGTGAGTATTACCAAAAATTCCCCAGGCCATGGCTCTTAATCCACCGGTACCTTTACTTGAAATATAAACGATATGAACGGCCCAGTAAGTCCAACCAGCATAATAGGCCCATTTGGCACCCATAGTAGCGTTAACCCATGATGAAACCCCGCCTTCAGCTTTTTTGAAGGTGGCGCCTAATTCACCGACCATTAGGGCATAAGGAACAAAGTAGAGTAGAAACATTACAACCCAACTGAAGATGACCCTTGTTCCATCAAAGTAGACATAACCATTAACAACGTTACCAAAGCCCCACACAGTGGAGAAGGCCATCATTGCTAAAGTTGTCCACATCATCTTTTTGGGATTATTTTGTGATTCAATCATAAATTTTCTTCCTATATTAATAATACATTTATGTGAACTTTTTAATTATATAACATAAGCGGTTACAAAATCTAAGTATTATGGGATTTTTGTCAATAAGTGTTCATTTTTGTGAAAAAGGTGGTACAATAAATCTAATTTTTTAAAAGAGGAGTATTTATGAAAAATAAGAAGAGATTTTTTATTTCAGCTATTGTTGGTGCAGCTTTAGTTAGTTGCGGATTAGCAGTAAGTAGCAATCAAGCTAATGCAGCTACATATAGTCGTGCAATTACTAAGATTGCTGGTAATGGTAATTACGCTATTTATCACAATGTTTCTAGGAAGGGTACATCTGGCAAGTTTACTTCAACTAAGTACTTTAAGTATGGTCAAATTCAATCAAAGAAGTCGATGTCAACCAAGAAAGGCACTTTCTGGAGAATTATTGTTGATGGCCATGATGTGGGTTGGGTAAATCAAAACTTTTTTGCTAGAAATAAAATTTCAGTAGCAAACGAAGTCTCATTAGTTAAAAATTTCAGTTATGCATTTCCAACACGTGATGCAATTAACTATGTAACTAATAGTCAAGGTACTGCAGTTGATCCAAGCAAGGTGTATGTTTCACAAGCACATGTAAGTACTAAGGAAACAACAGTAAATTACAGCTATGGTAAGGCTAAGGCTTCTGTAAAAGTTTCAGTTTATAATGGTCAAGATGCATCTGCAGATAAGACCCCAAAGAAGGGCTTTAAGACTATTAAAACTTGGAATGGTGGCTCAAAGGGCTCATCTAGAAACTGGAATGCAGCTCATCATTACCGTTCAGAAACTACTAGCAACACTTTCAGAAGCAATGGCTTAACTTTAAGAACTCGACTTTTCCAACCTCGTTTCGTTAGTTTAGGTTATGGTCAAGCTGGCGATGCGATGGGGCAAGTTGGGGTTATCCCAGAAGGAATGACTGTTTCTAATGGTATTTTTACTACTTCAATGTTTACTAGCAGTCATGACCAACATGGACACTTAGTTTCATACAATTTAAATGCATTGAAGAGTAAATATGCAGCTCAAAACTTGACCACAATGCGCTGGGGCACTTTTAAGTCATATGCTAAGAATATTAAGGTTAGTACTTATATTAAGTTAGGTCACGGTCAATCTTTAGGCTCATCATCGAGCTACATTTACGTTTTAGCTAATGATAATGAGTACAACAATGGTCCTAAATCTGAAGAAGTTTTGCAAATCCGTAAGAGCGATATGAAGATTAACAAGATTTGGACTGTCAGAATTGCTTCCAACCGTTACATCCACAATGCAACTTTTGTTGGTGACAACACTATGTATGCGTTGTTTCACAATGGTGGCTATGACAACTATGAATACTGGAAGTTGACTAGAAATGGCGACAGCTGGGATGCAACTGAAGTAGGTGCAACTAAGGGCAGATTTGTTTCAAATTCACCAGTTCAAGGCTTTGCCTACGGCAATGGTAATTTCTACATCGGCTTTAACAACAATATCTTTAAGGTTGGTGAAAATGGCACCGCTAAGAAGCACTACCGTTTCAACACTAAGCGTGAAATCGAAGGGATGTCAGCAACTGGTTCAAGACTCTATGTTCAATTTGCACAAAGAGCTGAATTAACTTCAGGTAAAGACTAGAATTTAAATTAATTAAGAAGCTGTCCGTTTAGACAGCTTCTTTTTATTGTTTAAATTATATAAAAAAGACGAGGATTTTCACCTCGTCTTTTTTAATATGGACCCCCTGGGAGTCGAACCCAGATTCTAAGAACCGGAATCTTATGTGCGATCCATTACACTAAGAGTCCAAATGATACCCTAGTTAGTATATCAAAAAATCAAGGTAAATAAAAATTATTTTACTTAATTTACTAAAAATTAATTTGGCGCATCTTTTTCTTGAATTACGGAAAATACCTTGTTATACTAACAATGTCGAGTGGAAAATGTATAAGTTAAATGATTGTACGTTTCTCTTATATTTTTAAGCAATCTGGGACAGCAAGTGACACAGTGATGGTCGACTAACGTCCTAGGGAAAGGAGGGAACGATGAATTCGGACTTTTCTTTGCTCGAAGCGCTCGTTCCCGACGTCTTAAAGATTCTTCGACAAAGATATCTTGTGCTTGAACAAATTGCGTTGCACGCTCCAATCGGTAGGCGCAGTGTTGCTCAGCATCTAGGACTTTCAGAGAGAAATATTCGTACTGAGACAGAATATTTAAGTCATTTAGGTTTGATTGAAATAAAAAGTTTTGGTATGTTTTTAACTGAAAAAGGTGAAAAGACTCTGCAAGATGCAGGTCCGTTGCTTGACCGTCTTTTCAATGCTGGTGAAACGGAAGTTGCACTAGCAAAGAAACTCGGCATTGAGAGAACATTGATTGTTCCAGGCAATGCCGATCTACAGGATCGAGTTTTTGAAGAGATGGGGGAAGAATTAAGTTCGGCATTGAATTTACTCTTGCCATTAGGTCATTCAATCGTTACACTCTTAGGGGGAACATCTTTAGCAAAATCGGCGAGGTATTTATCTCCTGGTTTAGGAAATAATCGCCAACTCGAGTTTGTTCCAGGTCGAGGCGCTTTGGGCGAAAATGTAGAAACGCAAAGTAATACAATCGTCCAAGAGATGGCTGCTAAGACGTCAGGTACTTATAAGACTTTATATTTGCCAGAACAGGTATCAGATGATGCTTATAAGTCATTAATACGTGAATCCTCGATTGCAGATGTTCTACAAGATATTTCACAAAGTGATGCCGTGATTCATGGAATTGGGTTAGCTCAAGAAATGGCACGGCGCAGAGGCTATAACTCAATTAAGCTCTCTGAGCTTCGTGAAAAAAAAGCCGTCACCGAATGTTTCGGGTGTTTTTTCGATGAAAACGGCAAGGTTGTCGACCGTATCGCCCAGGTTGGATTACAGTTTGAGAACCTATATAAAATACCCCACATATTTGCCTTTGCCTGTGGTGCTAGAAAAGCCAAGGCAATCAAAGCTTATATGCCTAATGCGCCTCATCAAACCTGGTTAATTACTGATGAGGGCGCCTCAAATATGATTTTAAAGGGGAAATAAAATCCCGTTTAAAATAAATTGTTGTTTATAGTTCTTAAGGAGGACTTTAGGTTATGACAGTTAAAATTGGTATTAACGGTTTCGGCCGTATTGGTCGTTTAGCATTCCGTCGTATTATGGACTTAGGTGAAGAAACTAAGGACATCGAAGTTGTTGCTATCAACGACTTGACTACTCCAAAGATGCTTGCTTACTTACTTAAGTACGACACTACTCATGGTACTTTCAACCACGAAGTTTCATCAACTGATGACTCAATCGTTGTTGACGGCAAGAAGTACCGTGTTTACGCTGAACCACAAGCAAAAAACATTCCTTGGGTTAAGAATGACGGTGTTGACTTTGTTCTTGAATGTACTGGTTTCTACACTAGCAAGGCTAAGGCACAAGCTCACCTTGACGCAGGTGCTAAGCGTGTATTGATCTCAGCTCCAGCCGGCAACGACTTGAAGACTATCGTTTACTCAGTAAACGAAAACACTTTGACTGCTGACGACAAGATTGTTTCAGCTGCTTCATGTACTACCAACTCAATTGCTCCAATGGCAAACGCTTTGAACAAGGAATTCGGTATTGAAGTTGCTACTATGACCACTATCCACGCATACACTGGTAGTCAAATGACTTTGGACGGTCCTGCTCGTAGTGGTAAGGAACAAGACGCTCGTGCTGCTGCCGAAAACATTATTCCTCATACTACTGGTTCAGCAAAGGCTATCGGTTTGGTATTGCCTGACTTGAACGGTAAGATGAACGGCCACGCACAACGTGTTCCAGTTCCAGATGGCTCAGAAACTGAATTAGTATCAATCTTGAAGAAGAAGGTTACTGCTGACGAAGTTAACGAAGCTATTAAGAAGTACGAAAGCCCATCATTCGCTTACAACGGTGATCACATTGTTTCAAGCGATGTTATCAACATGACTGCTGGTTCAATCTTTGACCCAACTCAAACTATGGTAACTACTGCAGGTGACAAGCAATTAGTTAAGACTGTTACTTGGTACGACAATGAATACTCATTCACTTGCCAAATGGTTCGTACTTTATTACACTTTGCTACTCTTTAATCATTAATTGACATTAACTGATTATAGTTAAGTGGTAATTGAGAAGGCGGAGGGAGATTCTTCCTTCCGCCTTTTTTTGAAGGAAAAATATCAAAATAATCGGAGGATTATAATGGCTAAATTAATCGTTGACGATCTTGATGTTAAAGGCAAAAAGGTCTTAATGCGTGTGGACTTTAATGTTCCTATTAAAGATGGTGTTATTGGTGATGACAACCGTATCGTTGCTGCACTTCCAACAATTAAATACATCATTAAACATGGTGGTAAGGCAATTCTTTTAAGTCACTTGGGCCGTGTAAAGTCAGATGCTGACAAGAAGGAATTATCATTAAAGCCAGTTGCTGAACGCTTAAGCGAACTTCTTAAGAAGCCTGTAACTTTTGTACCATCAAATGAAGGTAAGGAAGTTGAAGAAGCAATCAGCAAGATGAACGATGGCGACGTTGTTGTTCTTGAAAATACTAGATTCCAAGATATCGACAATGACTTTGGTAAGCGTGAATCAGGTAACGATCCTAAGCTTGGCGAATACTGGGCAAGTCTTGGTGACATGTACGTAAACGATGCCTTTGGTACTGCTCACAGAAACCACGCTTCAAACGTTGGTATTGCTACTGCTATGAAGAAAGATGGCAAGCCTGTTGCAGCTGGTTTCTTAATGGAAAAGGAAATCAAGTTCTTAGGTAACGCTGTTGAAAACCCAGTTCACCCATTTGTAACTATTCTTGGTGGTGCTAAGGTTTCAGACAAGATCGCTGTAATTAAGAACTTAATTCCTAAATCAGACCACATTTTAATCGGTGGTGGTATGGCTTATACCTTCTTAGCAGCTCAAGGTCACAAGATTGGTAAGTCATTGTTTGAAAAGGACAGAGTTGAACTTGCTAAGGAACTTTTGAAAGAAGCTGACGGCAAGATCGTTCTTCCAGTTGACAACGTAGCTGCAACTGAATTCTCAAACGATGCTTCACGTGAGGTTGTTGGTGACGATATTCCTGACAACATGATGGGTCTTGACATTGGTCCTAAGACTGTTGAAAAGTTCAAGGAAATCTTAAAGGATGCTAAGACTGTTGTTTGGAATGGTCCTATGGGTGCCTTTGAAATGTCTAACTTCGCTAAGGGTACTTATGCAATTGCTGATGCCTTAGCTGACTTAACTGATGCAACAACTATTATCGGTGGTGGTGACTCAACTTCTGCTGTTAAGAAGTCTGGTGTTGCTGACAAGATTACCCACATCTCAACTGGTGGTGGTGCTTCACTTCAATACCTTGAAGGTAAGGAATTACCAGGTATTGCATGTATTTCAGACAAGTAATTTAAGGTAAGGAGATAATAGACTAATGAGTCGTACACCAATTATTGCTGGTAACTGGAAGTTACACATGAATCCTGAACAAACTACTGAATTTGTAGATGCTGTTAAGGATAAGTTACCAGACCCAAGTAAGGTAGAATCACTTATTTGTGCACCTGCAGTTGACCTTGATGCTTTGAGAAAAGCTGCTAAGGGTTCAAACTTACATATCGGTGCAGAAAACTGTTACTTTGAAGACGAAGGTGCTTTCACTGGTGAAACTTCACCTAAGGTCTTAAAAGAAATGGGTATGGACTATGTAATTATTGGTCACTCAGAACGTCGTGGCTACTTCCACGAAACTGACGAAGACATTAACAAGAAGGCTAAAGCAATCTTTGCTAATGGCTTGAAGCCAATCATTTGCTGTGGTGAATCACTTGAAACTCGTGAAGCTAACAAGCAAGAAGACTGGGTTGTTGGTCAAATTAAGGCTGCTTTAGATGGTCTTACTGCTGATCAAGTATCTTCACTTGTTATTGCTTACGAACCAATCTGGGCTATTGGTACTGGCAAGACTGCTTCATCAGATCAAGCTGAAGAAATGTGCAAGACTATTCGTGAAACTGTTAAGGACTTGTACAATGAAGAAACTGCAGAAAACGTTCGTATTCAATACGGTGGTTCTGTAAAACCAGCTAACGTTAAGGAATTAATGTCAAAGCCTGACATTGACGGTGGCTTAGTTGGTGGTGCTTCACTTAAGCCTGAATCATACTTAGAATTGGTAAACTACCAAGGCTAATTTGATATCAAAATAAAAATAGCTTCTGCATTTGGCAGGAGCTATTTTTGTGTTTAAATAACCTTTTGGTATAAAAGCTATTGCTAATATGCATCATATAAATAAAGTCAATTGAAAATAATAACAGTAAACCCCTTGTATTTTTTCCTAGAGGAAGTATAATAAGCAGTGGAGGTTGAGATTCACACAGATTGAAACCTCATTATTCAGTCTCTGCCCAATAATTCCTTATTACTTAATAAATACAAACTTTATGGCAGAAGATACATCTATATCTATATCACTTTCTAGAAGAGCAGTTATGATAATTTTCATAACTGCTTTTTTTAATACTAATTTGGATTAATTTCAAACTTTTTTCCGATTGGTGGAAAGGTAGGAAGCTTTAACGGAGTAACGTGCCACTGTGTAAATAATACTGAGGTAAGCAATATGAATGGAACATCCTCTGGTTTGGAAATATCGCAGACTAATACTACTCCATGATCTCCCACGATTGTTTCAACATCGGCTACATCTTTGAATCCAGAACGAAAAGTATAGGTACCACGTTTAATGCTGCCAGTAACTATATATTTTAATTGAGTAAGATAAAATATATTGGTATTAGGTGTATTCAATTTTTTAATTCCCACTAGAGAGTGATTAACTACATCAATCGTGAAAGAGGCAATAATCCCACACCCATCGGTAAACAAACGACCAATTTCATCTTTAGCAATATTTTCTAAATATAAAGTATGGTTGGGATTATCAAGATTGCCTTGAATAAAATATTGGACTTTTCCATTTTCTCCTACTACGGGAATTTGACCGTAAGCTTTTTCTTGATTAAGTTCTAACCAAAAGAGCATGCTTGATCACCTCTATTTTTGTTTCTTATTAGTAATAAAGTGATTAAGAATATAGGCTACCCCATCCTCATTATTTGTCTTAGTGACAACTTGTACAAGATTTTTAATCATTGGAATAGCATTTCCCATAGCAACACCGGTTCCTGCTTCCCGAATCATACTCTCGTCATTTAAATTATCACCAATAGCAGCAATTTCTTCTCGTTTAATACCTTTTAATTTAGCATAGTCCAGAAGTGCAATTCCTTTCTGAGCATTACAGTCATTGACTTCAATGTTGGCAGAAGAACTGGAAGTAACGACTAAATTCCCCATTTTTGCGATTGATTTTTTGACGTCGGTAAAAGCTTCATATCCTCAAGCGTCAAAAGCAATAATCTTCATAACTTCAATTTGAGGGTCTCGCAATAATTCTGCAAAGCTATTAACTTGCTTCATATTCAAAATTGATTTATTCCCTGCGGAAATAGCTACAGCTTGTTTAAAGTTAAGCAAAGGATTTAAATCTACCATTAGGTGAGCTACATTAGAAATTCTTTGATTTAAATCTTCAGTATAAATTTGATTAGCAGTAAGAATTTCAAAATAAAACCCTTCTTGATGAAAAAGTTGTACTAATTGTTTAGCCTTATTAATTGGAATACCGCGTTTGATCATTAGCTGGCCTTTTTCATTGAAAACAAGTGCGCCATTTAAATTAATAAAACCTGTGTGTAGACCAGCATCTTTTAAAACAGATTTAGATTCACGTGGCCCGCGACCTGTGGCAATTAAAAATTCAATGCCTGCTCTTTGTGCATTTTTCACAGCTTGTGCATTAGCTTTGGAGACTGCCATCTCTGAATTAAAAAGTGTACCATCTAAATCACAAGCAACTAATTTGATCATAATTTTCCTCCCAATTACTATTAAATTAATGATACCATAAAGAGGATGAGAAAAGAGGGTGTAAGACTTGGCTAAAGAATTAATCGGTAATGATTGGGACAAGATATTGGATCCAGTTTTTGCAAGTGAGAAGTATCACGAACTTCATAACTTCTTGAAGGAAGAATACTCTACAAAACAGATTTATCCTGATATGTATCATATTTTTACAGCTTTTAAATTAACATCTTTTGCGCAAACAAAAGTGGTTATTTTAGGGCAAGATCCATATCATAATCCAGGACAAGCTAATGGCATGAGTTTTTCGGTGATGCCGGGCATGCAGCTGCCACCATCATTGAAGAATATTTATAAGGAACTGTACGATGATGTGGGTGCTCGGCCAGTCAATCATGGATATTTGAAGAAATGGGCAGATCAAGGTGTGTTACTATTAAATGCTGTGTTGACTGTTCCATATGGTCATGCTAATGGTCATCAAGGTAAAGGTTGGGAAGATGTCACTGATGCTGCGATCAAGGCATTAAGCAAACGAGGCAAGGTGGTCTTTATCTTGTGGGGACGTTTTGCTCAGAATAAGATTCTATTAATTGATCAGAGTAAGAATTTTATTATTAAATCAGCCCATCCAAGTCCATTTTCAGCTGATCGTGGCTTTTTCGGTTCTCGGCCGTTCTCTCGCTGCAATACAGCATTAATTAATTTGGGAGAAACGCCAATTGATTGGCAATTACCTGAGACAGTAAGTAAATCAGATTTAGCATAAGAGGTATGTAAATGAGTGTATTTTCATTATTTAAAAAACAAGTTGAACAAGCCGAAAACAAGAAGCGGATTGTTTTTCCAGAAAGCGATGATTTAAGAGTTTTGACAGCAGTGTCAAATTTAAACCAAGATGGCATTGTTGAGCCAATTTTAATTGGTGATCCGGACAAAGTTAAAAAAATAGCTGCTGAGCATAATCTAGATATTGCCGGCGTTAAGATTTATGATCAGAACAATTATAGTGGACTTGATGCTATGGCTGATGCATTTGTTAAAGCTAGACATAAGAACACTAGTATTGCAGAAGCAAAGGCAAAATTGGCTAAAGGCAATTACTTTGGCACGATGTTGGTTAAAATGGGTCTAGCTGATGGTATGGTCTCAGGTGCGGCTCATTCAACTGCTAATACTGTTTTGCCAGCTTTGCAATTGATTCACGCAGCAGAGGGGATGCATCGTGTGTCGGGTGCCTTTGTGATGGAAAAGGGTGATGAAAGATATATCTTTGCAGATTGTGCCATTAATATAGAGCCCGATGAAGAAACATTAGCTGAAATTGGTTATCAGTCAGCTCAAACGGCGAAAATGGCTGAAATTGATCCTAAGGTTGCTTTCTTAAGCTTTTCAACTAAGGGGTCTGCTGAAGGACCGATGGTAAACAAGGTTCATGATGCAGCTGCAATGTTTCAAAAGAATTATCCAGAAATTCCAGCAGACGGTGAATTACAATTTGATGCTGCTTTTGTTCCAGCCGTTGGTGAAAAGAAAGCTCCAGGTTCAAAGGTAGCTGGACATGCCAATGTCTTTGTTTTTCCAGAATTACAGTCTGGTAATATTGCTTACAAGATGGTACAACGACTTGGTGGTTTTACTGCTGTAGGTCCAATTTTGCAAGGATTAGCCGCTCCAGTAAATGATTTGTCTCGCGGCTGTAGTGAGCAAGATATTTATGATTTGGCTATTGTAACTGCCGCACAGGCTCTGGCAAAGGATGAAAAGTAATGACAAAATTAGAAATTAATTCGGCAGAAAGCATGCAAAAATTGGGGGCATCTTTAGCTAAAACTGCTAAACCGCATGATTTATTGCTTTTGAATGGTGATTTAGGTGCCGGGAAAACAACCATGACGCAAGGATTAGGCAGAGAACTCGGCGTTCGGCGTCCAGTTAAAAGTCCCACCTTTACAATTGTACGAGAATATCGTGAAGCCAGACTGCCTTTATTTTATATGGATTTTTATCGCTTGGAAGATGATGATTTATCTTCAATCGATTTAGAAGGGTACTTGGCAGAGCCCGGATTGATCGTGATTGAGTGGCCCCAATTAGTGATGAATGATTTGCCTAATGAATATCTTCAATTAACGCTTACCAGAGTCGATGACAGCTGGGAATCTACTAAGCGTGTAGTTAAATTTGATCCACATGGCAAACGGAATGAAGAATGGGTAAAAGCTGCCCTAACTGAATATGATGAATAAAGTAAAAAGATTGGATTACGAATTTTCCAATCTTTTTTAAATTTGATAAATTAGATTTTTAATTGGCTCAGCGCCAAACTGTTTTTCTTGATTTATTAAAATACCCGCGCAGGCTTCACTATCACTTAAAGCATTGTGATGATGCCAAAGTTCAACATCTAGCGCGTTGGAAACCGTGTCTAATTTGTGATCAGGTAAATCAGGTTCAAACCGTTTGCTTGTCGTTAGAGTATCAATAACTAAATAATGCGGTTCTTCAATATTGTAGCGAGCCAGAGATTGCCGCATAACATTTGTGTCAAATCTGGCATTGTGAGCCGCAACTAGCATACCTGGCTGATATAAGCCCGTAATTTTAGGCCAAACTTCGGCCATTGTTGGTGCATTTTTAACATCGTCAGCAGTAATCTGATGCACTTGAATATTGCGTGCGTCAAAGGGCATTTGCGGATTAATTACTGTATAAAAACGATCAACGATCTGATTATTTCTAACCATTACTAGTGCTAGTGAACATGCGCTTTCAGGGTAATGGTTAGCAGTTTCAAAGTCCATTGCAATAAAATTCATAAAAAATCTCCTTATTGCTAAAGTATAGCATGATTACTAGTGAAGCTAAGCTCTTTCTGCGGTAAAATAAGACAAGAAACTATAAGGAGGCATTCATTTTGGAATTACTTGATTTAAAAAAACAAGGAATTGATATTAAAGAGCAAATTCCATTAAGCAGATATACTTTTACTAAAACAGGAGGTCCAGCTGAATACTTGGCTTTTCCAAAAAATACTGCTGAAGTAGAGAAATTAGTGAAAGCTACTCGCATAGATAAGATTCCACTAACGATTATCGGTAATGCCTCAAATCTAATCATCCGCGACGGCGGAATTGACGGATTAGTTATTATCTTAACTGAATTAAAAGAAATTAAGGTAGAAGGTAATCAGGTAACTGCAGATGCAGGAGCTCGAATTATTGATACTGCTTTTGCAGCAGCTCATCATGGCTTAAGTGGGATGGAGTTTGCCGCAGGCATTCCTGGTAGTATTGGTGGCGGTGTCTTCATGAATGCTGGCGCATATGGTAGTGAGATGCAAGAAGTTGTAGATAGCGTTCATGTTTTAACTCGCAGTGGTGAATTTAAGACGTATTCTAATCAAGAAATGAACTTCTCTTATCGTCATTCGATAGTGCAAGAAACTGGTGATATTGTACTTACTGCTAGCTTTAAGCTAGTACCAAAAGATAGACTGGAGATCTTAGACCAAATGCATTATTTAAATGCACTACGTCGTTATAAGCAGCCACTTGAATATCCATCTTGCGGGAGCGTCTTTAAACGGCCAACTGGACACTTTGTAGGACCAATGATTATTAAGGCTGGCTTGCAAGGTAAAAAAATTGGTGGGGCACAGGATTCAACCAAGCATGCAGGTTTTATCGTTAATAAGGGCGGTGCCACTGCAACTGACTATCTGAATTTGATTCATTTAATTCAACGAGTAATTAAAGAAAAGTTTGGCATAGATTTACATACTGAAGTAAGAATTATCGGTAAAGAAAAATAGAATAATTGACGAGAAACAAGCTACAGGTACTAAAACTTGTAGCTATTTTTTATATGGGGATGGATATGGACATTATTAAGTTGAAACATATTACTAAGCAATATGACGATGGCTTCGTTGCATTGCGGGACATTAATTTAACGATTGAGTCGGGTAAATTCTATTCATTATTAGGACCAAGTGGATCGGGGAAGTCAACTATCTTGCGTATCATTGCAGGTTTTTCTCAACCAAGTAGTGGCCAGGTATTTTTTGCGGGTAAAGACATTACTAACTTAGATGCAGCCAAGCGCCACATTAATACCGTTTTTCAAAATTATGCTCTGTTTCCACATTTAGATGTTTTTGAGAATGTTGCTTTTGGTCTGAAAATAAAAAAGAAAGCAATGAACGAGATTAAACCAGCTGTTAAAGAAGCGCTGCATATGGTGCGTCTTGATGGTTATGCTAATCGAGAGATTTCAGAATTAAGCGGTGGTCAACAACAGAGAGTGGCAATTGCTAGGGCAATTATTAATGAACCCAAAGTGTTGTTATTAGATGAATCATTATCTGCTTTGGATAAGCGTCTGCGTAAAGATATGCAATTTGAATTAAGGGCAATTCAAAAGAAATTGGGCATCACTTTTATCTTCGTTACTCATGATCAAGAAGAAGCTTTGTCGATGAGTGATGAGATTTTTGTATTAAATGATGGCAAGATACAGCAAAGTGGTAGTCCTGTGGCGATTTATGACGAACCAGTGAATGATTTTGTAGCCCGATTCATCGGCGATTCCAATATTCTGTCTGGTCGGATGATTAAAGATTATGAAGTAGAATTTGCCAATCGGCAGTTTAAATGTGCGGACGGCGGGATTAAGTCGAATGAAAAGGTAGAAGTTGTTATTCGACCTGAGGATTTAGATATTGTTGCTCCGGAAAAAGGCAAGATTGTGGTTACCGCACAAACGCAACTGTTTTTGGGAGATCACTTTGAAATAAAAGCGATGGATGCTGACGAAAATGAATGGCTAATCCATTCAACTAATGGCGTAAAACTGGGTCAACGAATTGAACTTTTCTTTGATCCAGAGGATATTCACGTTATGCGTTTGAATGAAAGTCAAAAAGATTTTGATGCCAGAATTGAAAAATATGAGGGGGATGAAAATGAAAACTAAAAAAGCTTTCTTTTTAATACCCTATTTAATGTGGATTATTTTATTTGTAATCTTGCCGATTTTACTCATTTTATGGTATTCATTTACTAATAGCAGCAACGACTTTACTTTGAATAATTATGTTACTTTCTTCAGAAATGGTACTTTTTTGAAAATGATGATCAATTCCTTTTGGTATGCTTTTTTAATTACGTTAATTACATTGCTGATTTCATATCCTGCCGCATATTTTTTGACTAAAATGAAGAATCAACAATTGTGGTTATTATTAATTATCTTACCTACATGGATTAATTTATTGCTTAAAGCTTATGCTTTTATTGGAATTTTAGGAAGCAACGGTTTGGCTAATAAGTTTTTGCATTTATTTGGAATCGGACCGGTGAATATTTTATTTACGGATTTTGCTTTTATTTTTGTCGCAACTTATATTGAGATCCCGTTTATGATTTTGCCCATTTTTAATGCAATTAAAGAAATTAATCCGGCAGTTATTCAGGCATCTGAGGACCTAGGAGCTAGTAGATGGCAAACTTTCCGTTATGTTCTTTGGCCCTTATCAAGACCTGGCGTAGAAAGCGGCGTGCAGGCTATTTTCATTCCGTCACTTTCATTATTCATGTTGACTCGTTTGATCGGTGGTAATCGCGTTATTACATTAGGTACAGCGATTGAAGAGTATTTTATGACAACGATGAATTGGAACATGGGGGCTACAATCGGAGTAATTTTGATTGTCCTGATGGTATTGGTAATGCTCCTTTACTAGTAAAAAAGCGAAGAGAAAGAAGGTAGACTTATGAGAAGAAGACATTTAATTGCTCGAATCTATCTTTCTTTAACCTTAGTTTTACTTTATGTTCCAATTTTCTACTTGATCTATTTTTCTTTTTCAAGTGGAGAAAATATGAATAAATTTGAGCATTTTACTTGGGCGCATTATCAGACTCTCTTTCAAGATAATCGCCTCTTAGCTATCTTTTTAGAAACGATTTTGCTGGCTCTTTTATCTAGTTTAATTGCTACTGTAATTGGCACCTTGGGTGCGATTGCGATTAATGGGATGAAAAAAGAAGTTCACAAAAAGACTACCTTAGCTTTGAATAATGTCCTCATGGTTTCACCAGATGTTATTATTGGGGCTAGCTTTTTGATCTTCTTTACAGCTTTAGGGATTGGGCTTAACTTTGGTTCAGTTTTGCTTAGCCATATTGCTTTTTCAATTCCGATTGTAGTATTGATGGTTCTGCCTCGCTTAAACGAGATGGACATGTCATTAATTGATGCGGCACGAGACTTAGGAGCGAATTCTTGGCAGGTTTTCAGTAATGTTTTAATTCCCACGATCATGCCGGGAATTTTTTCAGGAATGTTTATGGCACTAACATATTCTCTTGATGATTTTGCGGTAACTTTCTTTGTAACTGGCAACGGTTTTTCAACTTTATCAGTTGAGATTTATTCTAGAGCTCGTCAGGGGATTGATCTAGAAGTTAATGCTTTAAGTACGGTAATGTTTCTCTTTGTTCTTCTTTTAGTGGGAATTTATTATTTCATTACTACGAAAAAGAATAGACGCAAGAATCATCGCGTGATTGGGGGATTGGTCAAATGAAAAAGATTAGCATTGCAGTCATCATCATTCTCGCGGTTTGTTTAGGACTAGCTGGTTGGTCGCATCATTTAGAAAAGCCAGCTACTAAAGGAAATCATCAAAACTTAATTATCTATAATTGGGGTGATTACCTTGATCCCAAACTAATTAAAAAATTTGAACAAAAAACTGGCTATCATGTAGTTTATGAGACTTTTGATTCTAATGAAGCGATGTATACCAAGATTAAGCAAGGCGGAACGGCTTATGACTTAACTATTCCTTCTGAATATATGGTCACTAAGATGCGGAAGGCACATTTGCTTGATCGAATTGACCAAAAATAGATTCCAAATATGAAATATATTGGTAAAAGTTTTTTGCATAAATCATTTGATCAGGGAAATAACTATTCCATACCTTATTTCTGGGGTACGCTTGGCATTGTATATAATGATAAATTTGTCCGAAAAGGCTCGATTAAGACTTGGAATAATCTCTGGGCTAAAAAATATCGGCATCAAATTTTATTAGTTGATTCAGCTAGGGATGCGATGGGCATGTCATTAGTTTCTTTAGGCTATTCGATGAATACTACCAGTAGTTTAAAACTGCATCTAGCTCAAACTAAACTAAATAGTTTAGGACCTAATATTAAAGCGATTATTTCTGACGAAATGAAGATGTACATGATTCAGAATGAAGCAGCCATCGGGGTTACGTGGTCTGGCGAGGCACATGAAATGATGGAAAGCAATCCTCATTTGCATTATGTTGTTCCTCAGCCAGGTTCTAATTTGTGGTTTGATAATTTTGTCGTGCCTAAAACTGCTAAAAATAAAAAAGCGGCTTTTAAATTTATCAAATTTATGTTAGAACCTAAAAATGCTGCTCAAAATGCGGAATATGTTGGTTATGCAACTCCCAACAACGCTGCAAAGCGATTTTTACCTAAAAAAGTGAGAGACAATCGGCAATTTTATCCTAATGAGCAAACTATTAAGCATTTGCAAGTTTTTAAAGACTTAGGCCCCAAGAAAACGCAGGAATATAATGATCTGTTTTTAGAATTTAAAATGTATGCACGCTGAGATAGGTCAGTTATAATTAAAGAAGAAAGGAGCCATCAATGCATTTTAATTACTCTAATTTATTAACCTGGAATAATTTATCAATAGTACTAGATGTTTTGATCATTTGGTATTTAGTTTATCGTTTGATCATGTTAATTCGTGGTACTAAGGCCGTCCAACTGGCCAAGGGGATTGTCTTCATCTTTATCGTTAGGATCATTGCTGGATTGCTTCAGCTTCATGCTTTGACTTGTATTGTCGATCAGATCGTCTCTTGGGCCGTGATTGGGATTATTGTCATCTTTCAGCCTGAAATTCGCCGTGGACTTGAACGGCTAGGGCGTACGCCATTTTTTAACGGACATGGTGAGAGTGCCCACGCTCAATCTGTTAAGATGGTCCAAGAGCTGGATAAAGCTATTCAATATATGTCTAAAAGACGGATCGGTGCATTAATTACGATTCAACAAGATACCGGTCTTGATGACTATATTGAAACTGGAATTAAACTAGATGCAGATATCACGGGCGAGTTATTGATTAACATTTTTATCCCTAATACGCCGCTACATGATGGAGCTGTGATTATTAATAATAATCGCATCGCTGTAGCCGCTGCATATTTGCCTTTGTCAGATAATACAATGATTCCTAAACGTTTAGGAACTCGTCACCGAGCAGCAGTTGGAATCTCTGAGGTAACGGATGCCGTCACAATTGTGGTTTCAGAAGAAACTGGTGGGGTAACTATTACTAGAAATGGTCGTTTCTTAGTTGATCTATCTAGAGATGAATATTTAAAGTATCTCAATGCCCAGCTAGTTCCTAAAGAAGAAAAGAAGCTTCCATGGATTCGCCGTGTAGTTAACAGGGTCTGGAAATGGGGTGCAAGCAAATGAAAGATATTTGGAATAAGCGCTGGTTTATAATGATCATTTCATTGTTGTTTGCAATTTTATTAGTAGTTTATATTGATTCAACACAAACTGGCTTTGTTACTCAAGGTGAACCTAAAAAAACTAAACAAACCGCTAATGAAATGCAAACAATTAGCGTGCCCTTGCAAGTTTCGGTTGATACAGATAAATATTATGTAGTTGGCTATCCTGAAAAAGTAAAAGTTACTTTAGAAGGACCGAATGCTTTGGTAACGTCAACTGTTAATACACAAAGTTTCCGTGCGTATATTGATTTAACTAATAAAAAAACAGGTAAGCAAACCGTCAAGGTGCAAGTGACCGGGCTTAATAATCAATTATCTTATACAATTAATCCAGCGCAAGTAAATGTTGACATTGAACGACGAAAATCTCGTACCATGCCAGTACAAATAGAGTATAATAAGAAAGCTGTGGCAAGTGGGTATGATTTTGGCTCAGCTAGTGTTGATCCGCAACAAGTTGAAATTACAGGTGCAAGAGGGGAAGTCGATCAGATTGATCAGATTGTCGCTAAACTTGCCTTACCTAATGGTCTTAATCATAGTTATGAACGTCAAGTGATGTTGATAGCTGAGGATAAGAAGGGTCGACAGCTGAATGTCGTGATTAATCCAGCTACTGTTACTGCAAGACTTCCAGTTTCTCTTTCTAAGAAGACCGTTAAATTGAATTTAAAACCAAAAAATGAAGATAGTAAGAAGGTTTATTCAGTAACGGCTAAGAAAGATGAAATCACCTTGTATGGGCGTAAGTCAGCGTTAAAGAAGATTAAGGATTTAAACGTTGATATTGATTTAAAGGGAATTACTTCTTCTACGGTTAAGAATTATTTCTTGGTATTGCCTGAAGGTGTTGCTAAGGCAGATCCTCCATTTGTACAAACAACAATTAAAGTGAAGGATGCAAGCAAATAATTTGGATAATTAAGAAAGGTTGTTTAATAAATGTTAAAATATTTCGGAACTGATGGTGTTCGTGGCGTAGCCAATCAAGGCTTAACTCCAGGAATGGCTTTTAAATTAGGTCGTGATGGTGGTTATGTCTTAACTAAGAATAAGAAAGACGGCAAACAAGCCAAGGTTTTAGTATCACGTGATACTCGTATTTCAGGTCAAATGCTTGAATATGCACTGATCTCAGGTCTTCTATCAGTGGGGATCGAAGTACTTGAAGCAGTGGGGATCGAAGTACTTGAAGTTGGTGTGATTACTACCCCAGGTCTTTCATACTTAGTTCGTGCCCAAGGTGCCGATGCTGGTGTACAAATTTCAGCTTCACACAATCCAGTTGAAGATAACGGTATTAAATTCTTTGGTAGTGACGGTCTGAAGCTTTCAGATGAAATGGAAGGCGAAATTGAAAAGTTAATCGACGCTAAAGAAGATACCTTACCACGTCCTTCAGCTAAGGGTTTAGGTACTGTAACTGACTTCCACGAAGGCTCAGCTAAGTACTTACAATTTATTGAAAATACTATTCCAGAAGACTTGGATGGCATCAAGGTCGTTATCGATGGTGCTAACGGTGCTTCAAGTGCCCTTATTTCAAGATTATTCGCTGATTGTGGCGTTGACTTCACTACTATCTACACGCATCCAGATGGCTTGAACATTAACGATCATTGTGGTGCTACTCATACTGAAAATTTGCAAAAAGAAGTTGTTAAGCAAGGCGCACAACTTGGCTTGGCCTTCGATGGGGATGCAGACCGTTGCATTGCCGTTGATGAAAACGGTAATGAAGTCGATGGTGATCACATTATGTACGTCATTGGTTCATACTTGGCAGAACATGGTCGTCTTAAGAAGGATACGATTGTTACTACTGTAATGAGTAATCTTGGCTTCACTAAGGCTCTTGAAAAAGAAGGTCTTAAGAACGTTCGTACTCAAGTTGGTGACCGTTACGTTTATGAAGAAATGCGTGCACATGGTTACAACCTTGGTGGTGAACAATCAGGTCACGTTATCATGAGTGACTACCACAACACTGGTGACGGTATGCTTACAGGTCTCCACTTAATGTTAGTAATGAAGAAGACTGGCAAGTCACTTAGTGAACTTTTGAAGGACTTTAAGGATTACCCACAATGCTTGGTTAACGTACCAGTTGCTGATAAGAAGAGCTGGAAGCAGCACCAACCAATCCTTGATGTGATCGATGAAGTTGAAAAGGATATGGCTGGCAACGGTCGTGTGCTTGTACGTCCATCAGGTACTCAAGCTCTCTTAAGAGTAATGGCTGAAGGCCCAACTCAAGAAGAAACTGATGCTTATGTAGACCGCATCGTTAAGGTTGTTAAGCAAGAAATGGGCAACTAAATATTAAATATTGATAAGTAAAAGTCGTGAGTTGACTCACGGCTTTTTGTATAATTAAAAATAGCTTTTAAATTTTTGCTTATTAAAGGGGATGTTGAAGATGGCAATTAAATTAATTGCAGTTGATTTGGATGGTACTTTATTATCTAGTAGTAGTACAATTTTACCTGAAACGCAAAGAATGTTGCGTATCGCTACAGAGAATGGCATTAAGGTAGTTCTAGCTAGTGGTAGACCGCTGTCGGGAGTATTATCCTATGCACAGCAATTGGGGCTTGATAAAGATGATCAATATGCAATTGTTTTTAATGGAGCAGTTGTGCAAACTATTGGTGGCCGCGTATTGATGAGTCAAGAATTAAATTATCAAGACTTCAACAATATGCTGCGATTTCAGCGTTTAAGTCATGTAAATGTTCATTTTGAAACAACTAAATGCTTTGTGACTTGTGATCATGATTTATCAATTCAAATGCAAATTAATGCCGCTTCAACCAATAACATTATAAAGGTTAGAGATCGTAAAGATATCCCACAAGATTTTACTTTTAATAAAGTTGGTTTTACTTCAATTGAAGGCAGTGATCAAGTTGAAAAACTTTGGAATTCATTGCCATCTTGGGCTTTTGACAGTTATGATATTGTTCGTAGTTGGGATAGTATTATTGAATTGAATGCATTAGGCGCTTCTAAAGGCAATGCTTTGATGAATTTAGCATCCCGTCTAAAAATTGCTCAAAAAGACGTAATGGTCTTCGGCGATCAAGGCAATGATATTTCAATGTTTTCTAATCCAGAATTTAAGAAAATTGCGATGGGTAATGCTATTAGCAAGATTAAGGAAAAATCAGATTATGTGACTGATGATAATGATCATAACGGCATTGCTAAGGCACTTAAAAAATTTGTATTGTAAGGAATAAAAATGATTAAACTAATCGCAGTAGATTTAGATGGTACTTTGCTTCAGTCAGATAATCAAATTGGAGCAGAAACTAAGGAAATTTTGCAAAAGGCTGATCAAGCTGGGATTAAAGTTGTGCCAGCTTCAGGACGACCGCTTCCTGGTGTAATTCCTTATATGCAGGAATTAGGGATAACTGGTGATCATAATTATGCTGTTTTATATAATGGTGGCTTAGTTCAGTCGTTTATTGGCAATGTTTTAATTAGTCATCAATTTGATTATGAGGAATTTAAAAAGTTTGTTAAACTTGAGAAACAAAATCCTGGTGTTAATTTGCACTTTATGAAGGAACATGATTATTGGACGTTAGACCGGAAATTGTCACTAAAGATGGCGAAAATGTCGTTTCTTAGTGGCGCACCTTTCGTGATTAAGGATTTTGACGAAGTACCGACAGATTTTCATTTCATTAAAGCTGAGTATACCGGTCCTGAAGGCAAGTTGGACAAAATGGGCAAGAATTTTCCTGCTTGGCTTGAAAATTATAATGTTGCTCGTAGTGATCCGCTAATTTGGGAAATTAATAAGCGCGAGGCTTCTAAGGGAAAAGGCGTCCATCAATTAGCACAAAAATTAGGAATAAAAGATAGCGAGGTTATGGTCTTTGGTGATCAAGGCAATGATCTGTCTATGTTTGAAATACCTGAATTCAAGAAGATTGCAATGGGAAACGCCATTAGTGAGATCAAGGAAAAAGCAGATTATGTAACTAGGTCCAATGACGAAGCCGGAATTGCTGTTGCAATTAATAAATTTATTTTTAATTAGAAGTGAAGTTTAATGAAATATATTAAAACCATTGTTTTACGAGTAGTCATGATTATCTGTGCTTTTATTTCCGCTTATCTATTGCTGACTAGCGTGATTAGTCTTAAAATCAATGACACGCATGCAATGGGACGAGCTGTAATTGATCGAGTAGTAGAAGATTCGGATAATCCTAATTTAAAGGCAGGGATACAGTTTCTAGAGACATCTGGGTTAGAGGAAACGCTACTTAAGCAGTTGCCGAAAAAATATCAAATAGATATGTCATATGCTGATTTATATCGTTTATGTGAAAAGTATGATAAACAAGGAAAATTAACGGTTAATGATTTAAACTTAAGCAGTAAGAGCAAGTTAGAAGAAATTATTAACGAGTATTTAGTAAAACAAGTTAATAATAAATTGAAAGAAAGAGCAGCAGATGTTGATCATGCAATCACTATTTATAAATATTCCATTTTTATAGTAATTTTGCTCTTTTTATTAGCAATAATTTTGATTGCTTTGGGCCGTAGTTCTGCGGCAGTTCCTCTGGTGCTTGCTAGTTTGGGGTCGTTTGTCGCATTATGGTATGCCGCAAATGAAATGATGACGACATTGCAAACGCAGGTTTATAGTGGAATCGTTGTCACTCTGTCACAAGGTATTTGGGCTGGCTTAGCAATAGGTGTGTTAGCAGTTATTATCTGGCCAATCTTATTGAAATTAACGAAAGGAATAAAGCAATGAAAAAGATTTTATTTGTTTGTCATGGTAATATTTGTCGTTCGCCCATGGCAGAGGCGATTATGCAGCACTTAATTGAACAAAAAGGGTTAAGTGATCGGTACGTAGCCGAATCTAAGGCAACGACGCAGGATGCACTTGGATATGGAATTGATTCACGGGCACAGCGAGAAATGGAAAAGAATAATATGCCATTTGATCACGGGCATCGCGCAAGTCAAATGACTGCAGGTGATTATCAGAAATACGAATATTTGATTTGTATGGATGAAGAGAATTTTGCAGATATGAATCGAATTAGTGGTGGTGATCCAGATCGTAAGGAACATAAATTGTTAGAATTTGCCGGCTCCTATGATGATATCGATGATCCTTGGTATACGAATGATTTTGATACTGCCTATCGAGAAATTTACCGTGGCTGTGAGGCACTGGTAGATAAATTAGCTAAAGAAAAAGATGAGTAGAAATGCTCATCTTATTTCTTTACGATTAAACGAACGATATTTTCTGTAGTTCTAGTTATGTTTTGGGGACCATCTTTTAAAGCCTCATCGATGTTTTCGGCCTTAGCCAAGATACCAAAAATGGCAGTGAAGCCTTGGCTATATAATTGATCTAATCCTTTGCCTAAATATCCAGCTAATGAAATAACGGGAATATCGTATTTTTGAGCAATTTGGGCTACACCATAAGGCGTTTTGCCAAATTTAGTTTGAAAATCCGTGCCGCCTTCACCGGTGAAAACATAGTCGGCATTTTTTAATTGTTCTTCAAGATGAACTTCATGAGCGACTAACTTGACACCAGGATAAATTGTAGCGTTAGTAAAAGTAAGTAAGCCGGTGCCTAATCCACCAGCCGCGCCGCTACCTGGAATATTGGCAACATCTTTGCCAATAGTTTGTTTGATGATTTGAGCATAGTGACGAAGATTCTGATCTAATTCTTGTATAGTGTTTTGATCTGCACCTTTTTGTGGTCCAAATACGCTTGAAGCGCCATTTGATCCTAGTAAGGGATTAGTAACATCGCTTGCCAATGAAAATTCAGTCTTTTTGATTTGGGGATTAAGATGAGACAAATTGATGCGGGCAATTTGTTTTAAAATTCCACCACCTAATTTAGCAGTTATTTCCTGATTATCCTTGTTAAAGAATTTAACGCCAATGGCTTGTGCCATTCCACTGCCACCATCGTTGGTACTGCTTCCACCTAGGCCAATGATCACTCGTTTAACGCCATGTTTTAGGGCGTTATTAATCAATTCACCAGTACCAAAAGTTGTAGTTTTCTTAATCGTTTCTGGCGTTCTTTTTTCTTGAGGAACATAGGCGAGGCCACTTGCTTGTGCCATTTCAATAATTGCTGTTTGTCCATTGCCTAAGATGCCATAGTAAGCTTTAACCCTTTCTCCTAGTGGTCCAGTAACAGTAACGTGAATTTTTTTGCCATGCGTTGCATCGATTAAGGAATCAGTGGTACCTTCACCGCCGTCTGCCATGGGGATGGAAACGATATTTGCCTGAGGCATCACTTTTTTAATGCCTTTTTCCATAGCTTGGCAAACTTCTTTAGCCGTCATGCTTTCTTTAAATGAATCAGGAGCTAGAATAAATTTCATTGATTTGTACCTCGTTATTAATCGTTAATTATATTTTAAAGCAACTTTTTTATAAAAGTCTATTGACACCGCTTACATGAATTGCTATTATATTAACTGTAAGTGAGCGGATTTCTGATTCGATCAGGTCTTAGCTACTGCGTGATAATTTTATATGCTTTGTTAGTGTATAATTTATTCGTAGTAGCTTTTTTGATAGCTCAGATGAATTAAAAGGTGATTCCGTGATGATATTTCTTAAGACATTTAATAATAGTGCCGCATTAGTAAAGGATGATGATGGTAAAGAGGAGATTGTGCTTGGCAAGGGCGTTGGCTTTGGTTTAAAAAAAGGTCAAGAGATCGATGAATCAAAGATTGAACGCCGCTTTGTAACAACAGAGAATTCGAATGAAGTTAAGCAAGTAAAAGAATTTCGACCACAGACAATTGATATTACCAATAAAGTAATCGAAATGGTTGAACCACTTTTACAAACTAAATTCACTGATTACCAGTTTTTAGCACTAGCTGATCATATTGATTTTGCTGTAACTAGAATCAATGACAATATTGATATTGATCCCGCTAATAATGAATGGGAAGTAAAAAATCTTTTTCCAAAAGAATATGCAGTTGCCGCTAAAGTAATTACGTTAATCAATGCAGAATTGGGCATTAAGTTGCCAAAAAGTGAGACAACTTTTATGACTTACCATTTGGTGAATGCCGCTTCTGATGATGCGCAGGTTCAAGAGACAATGCAGATTACTAAGTTGATTAGTGGAATTATTAATATCATTCAATTTCAATATCAAATCACAATCGATACCACTTCTTTCAGCTATAGTCGTTTTATTACTCATTTACGTATTTTGTTAGTGCGACTATTGCGTAAAGATAAGAAAAAGAATCCCCAACTTGATCCATCTTTATTGTCTTTTACTAAGATTAAGTATAATAAAGCTTATGAAACAGCGGAGCGGATCGCAACTTACTTACATTCAAAAATGGGCTGGACGTTAGATTCAGACGACAAATTTTACTTGGTGTTGCACATTTTTAGGGTAACATCGAGACAATAGAATATCTAAGTTACTTAGGTATGTTACTAAGAGAATTAGGCATGAACCCGAGTTACTGAAAGACGCAGAGCATGGTGCTCTCTAGTTTTTGAGTAGCTTGGGTTTTTATTTTGAGGAGGAAAAAGCAATGGCTAAGAATTATGATCAATTAGCCAAGACCATCATTCAAGATGTTGGTGGCAAGGATAATGTTAATAGTGTTATCCACTGTGCAACGCGCTTGCGTTTTAAGTTAAAGGATGAGAAAAAGGCAGATGATGATGCATTAAAGGATACAGATGGCGTTGTAACGGTAGTTAAGGCCGGTGGTCAATACCAAGTTGTCATTGGTAATGAAGTTGCTGATGTTTATGATGCTGTCTTAAAAGAAGGTGGCTTCTCTGGTGGCGGTCAAGTGCCAGATGATTATGGTGAAGATGACAATTCTAGTTTCGTTGACAAAGCGGTTGCCTTAATTTCAGGGATCTTTACTGATATCCTTGCACCACTAAGTGCTGGCGGTATTATTAAAGGTTTAGTTGTTTCAGTAGCTGCAATGGGCTGGCTCTCTAAGACTTCGGGTGCTTATCAAATTCTTTATGCCATTGGTGATAGTATTTTCTATTTCCTACCAATTTTCTTGGGTGTTACATCAGCTCGTAGATTCCATATGAACCAGTTTATTGGTCTCGCTATCGGTGCTGTTTTGACCTATCCAACTATGGTGGCTTTAGCTTCAAGCAAGACAGTATTAGGAACTTTGTTTAGTGGCACTCCATTTGCTTCTGAAATTCATACTACTTTCTTTGGTATTCCAGTAGTCACAATGAATTATACTTCAACTGTGTTGCCCGTCATCTTTACAGTTTGGTTTGCTTCAATTATTGAGCATTGGGCTAAAAAGTGGATTCCAACTGTGGTTCAAATGTTCTTAGTCCCAGTAGTGACTATGATTATTGCTTTACCAGTTGCTTTCATCGTAATTGGGCCCGTAATGACCTGGGTTGGTGATGCGATTGGTGCTGTAATGCAAAGTGTTTACAATTTTAGTCCAATTGTTGCTGGTCTTATTGTTGGTGCACTTTGGCAAGTGCTTGTTATCTTCGGTGTTCATTGGGGAATCGTTGCTGTTGCCACAGCAGATATGTCAGCTTTAGGATATGATCCTATTTTAGCTTTAACTTTAATGGTATGTTATGCACAAGTTGGTGTTGTCTTAGCTATTATTAAACAAACTAAGGACAAGAAATTAAAGGACACAGCCATCGGTGCCTTCTTCTCAGGTATCTTTGGTGTAACTGAGCCAGCTATTTATGGTGTTACTTTACCAAGAAAAACTCCATTTATTTTAAGTTGTATCGGTGGTGCCATTTCTGGTGCAATCATTGGTGGTTTTCACGCTGTAATTTATATTTTACCTTCAATGGGATTCTTTGCTATTCCAGCATTTGTAAATCCTAAAGGTGGTTCAATGACTCCAATTATCGGTGTAATAATTGCTGGTGTTGTTGCCTTTATCGTTGGTTTTGCTCTTCAAATGCTCTTTGGTAAGAAGTCAGTTGATGCAGAATACAATGAAAAACAATCTAAGAAAGCAGAAGAACGTGCTGCTTTAAATGTAACTCCACAAGTTGCAACTACTAGTTTAGTAAGTCCAGAAGATGGTGTGGCAATGCCACTTTCTGAAGTAAAAGATGATGTCTTTTCAAGCGGTGCAATGGGTAAAGGGATCGCAATTGAACCAAGTACTGGAATCCTTCATGCACCAGCCGACGGTAAAATTATTATGACCTTTAAGACCGGTCATGCTATTGGTATGAAAACCAATGATGGTGCAGAAGTGTTGATGCACATTGGTATGGATACAGTTAATTTGCAAGGCAAAGGCTTTAAAACTTTGGTTAAAAAAGATCAAGCAGTCAAAGCTGGAGATGAATTAGTGAAGTTCAATATTGATGCGATTAAGAAGGCAGGCTATTCGGTAACTACGCCAATTGTCATTACCAATTCAAAAGATTATGAGGATATTAAGCAAATTGCTACTGGTGAAGTTAAGGCTGGTCAAAAAGTTTTAAGCTTAATCGCTCCAGAAAAGCAAAATGTTACTACGGTTAATGGTCAAGTTCAGTTAAATTAATGAGCTTTACAAAAGTAATCGCTTTCAGCTAAGATAAATATTATAAAAGATAAAAATAGAAAAGAGATTAAAAATGATATTTCCAAAGAACTTTTTATGGGGCGGCGCTACTGCTGCTAATCAAATCGAAGGTGCTTATGATGTTGATGGTAAGGGCTTATCAGTAACAGATATTATGACTGCTGGTAGTCTTAAGGCACCAAGAATGCTTACTTATAAGTTGAATGGTAGGTTAGAAAAATCAGCTAGTGCTCCAGGTCAAGGCTTACCTGAAGGTGCCGTTGGTACAATTGATCCTAATTCATACTATCCTAACCATGTAGCGATCGATTTCTACCACCACTACAAAGAAGATATTAAAATGTTTGCCGACATGGGGTTTAAGACTTTCCGTCTTTCAATTGCCTGGACTAGAATTTTCCCTAAGGAGGATGAAGAAAAGCCAAATCAAGCAGGACTTGACTTTTATCGGGGAGTCTTCGAAGAATGCAAAAAGTATAATATCGAACCATTAGTTACGATTTCTCACTATGAAGATCCACTTTACCTCAGTGAAAAGTATCATGACTGGGGCGATCGTGAAATGATTGATATGTATGTTAAGTATGCTAAAGCATTATTTGAAGAATACAAGGGCTTAGTAAAGTACTGGTTGACTTTCAATGAAATTAATTCAACTTTACTGATGCTTAGTGCATTTGGCAATAATGTAACTGATGATGCAGCTTACCAACATGCTTATCAAAAGCTGCACTATCAATTCGTTGCTAGTGCTCGTGCAGTAAAATTAGCTCATGAAATTGATCCTAACTATGTTGTCGGCAACATGATTTGTGGGATTGTTGACTATCCACTTACGCCAGATCCGAAGGATATTTTATTAAACCGCCACATGTGGGAACAAAATATCTTTTACTGTGGGGATGCACAATGCAAGGGTAAATATCCAACCTTTGCTAAGCGTCTTTGGAAGGAACACAATGTGCATCTTGATATTACCGAACAAGATAAGAAAGACATGCTTGAAGGCAAAGTTGACATGTACACCTTCTCTTACTACATGTCCAACGTAGTTACTACACATGAAGTAAAAGACAAGGTCGGTGGCAACTTTGCAGCTGGTGCCAAGAACCCATATCTTAAGTATTCTGAATGGGGCTGGGCAACTGATCCAGATGGCTTGCAATATTACCTTGAAGTCATGTATGACCGTTATGATTTGCCATTAATGGTAGTTGAAAATTGACTGGGTGCTGTTGATAAGATTGGTGCCGATGGCAAGATTCATGACGATTACAGAATTGATTACCTCAGAATGCACATTGAGGCAATGAATCGTGCTATTGAGAATGGTGTAGACGTTCGTGCTTACACTACTTGGGGCTGTATCGATGAAGTTTCTGCCGGGACTGGCCAAATGTCTAAGCGTTATGGCTTTATCTATGTTGACCGTGATGATGAAGGCAAGGGCACACTTAAGAGAATGCCGAAAGATTCATATTACTGGTACAAGAAAGTAATTGCTTCGAACGGTGAAGATTTGGCATAAGCGTAAAAACTAAATAGTAATAAAGAACGATGAACAGGGTAAGTTCATCGCTTTTTTTGATATCAAAAAAGAACACTATAGAAATGTTAATATATCATATGAAAATTAAAAGCGTATAATTAATTCTAAATAATTATATATAGGAGTTGACATTTTGAATAGGAATAAAAAGAAATACAGAAAAGTTTGGCTAATATTTGGGATAGTCGTGGTCGTCTTTTTGGCAATAATTGGAGCTGGTGAAGCATATTTCTTTAATGAGGCTTTTGTACCTGGAGAAAAAAGCGTCTTGAATAAGTATTCGCATCATACTAAAAAAGACCCATTAGCTCAGCAGAAGAAGTGGTATGCTAATGCTAATAAACAAAAGTGGTATCTTAAATCAGCTACTTGTAATTACCGTCTAGATGCAAATTATATTCCCAATGGGAAATCAACCAAAACAGCAATTTTATTGCATGGATTTACCAATAATAAAGATTCGATGGGTCCCTATGCAGCGATGTTTCATCAGCTAGGCTACAATGTTTTAATGCCAGATGCGCGAGCTCATGGACAAAGCCAGGGGAAGTACATCGGCTATGGCTGGCCGGAAAAATATGATGTGCGTAAATGGGTTAAAAAAGATGTCGCTAAAGAAGGCAAGAACCAAAAAATAGTTATTTTTGGTGTCAGCATGGGTGGTGCCACGGCGATGATGACTAGTGGTATAAAGATGCCCAGCCAAGTTAAGGTATATATTGAGGATTGTGGTTATACCGATGTAAAATCAGAGTTTTTACATGAAGCGCAAGATTTATATCATTTACCTGGACCGGTGGCTACAATGGCAGTTAATTTGCTTAGTGGATTGAGTAAAGCAAATTTAGGCTTTTATTTAGGGGACGCGTCAGCGGTTAATTCCGTGAAGAAAAATGATAAACCAATGTTGTTTATTCATGGCGGCAAAGATAACTTTGTTCCAACTAGAATGATCAAACAAAATTATCAATCCGCAAATGGTCCGAAAGAAAGCTGGATTGCTAAGAAAGCAGGTCATGCACGATCATTTGAAACTTATCCGAAAGAATACCGAAAACGCGTGAAGAAATTTTTGCAAAAATATGTATAAGAAAAGAGGGCCGAATTTTGTCCCTCTTTTGTTGAGTTTAATGTCTGTCTATTTAGCAATAGTAGCAGGTTTTCTGCGACCAACAAGCCAAGTAAGTATTAAAGCTATTACAGCTTCGATAACGATCATTGCAATTCTCATTGGAATCTTGGTTGAACCTAGCCAAATATCTAAAATAATTGAACCAATAATTAAGATACCCATCCAAATCCATTGTGTTTTGTCAAAAGCAATACCGTATTCAACTTCACGGCGTCTGATACCTGGCAAGATTGCGCCCAGTCCGATTAAAACGACTACGGCAACGATGTTAATGATTAATTCGTACCACCAAAGACCTGTTCCTTGCTTGACATCTTGCGGAGCAAAGCCAAGGATCGTTGCGACAGCGGTCACAATTAAAAGTGCAAGACCGACCAACCAGGCAGCCTTATCGTTTTTAATGTAAACATATTTTGATGGATACTTCTTGGCATTCTTTCTAACCCGCATGAATGAATAGAAGATCCAGCAGGTAACACCTGGGGAAATAATTGAGTTAAGATTCAGTAACCAGTTAAAGATATCATTCATGTCAGGTAAGAAAATACCTAAAATCATAATGAATGATGAAAGGGCAACAGTTAAGATATAACCATTAATTGGTAAGCCATTCTTATCCTTTTTGCGTAAAAACTTAGGCATGTACTTATCGCCGGTGTCAGAAATTAACATTCTGGTCATCGCATCAAGCAAGACGGCAACCAAAGCACAGTTGAAGAAGAGTGATGTCCAAGCCCAGAAGTAAAGCAAGAAGTGTCCGATTCCAAATTGCTTGCCTAGCATGTCAAAGAGGTAATAGGCACCATTCATCTTTAAATCGTTTGGAATGTGGTTGGCATCGAAGTAGATACCTAAAGCAAATGAACCTAAGATGGTTAAAAATGCGGTCATTACGGCTAAAGCAATCATAGCTTTAGGAAAATCAGTTTTAGGTTTCTTCATCTTGGTTACGTATGGTGCAACCAATTCACAACCGTTCATGGCATAAATTAACATACCGACTGTTGACCAGTAGTGCAAGTTGAAGTCAGGTACAATTGAATGGAAACCGAAGTTCTTGGTTGCCATGTGACCACCAGATTTGACTAAACCAAAGAAAGCCAAGATCACGAATAGGATAACCATGATGATCATCAGTCCGCCACCAATAGTGGAAAGAAATTCCATTGAGTTGGAAAAATGGTGTTCGACAATGATGAAAACAATAAATACTACAAAAGTTAAGATAGCAAATAAAGATGTTGGAATCTTGTCTTGAAAGTCTTTGGTTCCAGTTAGGGCCCAGCCTAAGTCAACGATGATTTCGTTAGCAGAGTCAACTGCGTAAGGAATTGAGGCAGCCCAATAAGTCCAAGCGGTGAAATAACCTAAAAACTCACCGTCAGTCCCACGGACCCATGATGAAAGTCCGCCGCCTTCTTTATCAAAAGTAGAACCAAGTTGCCCTACCATTAATGAATATGGTGTTACGTAAAGCAAGCACATGATAATCCACGAGGTGATAACAGGCATCCCTTGGTTTTGAAAGTTGTACATGATATCGTCTAAGCCGATAACAGTACATAAAGCCATCAAGGTCAAGATTGGCCAGGTAATGGTCTTCATTTTATTAGTTGAAGTTAAATCGTCCAAGTAATTCTCATCCTTCTCTAAAAATAAAAATTATGTTTTTTTCATGAGTAAGTTATTACCTGGTGACTTATTTTTGCATTTTTCGCGCATTAATTTCTCCCACTTATAATTAATACTATCTTTGATTTTAACGGTAAAAAATGAGTATGACTAGTGTTAAATGCTTTCTATTTTTATTAAGGATTTTACTTATTTTATGTAAGTATGTATAATATAGCTTGTAAAAAGTAAGTAATAATCAAATACATATATGGGAGGAATATAGATGACAACGCAATTAATCGCAATTGGAATTATTATTTTGGGATTAATTTGGTTAACTTCAAGACCAGAGCCTACGGCAGAAAAGATTAGAAAACTTAGATAGGAGAATATTATCGTAGCAAAAACTTCACAAATAGTACGTAATCAAAGAAAAAGCAAATTCAGCACTAGAGAATATACACGTTGTCAACGCTGTGGTCGTCCACATTCTGTATACCGCAAATTCGGTCTTTGCAGAGAGTGCATGAGAGATTTGGCACATAAAGGACAACTTCCAGGCGTGAAAAAAGCCAGTTGGTAAGAAAACTAAAATTTTTCTAAAACGAGTCATTTTGGCTCGTTTTTTTGTTAAAGTAAAAATAAAAAACAAGAGAAAGGAGCTTAAAAATGGAGAAGTTTCATTTTACTAAACGAGAAAAAATTTTTTTATTATTGGCTTTATTTGTGTTAATTGCATTGTTTATTTCAAGCTCAATGACTTATCAACAACAAGAAATTCATGATAATAAAATTAATCATTATTTTGGCTGGTTAGAAAATATCGTAGCAGGTTGGAATTTTACTTATGGGGGTCGAGTTCACAATGTGCAGGTTGACAGCCGAGCGGGGTTAGCCCAATTTGTTTTGCGTAAAATGGCGCATTTTGGTTCATATTTTTTGTTGGGAGGTTTTGGCTATTTAGGGATGCGGCGCATTTTTAAAATTAAGTGGGTAGCACCTGTTCTAACTTGGTTTGCGACAATTGCGTTTGCGGCTTTTGATGAATATCACCAATTTTTGACTGGTGACAGAACCCCAAGTGTCCATGATGTGATTTTAGATAGCACTGGCGCTTTAACGGCTATTATTTTGGTTATGATAATTATCCATGTGAAAAACAGTATTCATGATCAGAAAAAGTCAGTTTAAGTGCTAGCTAGCATTGAATTTTAAGATGTCGTGAGTTAAGATAATAACGTTAATATTTTTAGAAAAAAGAAAGAAGGATCCTTATGTCAGGACATTCAAAATGGCACAATATTCAAGGCCGTAAGAATGCGCAAGACGCAAAGAGAGGTAAAATTTTCCAAAAGTTATCTCGTGAAATTTACATGGCTGCAAAGAGTGGTGGTCCTGATCCTGATGGGAATCCTACATTACGTATGGTAATTGACAAGGCACGTTCTAACAACATGCCTAAGGACAACATCAAGCGTGCCATCAAAAAGGCCGAAGGCGGCTCAGAGGAACATTATGATGAAATCACTTACGAAGGTTACGCTCCAGGTGGTGTTGCTGTCTTTGTAGAAGCATTGACTGACAACAAGAATCGTACTGCTTCTGACGTTCGTGTTGCATTTACTCGTAACGGTGGTTCACTTGGTGCTACGGGTTCAGTAGCTTACATGTTCGACCGCAAGGGTTACATCGTAATTGATCGTTCAACTACCGATGCTGACGAAGATCAAGTTTTGCTTGATGTGATGGACGCTGGTGGCGATGATCTTCAAACTAGCGATGACGCTTATGAAATCTACACTGATCCTAAGCAATTGGCAGCAGTTCGTGATGCTTTGATTAAGGATGGCTATAAGCTTGCTGATGCTGAATTAACTATGGTTCCACAAAACACCACTCCAGTTCCAGCAGATAAGAAGGAACAATTTGAACACTTAGTTGATGCCTTGGAAGACAGCGACGATGTACAAAATGTTTACACTGCAGCAGCTGATGAAGACTAATTAACAATCATTCAAAAGTAACTTAGCAATTTGGCTAAGTTATTTTTTGTAATATATTTTAATAAAAATCTAATTTACAAATAGCGATAGATCAACGTTTATCACTGTTTGTAAATTCTTTTATTTTTAAGAGAAAAAAATGACTCTTTTTTGCGTAATAAATAGTGTGAGGCAAAAAAGGAGGATTTTTATGAAAACGAAAGAAATCATCAATGAATTACTTGCTTTAGCAATTAGTCAAAAGGCTAGCGATATATTTTTCTTTCCTAAAAGAGAAAAAATAGTCGTTGATTTTAGGTTGAGTCAAGGCACAATTCGACAAAAAACTTTTGCGTTAAGTGCAGGTCAAGAAATTATTAACTATTTCAAATATAGTGCACAAATGGATATTGCTGAACATCGACGTCCGCAAGTTGGAGCAATGATATATCTCTATGAAGAGGATGAATATTATTTGCGTTTATCTAGTTTAGGTGATTTTTCTGATCAAGAATCATTGGTTATCCGTATTATTTATGGTATTGAGCATAGTAAGTACTTTTTACCAACGCAATTGGAGCAGATTAAGCAATTGGTTAATTATCGAGGACTGATTATTACAAGTGGCCCCACTGGCTCAGGCAAGACTACTACCATGTATGAAGTTGCTAAAAGCATTAGTAAAAACAAGGTAGTAATGACAATTGAAGATCCAGTTGAAGTTCATGAAGCCTCTTTTTTGCAATCACAGGTCAATAACAAAGCCGGAATCGATTATCAAAGTTTACTCAAAGCGGCTTTGAGACATCGCCCAGATATTTTGATTATTGGAGAAATTCGTGATCAAGGAACAGCACGTTTGGCCGTTGATGCGGCCTTAAGTGGACATTTAGTTTTAGCAACAGTTCATGCCAAAAGCACATTGCAGACTATTTCACGCTTGGAGGGGTTAGGAATTAGGACGGATGAATTGGCTAACTGCTTAACGGCTGTGTCTTATCAGCGTCTTTTACCTAGTAAGGTTGGCTTAAAATGCTTGCTAGATATTGCCACTGGCGATTTATTAAAAGCAGAGTTAACTAAGGAAGTTCGCGGTGAATTTGTTAATTGGCAAGAAAATATGCAGTTATTGCGGAAAGGAGGAGAAATTGATGAAGAAATATATCGCAAGTTCCAAGAAGGATAAATTAACTAGCGCTGAACAGCTAGCCTTTTTGGACTATCTTAAGCATAGTTTGGCTAATGGCTTTTCACTCATTAATTCTATTGAGTTAATGCCAGCCTTGTGGCCTAAGCGTAAAAAATTGATGGAGCAAGTAGCTAAGCGAATGAAAGATGACGCCAATTTTAGTGCAGAGTTAATTAAGTTAGGTTTTTCTATGACAACGGTGACACAGGTAAATTTGGCCTTGCAGCAGGGAAATTTGACGGAATGCTTAAATCAATTGGCTACGTTGACGCGATTAAAGCAAGAGCAGGTCAAGAAACTACGAGCGGAATTATCATATCCGCTTGTCTTAGCTATTATGATGGTTATTCTTTTAGTATTTATGCAGTCGTTTATTACAACTCAATTCAACAATACTAGTGAGCATTCTGGTGATGTGGTAATGCTAGGGTTAATTGGATTAGTAATTGTTGGAATATATTTCTTTGCTCGAATTGTGAATTTGCTGAATAAGCAGGATTACGCTTCATTGAAAAAATTGACCAAATACCCTTTGATTGGACCAGTAATTTTACTCTATGTGAATTATTTATTGGTTTATGATATTGGAATGTTACTAGCAAGTGGTTTTTCACTGCAGAGAATGTGCGAATATGCTTCGCAGCTAGAGGAAGGTTCACTACAGCAAGCCTTAGGTCAGCGAATTGGGCACGAATTAATTGAAGGAAAAAGCTTAGCCCAGATTATTAAGCAAGAGACCTTTTTGCCTAATAGCTTGTTAATTTTGTTACAGGCTGGATCAGACAGAAGAAGTTTGAGTCAAAGGTGCTTAATGTTAGGACGTAGTTTATTTATTGACCTAACGGAGAAAATTGAAAAGATGGTTGTAAATGTTCAACCTATTTGTTTTATATTAATCGGTTTATGCATTATTGGGATGTATTTGAAGCTGTTATTGCCAATGTATTCGATGATGCAAGGGATGTAGAAAAAATGAAGAAAAACGTGAAAAAATATTTATTGAATTTATTAAACAAAAATCGTCGCCAAGCAGGGTTTACTTTAATTGAAATGGTAGTCGTAATTGCCATTATTGTAATTTTGATTCTGTTGATTGCTCCCAATTTATTGGAACAAAAGGGAAGAGCAGAGAATAGGACTAATGATGCGTTCAAGACTACTTTGAGAACGCAGGTTGAGCTCTATAAAGACGATGAGGGCAAAGAGCCAACCAGTTTTGAAGATCTAAAAAGTAAAAAATATTTAACTGAAGAACAAATTAAAAAGGCAGAGGCTAAAAAGATCACTATTGCCAGTTTGAAAGATGATGCCAAATAATTTAAAAGCTTTTACTCTGCTAGAAACCGTCATTACTTTAGGCATTTGTTGCGGAATTTTATTAATAGGCAGTTTACAACTAACAAGATATCAGCAAAGGCTGCTTTTCGATAATACGATTAAAGAAGTAACTGCTGCACTAGACCATGCATCGAGAATCAGTACGATCAAGGGTGAGGCAACTACGGTTAGGTTTATTAAGAGCAGGCATTGTATCAATTTAGATGGTGGGAATTTCCAGCAATCGGCGGGCAAACAAATCGACCTTGATCGTAATATTAATATTCGTGGTCTGGATAACTTCGTGATCAGTAGCCGTGGTCGTTCTAATCCGCGCACTGTGATCTTTGCTGGTTATGGTTTGAAGAAAGAAATCAAATATCAAATGCTCTGGGGGCGAATTAGCTGATGAAAAAGATGCAGGGGTTCTTGATGGTAGAAAGCATGGTTGCAGTTATCATTTCAGTAGTGGCAGTTAGTTGTTTATATTTGACTGTAGTCCAGAGTCAAAAAAATGGTCGTAGTCTAGAATTGAAAACTGATCGCGCGTATGCATATCACATCCTCACTAGTAGTCATTTGCGGCAAATAGTAGTTCATGATCGAATTTATGAAAAGGCAGGACAGCACCGAATTTATGATAAGGAAGCTAAACAAGAATTTATTATTGAAAAATAGTGGTTTTACGCTAGCGGAAGCAATTTTTTCCTTATTTATCACTATCTTAATTTTATCGATTTTGCAGAATTTGCTTTTAAGTATTCGCAGAGCAAATCTGAGTGAAAGCATGCATGTTAATGAATTAACCTATGCTTATGTTCAGCTGAATAATTTTATGCATTCCCCAGATACTAAGACTGTTTATCCTATTGATAAGGATGCTAATTCTAAAAACACGGCGTTTGCTAGAGTTGATAAAAAAGGTAACAAGGAAGTTTACCATTTAACCTATTATGCAAAGAGTAAAGTACTCAGAGCCCAAAAGACTACTGGTGGCTATATGCCATTATTATTTAATGTAGAAAGTGCTAAATTCGAGACAAGAAAAGATCAGATTATTATCCATGTTGTAGAAGAAAGGAAAGGAAAATCTGAGTTAGTTTTTCAACTAGATGAAAAGCCAGATAACGATGAAAAAATTACGACAAATAAGAAAAAGAAAAGTAAAAGCAAGCGCGCTGCTTAGCAGCATCTTAGTGCTAATTACAACTCTATTGTTTATCAAGCTCTATCAAGAAGTGTATTACAGCAACATGCAAAATAATCTAATGATTATTAATTATTTAACTGAGAAAAAATGACTTTTCTTGAACCTCATCTTGCCTTTCTATAAAATAATTAAGGTATGGAGGGACGCTATGGAAAATTTTGAGAAGATTTTTAATCAATTTTTAGATTGTGTGCAAACTTTGCAGGCAGCTTTAAATGTTTCCTTTACAGAAGCTTTAGTTGAGACTTTTGATAATCTAGAACAGGGAAAAATAAAAGTAGAAAACGGAGCACCTGATGAGAAAACAGTTGCGCAGTTAAGTAAAAAATATCAGACACTTGATTATGATCAAATTAGTCAAAAGAATAAGGTCCAAGTTTTTACTTTCTTGACCTTAAAAGCGATCAATGATGATAGTCAAGATGCCAATCAAATGCCCACGCCACCAGCAATTTCAACTGTGGTGGCAATGCTCATGCATAAATTGCTTAAAGACGAGCAAATGGAAGTGGTTGATCCAGCAGTTGGAACAGGAAACTTGCTCTTTTCGATTGTTTCCCAGTTAAAAGCATTGAATCACTCAAAAGATAATTACCAATTGGTTGGAATCGATAATGATGAAGAAATGCTGAATTTAGCCGATGTAGCAGCTCATCTGAATAACATCGATATTGACCTATATTGTCAAGATGCTTTAATGCCTTGGATGTGTCCTAATCCAGAAGCAATCGTTAGTGATCTGCCGATTGGTTATTATCCAGTTGATGAAAATGCTAAGAATTATGAAAATAGGGCGGAAAAAGGACACTCTTTTGCCCATTTATTGTTAATTGAACAGATTATTAGAAACTTACAGCCTAATGGGTACGCGTTTTTAGTTGTGCCTAAGGCTATCTTATCTGGTAAAATCGGAGCTGAATTTATGCCATGGTTGACTAAAAAAGTTTATCTTAAAGCAATTGTGGAATTGCCGGATGACATGTTTAAGAATAAATTTAATCAGAAATCAATCCTAGTCTTTCAAAATCATGGCGATCATGCTACAAGTAGTGAAGTATTGCTAACCAAATTGGATTCATTAAAGAAAGAAGAAGCTTTAATCCGCTTTAATGTAAAATTGGATGAATGGTATACTAAAATAACTCATTAATTGAAAGAAGAGGAATAATTTTTTATGAAAAAAGTTTTGGCTATTAACTCGGGTAGTTCTTCATTTAAGTATAAGCTCTTTTCATTGCCAGACGAAAAAGTAATTGCAAAAGGCATGGCTGATCGAGTTGGTTTGGATAATGCTTCTTTTGAAATTAAGTTGGCTGATGGTAGCAAGCACGTTGAAAAAACAGATATCGCTGATCAAGAAGCTGCAGTTAATCTACTACTGAAGTTTTTAAAAGAATTTAAAGTAGTGAGTGATTTAAATGAAATTGTTGGTGTCGGACACCGAGTAGTTAATGGCGGCGAATATTTTAAGGATTCGACAATTATTACCAAAGAAAATTTGTCCCACATCTATGAATTAGAAGATTATGCTCCGCTTCATAATCCCGCAGAAGGCCGAGGGATCGAAGCATTCATGAATGTTCTGCCTGATGTACCTCAAGTGGCCGTTTTTGATACGACATATCACCAAAGCTTAGATCCAGTCCATTATTTGTATTCATTACCATATGAATACCATGAGAAATATGGCATACGTAAATATGGCGCACATGGTACTTCAATTCGTTATACCGCTCCACGCGCCGCTGAAATGATGGGTCAAGATTTAAAAGATTTGAAACTGATTATTTGTCATTTAGGATCTGGTGCTTCAGTGACTGCTGTGAAGGATGGTAAATCTTTTGATACTTCAATGGGTTTTAGTCCAATTGCTGGGATAACAATGGCTACTCGAACAGGAGACATCGATCCATCTGTTGTTCAACATTTAATGCATGTTGAACATAAGTCAATTGATGAAATGATTCATATTATGAATAACAAGTCAGGTTTATTGGGCATATCCGGTATTTCTCCTGACATGCGTGATGTGCGTGAGAGCAATACGGATCGTGCTAAATTAGCCAGAAAGATCTTCATTAATCGAATTGTGCGTTATGTTGGTGCTTATATTGCCGAGATGGGCGGAGTAGATGCTATTGTCTTTACTGCTGGTATTGGTGAACATGATGTTGGCGTACGTCAAGCTGTGATGGATGCCTTTAGATATCTGGACGTAATTCCGGATGAAGAAGCTAATGGAAAAAATGGCGAAAACTTTATTACCAAGCCTAACTCAAAAGTTAAAGCTATGGTAATCCCAACCAATGAAGAGCTAATCATTGAACGTGATGTTGTGCGTTTAACACATATTAATTAAGCTTTTTATTGGCAGTTAGTGTAAGTCTGTGCTAAAATAAGAGAGTCTCAAGGGGATGTTTTTGGGATTCGACAGGCGTAGACCCGCATTGACTGCGGTTCGTAGGTTACGTCTACGTAAAAACGTTACAGTTAAATATAACTGCAAATAACAAAAATTCTTACGCATTAGCTGCTTAATTTAGCGCATGCGTTGCTCTTTTTCGGTTTACTCGTGGCTGGAATCGAGTATCAACTTTAGCGAGTTACGTTTAACTACCTCACCTGAATAGTTGAAAAGAGTCTTAACAGGTTAGCTAGCTCATCCTAGCCCTGTTATATGGCGTTTTGGGCTAGTGAAGTTCAAGTAATATAACTATGATCGTAGAGGTCAATGACGAGATGCGTTTGGACAGGGGTTCAACTCCCCTCATCTCCATAGATGATAAAATCGTAAGTTTTGAACTTACGGTTTTTTATTATGAAAAAGGTCATAAGTAAAATAATCAGCTTTACATACAAAACATTTAGTTAACATATAAGTAAGAAAAGGGTTTCATTTTTATGGCTGCAAAGTATATACTTTACATGAGGTGATTTAAATGGAACCATTATTTTTAACCCCGTACTTTAGACCAAAAATTTGGGGTGGACGTAAATTAAAAGATATTTTTAACTATGATATTCCAGAAGGGAAGGTCGGCGAAGCCTGGATTATTTCTGGTTATAAAGACGATGCTTCCACTGTTACTGAGGGCCCACTTAAAGGTAAGTCATTAAGAGAAGTTTATTTGGAACATCCTGAATTATTCGGTAATCCTAAAGCTAAGGAATTTCCATTATTGGTAAAGTTTTTGGATGCTAACGATAACTTATCAGTTCAAGTACACCCGGATGATGATTATGCTCGCAAGGTAGAAAACGATTCGGGTAAAACCGAGAGCTGGTATGTTATGCAAGCAGATCCAGGTGCTTACATTATCTATGGTCATCATGCTAAGACTCGGGAAGAATTAGCCGATATGATTCACAATGGTGAATGGGATAAATTATTAAGAAAAGTTCCAGTTAAAGCTGGCGACTTCTTCTACGTCCCAGCAGGCACCATTCACGCCTTGACTAAAGGTTGCTTGGTTATTGAAACTCAACAATCAAGCGATGTAACCTACCGTCTTTACGATTACGATCGTGTTGATAAAAAGACAGGTAAGAAGCGTGAACTTCATACTCAAAAGTCAATTGATGTTACTACTGTACCACATGTTGACCCAAAGCTTGATGTTAAAACTGATACAGATCAGGATGCAGAAATAAAGACTTTAGTTGAGCCACCAGTTTCGCCACACTTTTATTTATGGCAAATTGACCTTGATGATACTTGGAAGACTGGCCTTAAAAATCATCCATACCTGTTAGTTTCAGTCATTAAAGGCGAAGGAAAATTAGAAGCTGATGGCAAATCATATGATTTGAAGATGGGAACCAATTTAATTGTTCCAAATGAGATGAAGAATTTCACTTTCACTGGTAAAATGAGAATAGTTATGTCTGCACCGGGTGAGAAATAACCGTTTAATTTATCAGAATTAGGAGTGAGAAGTTGTGATCTATGTCGCTTGTGGCTCAGTTATGATGGTAATTGGGATAATTTGGCTGATTTTGCCAGTTAAGAGGCCTAATCGAATTTATGGCTATTTATCTTATCTTGCGCAAGTTAACAAGGAGAGTTTTAAGTTCGCTCAGAAGAGGGCGAGCTGGTATTGTATTCTCTTCGGTTTAATTCAAGCTGTGATTGGAGTAATTATTCACTTTTTGAATTGGGATCGCTATTTTCTCGTTTGGCTATTAACTTTTTATTTATTTATTTTATTGCCGATTGTTTATACTGAAAAAAGTTTGAAGAAATTTTTATCTACAAGGCATGAATTGCCACATGACTATGTTGATCCTGATCAAGTGAAACGTAAGAGAACAAAAGGATTCAGGGATCAATAATGAATTTAAGAATATTAATGGTCGAAGATGATAATTCAGTTGCTGAAATGATGGGAATGTTTTTCAAAAAAGAAGGTTGGCAACAAGATATTGCTGTCGATGGTGTCGAAGCCGTCGATATGTTTAAGAAAAATGCAGCTAAGTATGATTTAATTACCTTGGATTTGAATCTACCTAAGAAAGATGGCATTCAAGTGGCTAAGGAAGTTAGGGCAATTTCGCCAACTGTCCCAATTATCATGCTGACTGCTAGGGGCAGTGAAGCCGACCAAGTGCTAGGACTAGGCATTGGTGCGGATGAATATGTTACTAAGCCCTTTAGTCCGCTTGCTTTAATTGCGCGAATCAAGGCACTTCATCGTCGAGTAATGATGGAAGAGGAGCCAGGAACTGCACAAGAGGAAGACTTGGATTATGAAATCGTAACCAATCATCTAAAAATTTCTAAAAATAGACGTGAAGTTTTATTTGATAATCAACCAGTAACTGACTTGACGCCGAAAGAATTTGACTTGCTTTATACAATGGCTCAGAAGCCTAAGCAAGTCTTTTCGCGTGATCAGCTTTTAGAATTGGTTTGGGGTTATGAATATTATGGTGAAGAGCGAACAGTTGATGCTCACATCAAAAAATTACGCCAAAAACTTGAAAAAGTTGGAGCTAAGGTAATCCAAACGGTTTGGGGCGTTGGTTATAAGTTTGACGATTCACAGGCAAAATAAGGATGAAACTAATTTACCAAAATATGTTGGGGTTTTTGCTCATCATTGTGACTACAATTTCGATTATTGGCTATTCAGGAATTGGCTATGCGCGAAATCAAGCTTATATGCAAAACTATCAACGGATGGAAGGCTATGCTAATTCATTAGGTGCTCTTGCAGAAGCTGATAGCCAGGCTGGTACAGCTCGTTTAAGCAATAACTTCTTAGATCAATTGGAATTTGTATTGCGCGGAGAAGATGTTCATTTACGGATCTTTAATGATCAAAATGAACAAATTTATCCGAAAACAAATGCTAGAATTCAACTATCTAAGAATATTTTCTCAACTTTAAAAAATGGACAAGAGATCCGAATTCAGAATAACCATAATGAAACTTCACCAATTGCCTCAACTAAGGATGCATATACCGGCGTTTTAGTGCCATGGATGAATGATAAAAATCTTGTTGGTGTTGCTTGGATCAGTTCTAGGGTTAAGCGAGTTGAGCGACCGATTTATCTAGCTAAGCGTAATTTGTTACGGGCTTTGTTGATTACTGTAGCTGTTGGATTGATCCTCAGTTTTATTATTTCCTATTATTCAACTAAGCGAATTAAGCGATTGTCTCGAGCAACGCAAAAGGTTGCGGCTGGTAATTTCAATGTTCAAATTGAACATAAAGATAGTGATGAGATTGATCAGCTAGCTGAAAACTTTAATAAAATGGTGCAGGCTTTGAAGCAATCGAATGAGGAAATCAAGGCTCAGGAAACGCGGCGTGATCAATTTATGGCTGATGCTGCACATGAGATGCGAACGCCGCTAACAACTATTAATGGTATCTTGGAAGGATTACAATATGACGCGATCCCAGAAGAATCTAAGCCCAAATCGATTGCTTTAATGCAAAGAGAAACTAAGCGGTTGATTCGTCTGGTTAATGAAAATCTGGATTATGAGAAAATCCGTAATAATCAGATTATGTTAATTAAAACTAATTTTGATGCTATGCCGATCCTGCAAGACTTAAAATCGCAACTTAGTCAAAATGCCAAAAAGGCTAATGATCAATTAATTGTCACTGGCCCCGAAAAGCTGCCAATTTATGCAGACCGTGATCGTTTTACACAAGTAATGGTTAATTTAATACAGAATGCCATTCAATTTACTCATGATGGGCAAGTTGAAATTTCAGGCAAAAGGATTGCTCATGGTACCCAATTATCTGTGCAAGATAATGGAATTGGAATGAGTGCCAACCAGATCAAGTACATTTTTGAACGTTTCTTTAAAGCTGATCCTTCAAGAGCGCGAATGGGTACTGGTGAATCCGGGTTGGGATTAGCTATTGTGTCTTCTTTGATTAAACAACATGGAGGCAACGTCACCGTAAATTCCAAACCTGGTCAAGGATCAACCTTTACTGTCACCTTTTATGATCATGGTTTTGAACAATTTGTAAAAAAGAATTAGAAAAAAGCTTGGGAATTCCCAGGCTTTTAATTTTGCGTATTTTCTTTTGAATTGTTTTTGTCTTCTTTGTTTTTATTATCTTTAATATTTTCAGGGATTTGAGTAATTTCTTGCTGTCTATTTTTCAGTTCAGGAGCATCTGTATGATACAGTTTGGTGGTTGTACCATGATGCTTGCTGTAGAGTGAAGTAGATTTATTAGCCAAGCCGTCGCGCAATGCAATCATCTTTTGATAATTCAAGGCGTAGTTGAACTGAGTTGGATCAGTAGGAACAAAGCCAGCAGGGGTGTAGAGGCGAAGCAAGTTGTGGCTATTAAGCAAATCAGAATAATGCAATGATTCCTTAGCCTTTTTAGCCAGTTCAGTAATTTCTCGCTTCTCCTGAGGGGTAAAATTAATGATTTGCTTGCCATTAATGTGATTATAAACCGTGCCTTTAATTCCCTTAGCTCCAACAATAATGTACTTTTGACTAACAATTGTACCGTTACGAAAGACAATCCAGTTTTGGCGGTGCGGCGAGAGCATGTCGCTACCGAATTGAACGTAATCTTTATTGCTAATGCCTAGTAAATGCATCAAAGTTGGCAGAACATCGATTTCTCCCGCGACTTCATGACTAATTTTGCCCTTTAAATTATTAGCGTGGATCATAAATGGTACACGTTGCATTTGAACATTATTATAGGTATTCCAGGTGTCGGAACTTTCGCCAATAATAGGAGCTAACGTTTCATTTTCAGAATTGCTCAAGCCGTAATGATCACCATAGATAATGATCATTGAATTTTTATATAGACCTGATGATTTTAAATAATTAAAGAATTCGCGAATTGATTCATCTAAATAGTGAGCTGTCTCGAAATAATTATTGATAGTTTGATCGCGAGTGTTTGCTGTTTTAAAGTTAGGATCTTGGTCTTTTTTATCTAATTCAAATGGAATGTGATTAGTGACCGTGATAAATTTTGCATAAAATGGTTGCTGCATTTGTTCGAGGTATTTAATGCTTTCGGCAAATAGCAACTTATCTTTTAAACCGTAGCCACTAGCGTCTTTGGCTTCGGGACTATAATAATTTTTATCAAAGAAATAGTTGTAGCCCATATTTTTATAAACGTCATTGCGATTCCAAAAACTGCCTACGTTACCATGAAAAACAGCAGAGATGTAGCCGTCATTACGCAAGATCTGTGGTGCAGCTTGAAAAGTATTTTCTGAACCTAGCGAGGTAAAGAGTGAACCATCAGAAATGCCATAGGTACCTGTTTCTAACATATTTTCTGCATCACTAGTTCTACCTAAGCCGACTTGGTGATAAAAGTTGGCAAAACTGAGCGTATGTTTATTTTGATAAAGTGAGTTAAGAAATGGCGTTACAGGCTTGCCGTTAATCTTCAGATTGATTAGGAATTGCTGGAAGCTTTCTAAGTGAATGATGATGACGTTGCGCTTTTTTTCTACGCCAAAATATGAAGGGTTGGGAGCCGCGTGTTGTTTTTTAGTAAAGGTTAAGATCTTGTTTAAATCTGAAGCATTAGCATTTTTTGTAACTTGAACATTCTGTGCGCTTTTGAAAACATCATAGGCTGTGAAAGTATCGATGCCTAGATATTTGACTACATAAGAGCGATCGAAAGTATTACGCAAAAGACGAGGTCGGGAAGTTTCAGCTAGGAAAATGTTAAAGGTCAGTATAAGTGCCCCTACAGAGGTAACGGCAAAAGGAGTGGAAATACCGTAGGATTTTTGATCAATTTTAATTTTGTGCATAATTAATAACGCAATAATGATGATTAAATCAATCCAAATGAAGATATCGCTAGGATGAAGCAACGCAACGGTGCTTTTGCCTAGTCCTTGCGAGACTTTGCCAGCATTGGACATGGTCTTAATGGTCAAAAAATCGGAAAATTGTCGGTAATAAATAATATTTGCGAATAATAGTGCTGTATTGGCAAAATCCATGACTAGCATTGCAATATAAGAGATGATTGGTTTAGGAAAATAAAAACCTAAGCTGATCAAAATAACGGCGGTGCCAATCGGACTTAGCCACATGATGATGTGTTGATATGGATCCGCTAGTCCAAGATTAAAATCAAGATAAGCGGCAAAAAGATATTTTAGCCAAAAACAAAATACTAATAATGTTAAAAAGCCAGTCCTTGTTTGAATAAAATGCGTGAGTTTTTTCTTCATTGATACGCGCTCCTTTAACAACCTCTAATTTTAATGGTTAGAGCTGGTTAAAACAACGATTTGTGAAGAGTTATCTTTTTTTTAATAATTGCCAGCTAAAAAAATGGGTATAATCTAAAAGGAATATTTTAGAAAGAGGCAAGGCATGCTATTTCTCGGCCCGTTATATAGTTTCCTGGCAAAACAATACGCAACTAGTATTAATCATTTTGCATTAGTCAAATTAACATTTTTGGCGCTGGATAAGACGATCTTTTATTTTTTGATATTTGCTATTTTGCGCCTTTTTTGGTTATTGCTGATTCGCCATCGCAGAAGTGTGAGGTCTGAGGCGGGAGTGTGGCTATTTGCCTTTTATTTAATTTTGATTTTAATGTTAACGACTTTTCGCGATACTTATTTTCCGTGGCAAATTGATTTTCATTTCAGCAGGCCCTTAAGTGATATTAATCTCATTTTTATGAAGGAGACTTGGAAATTAATTTATGCACCTAGTCGACTAGATTTCTTTTATAATTCTTTTGGCAATATTTTGTGCTTTGTTCCATTTGGGATCTTATTTCCAATTGTTTTTTCAAAAAAAGCATCATTTATCAAAACTGCCATATTAGGGATGTTGACCTCAATTGGAATTGAAATGCTTCAGTTCTTTTTGGCAACGGGAGTTAGCGATATTGATGATGTGTTTTTTAATACTTGTGGCGCAGTTATTGGCTATGGAATTTATAAATTTTTTCAAAAACTATGAATGCGCTTGTAAATGATACTGGTATTCAATAGACAAGATTGTTAAAATAGAGCTGTAAAATTTTTTTAATAGTTAGGAAGCAGATTTATGAGTTTAATTAAATTTGATAGTAGTAAACTTACTCCATTTGTTCACGAAAATGAATTAAGCGAAATGCAAGCTATGGTAAACGCTGCTAATGCTGAACTTCGTGATGGTACTGGTGCTGGTAATGATTTCCGTGGTTGGGTTGATTTACCAGTTGACTATGATAAGGATGAATTTGCTCGTATCAAGAAGGCCGCTAAGAAGATCCAATCAGATTCAGAAGTTTTGATTTGTATTGGTATCGGTGGTTCATACCTTGGTGCACAAGCTGCAATTGAATTCTTGAACAGTGCATTTTACGGCAAGGAAAAGAACGGTATGCCAACTGTTGTCTTCTGTGGTAACTCACTTTCAGGTTCATACCTTTATGACTTGATTGAATGGTTAGGCGACAAGGACTTTAGCGTAAACGTTATTTCTAAGTCAGGTACTACTACTGAGCCATCAGTAGCATTTAGAATCTTTAAAGACAAGTTAATCAAGAAGTATGGTAAAGAAGAAGCTGCTAAGAGAATTTACGCAACTACTGACCGTCAAAAGGGTGTTTTGAAGACCGAAGCTGACGCAGAAGGCTACGAAGAATTCGTAGTTCCAGATGATGTTGGTGGTCGTTACAGTGTCCTTTCAGCTGTTGGTTTACTTCCAATTGCTGCTTCAGGTGCAGACATCGATGAATTGATGAAGGGTGCAGCAGATGCTCGTGCTGATTACGCTGATACTGATTTATCCAAGGCAAACCCTTACCAATACGCTGCATTGCGTAACATTCTTTACCGCAAAGGCTACACTACTGAAATTGTTGAAAACTACGAACCAACTTTAAGAATGTTTGGTGAATGGTGCAAGCAATTGATGGGTGAATCAGAAGGTAAAGATCAAAAGGGTATCTACCCATCAAGTGCTAACTTCACTACTGATTTGCACTCACTTGGTCAATACATCCAAGAAGGTTTACGTAACTTGTTCGAAACTGTTATTCGTGTTGAAAGCCCACGTCATGATGTTAAGATTCCTAGTGATGAAAAGAACCTTGACCAACTTAACTTCTTGGAAGGCAAGAGCTTGAACTACGTAAACGACCGTGCTTATGAAGGTGTTGTTTTAGCTCACACCGATGGTGGTGTTCCTGTAATGACTGTTAACATTCCAGACCAATCAGCTCATACTCTTGGTTACATGATTTACTTCTTCGAATTAGCAATTGCTATTTCAGGTTACTTGAACGGTATTAACCCATTCAACCAACCAGGTGTTGAAGCATACAAGCGTAATATGTTTGGTCTTCTTAACAAGCCAGGTTATGAAAACTTACACGACGATTTAGCTAAGCGTCTTTAAAAAATAGCTATACTCAGCATATTTGATAGTATGTAGTTTAATATAATTAACGTAAGTTAGTTAAAGAAAGAGTAGAAAACGAATTAAGTTTTCTGCTCTTTTTCTGTGGGTAGAGGAGCTGTTTTATGCAGAAAGAAACCAAAAATATTTTAGCTGTTTTATCAGCTGCATTTATGTCATTTGTAGGGATTTTGACAGAAACGAGTTTGAACGTCACTTTTCCGACAATGATGAGACAATTTCATGTTAGTTTGGACACGATTCAGTGGACGACGACGGGATATTTATTAGCAATTGCGATTATTATGATTTGCTCGTCGTATTTAAATGATCGTTTTACGGCTAAACAATTATTTGTCGTTGCCTGCTTGGGCTTTATGGTTGGTAGTGTGATCAGTGCAGTTGCACCAAGCTTTCCCGTTTTGCTATTAGGACGCCTAATTTCAGCCTTAGGTGCAGGATTAAGTACGCCATTGATGTTTAATTTGGTAACAGAAATTATGCCACGAGCTAAATGGGGCGTTTATATGGGAATTGCCGGATTAGTAATTGCTATGGCGCCAACCTTGGGACCAGCTTTTGGCGGTGTGACGACTTTTTATTTAAATTGGCGTTGGATTTTTGTAATTGTTACGATCATAACCTTGGTTGTATTTCTGGCAGGTATTTTTGTAGTAGGACAATATCATCAGCAGGTGAAAAATAGCTTTGATTGGTTGTCTTTTATTATTTTATCAGCAGCTTTTATTACACTGACTGTTGGAGTCAATCAAATTAGCAGTGGTTTAGGGAATCCCTTATTTTGGCTTTTACTAGTAGTAACTGCCATTTTATTAGGATTATTTGTTAAAAGAGCTAAAAGTTCTTCAAAGAAAATGCTGGATTTGGCAGTTTTCAAGCAAAAATCATTTATTTTTGGCGCTTTAGCTTATTTTCTGTTGCAGTTTAACAATATAGGGATCAGCTTTGTTTTGCCTAATTACATTCAGATTGTAGGCAAACAAAGTTCGCTGATTGGTGGATTGGTCTTACTTCCTGGCAGTATCATTGCGGGACTGCTTAATCCTTATTTTGGCAGTCTCTACGACAAAGTTGGGGGCTAAGCTGCCACTCTATGCTGGCGGTAGTCTAATGGCCCTTAGCTACCTATTATTTGCTGTTTTAGGCATGAATTTGACTAGTTTGATGATCATTGTTATTTATGGGCTAATGATGTTAGGTCATAGAATGGCTTTTAGCAATACCTTAGCCGAGTCGCTTAAGATGGAAACGGGTGCACTTCGTGCGGACGCAACAGCAATTTGTCAAACTAGTCAACAACTTGCCGGTTCTTTAGGAACTACTATCTTAGCTAGCATTATTGCTGCGGGACAAAAGCAAAATAATACTTCTTATGTCCTTGCTACGGCTCAGGGTAGTCAGGCAGCATTTTGGTTTACGTTAGTAATTAGTCTGATTATCTTAGTTAGCTATTTTAGAATGTTTAAAGCAGAAAATGGCAAGACAGCTCTTTAAAAATAAGTTATAATAGTATACAGATGATGAAATTTAGTGAGAGAATAAAAAGACGACTGACACACAGTCGTCTTTTTATTCTATATTTTGGTATTTTCATTTAGAAAATTACGAATTATTTTTTCGCGCATGGCTAGAAAGATAGTGTTGTGTCCAGTAGGGTGAACGCGGTTAGTTAATAAAATTAGGCCACTGCGCTTAAGCCGATCTAAGATTATTAAAGTTCCAGTGAAACCTGTGTGCAAGATAATCGGATAATGCTCATGCGGATCAAAACGCAAATCCCAGCCCCAAGAACGTGGTTTAACTCCTTGGGGATTTTTGTTGTCGAATAAAAGGCTGACTGTATCTTGACTGTAAGGCAAAATATCTCGTTTTAAGCCAAGGTATCCTTGGGCAAAGGTAATTAGATCGCGCATGTTAGAAAAAAGTCCTGCTGAACCGCAGTCGGCCTTTAATTGTCTGGCCTTCGGGTCATGAGGGATGCCTTGCAATACCTGACCATCAAGGATTGCAGTGGGAATACAATCATCTTTTTGTGGGGCAAAGGTTGTGTTTTCTAGTGGCATTTGCTTAAGCACTTCTTGTGTGGCAACTGCTTGGACAGGTTTGCCAAAGATTTTTTTAATAACTAATCCCAAGAGAATGAAATTTGTATCTGCGTAACGCATCTTGTGTTCGAACTCATCTGTAACGGGAAGATTAACAATCGCTTTTAGAAGTTCGTCATGGCTTAATTCATCACGATGGGGAATCCAACCGCGAATGCCGCTAGTATGTGTTAGCAAATGATAAAGCCGAATGCGCGGATCATGAAATTCAGGAACGAATTCCTGTAAGGGTTCAGTAAAGTTGAGTTTGCCTTGGTCATAAAGTTTTAGGAGCACATTTTCTGTTGCCAAAACTTTGGTCAAACTTGCTAAATCATATTCTGCAAAAGGACTAAGTTGCGTTACTTCTGGGTAAATACTGGCAAAGCCAGTAGTTGAAGTGGAAATTTGTTTGCCTTTGATGAAAGTATAGTTTACACCTGGAACAACTCGTTCAAAGACCATTGATTCAATTAAATGCTGTGTTTTGTTATAATCAATCATTTTTAACCATCCTGAAAAATATTGACACTTACATTATAGCAAAATGACTTGACAAGCGCAGAAGAAAAAAGCATAATTATGAGTGTTGATTCGCCCGTTGGTCAAATGGTTAAGACGCTACCCTCTCAAGGTGGAGTTATGAGTTCAATTCTCGTACGGGTGATCTATTACTGAGATATAGCCAAATTGGTAAGGCACAGGATTCTGGTTCCTGGATGTTTGGGTTCGAGCCCCAATATCTCAATAGTTTGAAAAATGGCTTGAGTTTTATCTCAAGTCATTTTTATTTTTAGTCAAAAATAAAAAAGCTGGATTTTTCCAGCTTTTTTCTACATACCAGCTTTAATAATTTTCTTTTCTGCCATTTTCTTTCTTAACGCTAACATTGCAGTATAAGTTGAAAGAATGTAGACCTTTTTGGTTGGTAATTTCTTAATTTCTTCGATTAGACTATCATCGTCTGGATTAGTACTCATTGTTCCAGGATCAAAGCCAGAAATTTCCAGTCTAAAGCCCATATCATGCCAGCGTTGACCGCCGACAAGGACCTTTTTAATCTTGCTGCGATCTAATCCTTCAAAATCTGCATCCCAGATCCAAGAAGTATCAATCCCATCAGCATGATTAGCGTTAAGCAAAGCAACTAGTGAATAATCATCTTTTTCAGTATTGAGCATGTGCAATACTTCATCAAGTCCAACTGGATTTTTAACCAAGATTAGGTCGATGTCTTTACCGCCATAATGAATTAATTCTTGCCGACCAAAAATCCGTTTATTTTCAGCAAATGCTTGGGCAACCTCCGCCTCAGTTAAACCAAAGTGACGGGCAACGGAGTAAGCAGCTAAAGCATTGTAAATATTGTAAGTACCGCCAATATTAATGGAGTATTGCTTATTGCCCATTTGGAATTTTAGGCTGTTAGGGGTTTGATCAACAATTTTATTCACTGTAAAGGTTAAATCAGGGCGATGATAGCCGCAGTTAGGACAGAAGAAATCACCTAAGTTGGCATAGATGCGTTCATGATAATGCAAAATATGGTCGCACTTAGGACAAAGGACACCATCGGTATTCACTGGAGCCTTAAAATCATTAGCTGGTTGATCATCAGCTAACTTGAAACCATAGAAAATCTTTTTATTAGGCAATTCTACCGAAGAAAAAATGCTTGCATCACCATTGGCGATAATTGTTGCCTCAGGTGCTAACTTAATTCCGTTTACAATTTTGTCATAAGTAGTATAGATTTCACCGTAGCGGTCCATTTGATCCCGAAAAATATTAGTTAAAACAAAGACACTAGGATGGAGCAATTTAGTAACCATCTTTACGTTGGCTTCGTCAACTTCTAGAACCGCAATTTTGCGTTTAACTCGTTTATGTTTATGAGCCAAAAAGGCAGTAACAATTCCTTGCTGCATATTTGAGCCAGAAGGGTTGGTTAATACGTCGCCATATTTTTTTCTTAAGGCTTCAACAATTAATGCAGTTGTCATTGTCTTACCGTTGGTTCCAGTAACGATAACTGTTTCATAACCCTTAGCTAAAGAGTTAAGGACTGCCGGATCAATTTTCATTGCTAATTTACCGGGAAAACTTGTGCCGCCCTTTAAGACGTTATGCAAGAACCAGTAACTGGATTTTCCGGCAATTTTAGCGATTCCTGATTTAAAACTCATGTACATCCCTCACTTTAAAACTATGTCTAAGTTTAGCATAGAGCATGCACGAAAACGAGTTTTTCATGTTTATTTGACTGCACAAAATTAATTTTTCAACTATACTATTAAAGCGAAGACTTTTTTCAAAGAGAGGGGGAGTAAAGCGAAGACTTTTTTCAAAGAGAGGGGGAGCCAAAAAGTGGCGCAATTATTTTTTCGTTATGGCGCGATGAGTAGCGGTAAGACAATTGAAATCTTGAAAGTGGCGCACAACTATGAAGCTCAAGGTCGCAAGATTGCCCTGATGACTAGTGGACTTGATAACCGTAGTGGCGTAGGGACCGTAGCTTCTAGAATTGGGTTGCACCGTCGGGCTATTCCAATTACCGAGCAAATGAATTTGTTTGATTATATTAAAAAAATGAATGATGAAGACCTTGCTGATGGTGATGGAAAGCTAGCTTGTGTTTTAATTGATGAAGCGCAGTTTTTAAAAAGACATCATGTTTTAGAATGCGCTAAAATTGTGGATGAGTTTAATATTCCAGTGATGACTTTTGGTTTAAAGAATGACTTTCAAAATCATCTATTTGAAGGTAGCGAAAATTTATTGATTTTTGCTGATAAGATAGAAGAGATGAAGACCATTTGCCATTATTGTGGTCACAAGGCAACAATGAATTTAAGAATTAATAATGGAAAGCCTGTATATGAAGGTGAACAAGTACAAATTGGTGGCGATGAAAGCTATTACCCAGTTTGCCGTTATCACTATTTTCACCCAGGTCTTAAGAAATAGAGAGGATTAGTAATTTATGGATAAAGTTATGGCTCAATTAGAGGGCTTGGTAGCTCACTATGAAGAACTTCAAGAAATGATGGCCGATCCAGAAGTTATCAATGATACCAAGCGCTACATGGAGATTTCTAAAGAAGAAGCCGATTTGCGCGAAGTTGTTCAAAAATACAAGAAGTACAAGGCAGATAAAAAGGAAATCGCTGATAATAAAGAAATTATTGCCAACGAATCAGATAATGATTTGATTGAAATAGCTAAAGAAGAAAATGCGGAAATCGAAAAGGAAATTCCTAAACTGGAAGATGAAATTAAGATTTTGATGCTGCCTAAGGATCCTAATGATGATAAGGATATCATTATGGAAATCCGTGGTGCCGCTGGTGGTGATGAAGCCTCATTGTTTGCTGGTGATTTGCTGAGAATGTATGAAAAATACGCAGAACGGCAAAACTGGAAGGTTTCAATGATTGATTCTGAACCAACAGAAGTTGGTGGTTATAAGCGTGTTGCCATCATGATTACGGGGGACAAGGTTTATTCAAAATTAAAGTATGAAAACGGGGCTCACCGTGTTCAGCGTATTCCAGTAACTGAATCTCAGGGCCGTGTTCATACTTCAACTGCTACTGTTGCTGTTATGCCAGAATATGAACAGGTAGATATTGACATTGATCCTAAGGATATCCGGGTTGACGTTTACCGTTCAAGTGGTGCCGGTGGTCAGCATATTAACAAGACCTCAAGTGCCGTAAGAATGACTCACTTGCCAACTGGAATTGTAGTTGCGATGCAGGATCAACGTAGTCAGCAGCAAAACCGTGAAAAAGCCATGCAAATTTTGAAATCACGTGTTTACGATTATTATGAAAGCAAAAACCAGGCTAAATATGATGCTAAGCGTAAGAATGCCGTTGGTACTGGGGATCGTTCAGAAAGAATTAGAACGTATAACTACCCACAAAATAGGGTTACTGATCACCGCATTGGTTTAACTATTAACAAGCTTGATCGAGTAATGAACGGTGAACTTGATGAAATTATTGATGCATTGATTCTTTATAATCAAACGAAACAATTAGAGGAGTTGGCTGATCAAAATGCCTAAAACATTGAAGGAGCTGCGTATTAAAGCAGGAGAGGCTGCTGAAAATGCGCGTCCAGAAGATATTGACTTTCTATTAGCCGAGCAACTTAATCTAACGCCAAGCGAGTTTGAGATGAAGCAGGACATGGTCTTAACTGCAGATCAAATCAAGCAAGCTAATAAGGATATCAAGAAATTAGCTAGGGGCGTTTCACCGCAATATATCTTGGGTTATGCTTGGTTTTTAGGCTATAAGATTATGGTGCAGCGTGGTGTTTTGATTCCGCGTTTTGAAACAGAAGAATTAATCGAATGGGCGCTTAAATCACTTAAAACGGGAGATAAGGTTTTAGATTTGGGTACCGGTTCAGGGTGCATTACTGTAGCACTAGCTAAAGAAGCTGAGAAAAAAAGCATTACAGATTTAATTTTATATGCTAGCGATATAACTGATACCGCTTTAAGAACAAGTGAAGAGAACTTTTTGACTTATGGTTTGGATGTTACTACGCGCAAAGCCAATGTATTAATCGGTTTGGAAAAATTCGATTTAATCATTTCTAATCCACCTTATATTAAGACGACCGAGAAAAACGTCATGGATGAAAATGTTTTGCAAAATGAACCTAAAGAAGCCTTATTTGCAGGTAAGGATGGCTTAGATTTTTATAAAAAATTTGCAAAACAGGTGCGTGAGCACTTAAATAGTCATGGTGAATTCTTCTTAGAATTTGGTTTTAGCGAAGAAGAACAATTAAAAGAATTGTTTGCTAAAGAATTACCTGATTTTGAGATTGAATTTAGAAACGACATGGCAGATAAGCCACGCATGGTTCATGGAAGGTGGCAAAAATAAAAGATTATGGAAACAAAGATTTTTAAGAAAGATCAACTTGATGAAGCCGTTGATTTACTTACAAAAGGCGAATTGGTAGCTTTTCCAACTGAAACTGTTTATGGCTTAGGTGCGATTGCAACAAAAGAAAAATCTGTTAAGGGCGTTTATGCTGCTAAAGGCCGTCCTAGCGATAATCCGCTAATTGTGACCGTCTCTGATGAAAAGACGATGGAACGCTACGCTAAAGAAGTACCTGAAAGAGCTAAGAAGCTAATTAAGCATTTCTGGCCAGGTCCGTTGACTTTGCTTTTATTTGTAAAGCCAGGTACTCTTCCTACTGCTGTTACTGGTGGGTTAGATACAGTAGCCTTTCGCTGCCCAGATGATCAATTGACGCATGATTTAATTGCTAAATTAGGCTATCCAATTGTAGGACCATCTGCTAATACTTCTACTAAGCCTAGTCCAACGACTGCTGAGCATGTTTATCATGATTTAAAGGGCAAGATTGCTGGGATTATTGATGATGGTCCGACTCGCGTAGGTCTTGAATCAACAATTATTGATTTGTCAGTAAAAACGCCTATCGTACTTCGTCCAGGTGAAATTACGCCAGAAGAATTAAGTAAAGTTTTAGGCGAAAAAGTTTTGATTAATACTGGTAAAGTCTCAGATAAAGAAGTGCCAAAGGCTCCAGGAATGAAGTATCGTCATTATGCGCCGAGTGAACCAGTTACTGTTGTTGATAATCCAGCTGACTTTAGTAAGATTGATTTTAATGCTAAAACTGGAGTGGCAGCATTAAAATCTGTTTTGGATAAAATTGACTTGCCTGGCGAAAATAAATTTGATTTGGGCAATAATTTGGTTGATGCTGACCATAATTTGTTTGGTGGTCTACGTTATTTTGACGATAAAGATGATATCGAAACCATCTATGTTCAAGGATTCGATGAAGGCGAAGAAAGTTTGGCCTATATGAATCGTTTGAATAAAGCTGCAGGTGGACATCATTTCAATAAATAAAAAATAAGACGCAAAGGGCTTTAAACCCTTTGCGTTTTTGATTAAAATATTTAATGACTAGATTATTTTTTTATAGGAGGCATATATGGGAAAGTTCGTAGTTTTGGATCACCCATTGATTCAACACAAATTGACAATTATTCGTCGCAAGGATACGGGATCAAATGAATTCCGTAGAATCGTTGGTGAAATCGGTGGTTTGATGACTTATGAAATCACCAGAGATTTACCACTCGAAGATGTCGAAATTGAAACACCAATGGGTAAGACGGTTCAAAAAGGAATTGCTGGTAAGAAGTTGACAATTGTGCCAATTTTGCGTGCTGGTATGGGGATGCTGAATGGCGTCCTTGAAATGGTACCATCAGCTAAGATTGCGGTTATTGGTATGTATCGTGATGAAAAGACTTTGAAGCCACATGAATATTTCTTTAAGGCTCCAAAGGACATTGCTGAACGTGAGTGCTTGGTCGTTGATCCAATGCTTGCAACTGGTGGCTCAGCTAATGATGCTATCGCTGCATTGAAAAAGCGTGGCGTTAAGGAAATTAAGCTGGCAGTTTTGGTAGCAGCACCAGAAGGTATTAAGGCTGTCCAAAAGGCTAACCCTGATGTTGATATCTACGCCGCAGCCGAAGATGAAAAATTAATGTCTAATGGCTACATCTTCCCAGGCTTAGGTGATGCAGGGGACAGATTATTTGGTACTAAGTAATCTCTCTTTTTAAGAAAAATTTACTCTAAAATGCGCTTTCATTTTACACAAATAACTTTTTTGGTGTTAAGATGATTTATGTGTTCGAGTTTTATTCAACACGAGAAGGGAGGTCACGAAGTAATGGAGAAATCATTTGTTTTTAAATTCATAGGCTTGGATTTTGATCTTACTGGGATCATTAGTTCAACGCTAATGGCTTTAGCAGTTTTATTTATCTGCATTTGGCTTTCACGGAAAGTTGAAATGAAACCTAATAAAAGACAGAATGTGTTCGAGTATTTACTTGATTTCACTAATGGCATTCTAAAATCTAATGTTAGTGATCCAGATGCGCAGAACCACTTGTCATTATATGCTTTCGTTTTATTCCTATTCATTTGGTTTATGAACCAATTAGGGATGTTTCTTGAAGTTAAAGTGGATGATTGGGTATTTGTAAAATCACCAACTGCTGATCCAGTAGCGACAATGTCGTTTGCAATGATGACCTTGCTTCTATCGTTCACATTTGGTATTCAACGATTTGGCGTAGGCGGATATTTAAAGAATTACACGCAGCCAGTTGGTTTTATGCTCCCAATTAATTTAATTGAAGAGTTTACCAACTTCTTAACCTTATCGTTGCGTCTATATGGGAATATTTATGCTGGTGAAGTTCTGCTAACATTAATCGGTAATGATCTAGCACATGCTGGTGGACCATTTACGTTGATTCTTGCAGCTCCATTAGCCATGATTTGGCAAGGTTTCTCTGTCTTCATTGGCTCTATCCAGGCATATGTTTTCGTAACTTTATCAATGGTTTACATTGGTAGAAAAGTTACTACAGAATAAGTTTTTGGAGGTATAAATTTATGTCACAAGCTTTTCAATATCTTGCTGCAGCCATTGCAGCTGGTTTAGCAGCTTTAGCTGCATCATGGGGTAACGGTAAGGTTATTTCAAAGACTCTTGAAGGTATGGCTCGCCAACCTGAAAGTGCAGGTAATTTAAGATCAACAATGTTTATCGGTGTTGGTTTGATCGAAGCCCTTCCTATCTTGGCTATCGTTGTTGCCTTCTTGATTCTTTTCCTTTAATCAGAAAAAAGTTTTTAACTAAAGGAATTTAAGTATAAAGAGAGAAGGGCAGTAAATGACTATTCAAACATTATTTGCAGCCTCACATCACATTTACCTGGGCAATGCCATTTGGTATTTGATTTGTTTTGCCATCTTGATGCTTCTCATTAAGCACTATGCTTGGGGTCCAGTATCTGATATGATGGAAAAACGGCGGCAAAAAGTTATTAATGACTTGGATTCAGCCGCAAGTGATCGTAAAAAAGCTGAAACGCTTGCTAACGAGCGTGAAGCTGCCTTGAAGAACTCAAGACAAGAAGCAACACAGGTTCTCTCTGAAGCTAAAAACAATGCGCAAAACATAAGTAAAGAAATCGTAGCAAGTGCCAATGATGATGCTGCAGCAATTGTCAAGAAGGCTAATGAAGAAGCCGCTAAAGCTAAATCAGATGCTTTGAATTCTGCACGTGACCAAGTTGCTGATATTTCTGTAGCAATTGCCGAAAAAGTAATTGCTAAGAATTTATCTGCTGAAGACCAAAAAGATTTAGTCGACCAATTTATTAAGGGGTTGGATGATTAATGGCTTTAAGTAGAGAAGAAGTAGCTGCACGCTACGGTGCCGCTTTGTTCGGCTATGCGCAAGATAATAAAGTGCTAGATAACGTTTATGATGAAATGTTGGAATTAAAAAAGGCAGTACTTGCTAATCCACAAATTATCAGCGTTTTAAGTGATCCTATTTTAAGCAGTAAGGATAAAAAGTCGGTTTTAACGGCAGTTGAAAAGGGCTTCTCAGAAGAAGTTCAAGGCTTTTTGAATTTACTACTTGAATATAACCGCTTTGCAGATTTGGTTGATATTATTGATCAATTCGTAGCATTTTATGATGATGAAAAAAAGATTGCATCTGGTACTGCAACTACTGCAGTTAAATTGGATGATGATCAACTACAGCGTTTAGGTGATAGTTTCGCTAAGAAATATAATTTGAATGCTGTGCGTCTTGAGAATAAAGTTGATCCAAGTATTTTAGGCGGCGTGGTTCTTCAAGTGAAGGATCGCGTGATCGATGGTTCAGTTAAAACTAAGCTGAATAAGATCCGCGCGCAAATAATTGATAATAATTAAAAGAGGTGAAACCATTGAGCATTAAAGCGGAAGAAATTAGCTCCTTGATCAAGCAACAACTTGAACATTACGATGATAAGCTCGACATCAACGAAGTCGGTGTTGTAACTTATGTTGGTGATGGTATCGCCCGTGTTCACGGACTTAATAATGCATTAGCCGGTGAGTTGTTAAAATTTGATAACGGATCTTACGGTATTGCCCAAAACCTTGATTCTAATGATGTTGGTATCATTATTTTAGGTCAATTTGACAATATTCGTGAAGGTGACCGTGTTCAAAGAACTGGTCGAATCATGTCAGTTCCTGTAGGTAATTCTTTAATCGGTAGAGTAGTTAACCCATTGGGTCAACCAGTTGACGGTTTAGGTGAAATTAAGGCTGATAAGACTCGTCCTATTGAAGCTAAAGCTCCAGGCGTTATGGACCGTCAATCAGTTAAGCAACCACTTCAAACTGGTATTAAGGCTATCGATGCCTTAGTTCCAATTGGTCGTGGACAGCGTGAATTGATTATCGGTGACCGTAAAACTGGTAAAACTAGTTTGGCTATTGATACCATTCTTAACCAAAAGGGACAAGGCGTAATTTGTATTTACGTTGCTATTGGTCAAAAGGAATCAACCGTTAGAACTCAAGTAGAAACTTTAAAGCGCTTTGGCGCGATGGATTATACCATTGTTGTTGAAGCGGGCCCAAGTGAACCAGCACCAATGCTTTACATTGCACCATATGCTGGTACCGCTATGGGTGAGGAATTTATGTACAATGGCAAGGACGTATTAATCGTATTCGATGACCTATCCAAACAAGCTGTCGCTTACCGCGAACTTTCCTTGTTGCTTCGTCGTCCGCCTGGTCGTGAAGCCTACCCTGGTGACGTCTTTTACTTACACTCACGTTTACTTGAACGTAGTGCTAAGTTGAGTGACAAACTTGGTGGTGGGTCATTGACTGCTTTGCCAATCATTCAAACTGAAGCCGGCGACATTTCTGCATATATTCCAACTAACGTAATTTCCATTACTGATGGTCAGATTTTCTTGCAGAGTGATTTGTTCTTTGCTGGTACTCGTCCAGCTATCGATGCTGGTAACTCAGTTTCTCGTGTTGGTGGTAATGCGCAGATTAAAGCAATGAAGAAAGTTGCTGGTACTTTACGTACTGATCTTGCAGCTTACCGTGAACTTGAAAGTTTCGCTCAATTTGGTAGTGATCTTGATCAAGCTACCCAAGCTAAACTGAACAGAGGTCAAAGAACGGTTGAAGTTTTGAAGCAACCACTTCATGACCCAATTCCTGTTGAAAAACAAGTGTTGATTCTTTATGCTTTGACTCACGGCTATCTTGACTCAGTTCCAGTTGAAGATATTAGTCGTTTTGAAAGTGAATTATTTGATAACTTTGACAGTAGTCATGCTGATTTACTGAAGACTATTCGTGAGACTGGTAAGTTGCCAGATGACAAGAAGTTGTCAGCAGTTGTTGAGGAATTCAGTGAGAGCTTTACACCAAGTGAGAAATAGGAGGTAGAATATATGCCTGCATCTTTACTTGAGTTAAAGAAAAAAATTGCTTCAGTTAAACAAACTGGTAAGATCACCGAAGCCATGCACATGGTTTCGGCATCAAAGTTGAATCAAACAGAAGGTCATGATAAAGGTTATACAGTATATAATGATCATATTCGTCAGACTATTTCTCGTTTGATTAGTTCTCAAGTTGTTGATAGTTTACGTGAACAAGATATTGCGATCGATAAAAACAACATTGCCAAAATCGATTATACTGATGTTTTTGGCTTGGGAATTACAGCTGATATGATTCAGCCTCGCAAGGATATTAAAACTACTGGTTTCTTAGTAATCAGTGGGGATCGTGGTCTTGTAGGTTCTTATAACAGTAATGTAATCAAGAATATGATGAGTATCTTTGAGGACGAACGTGCTCAGGGACACGAGATCAAAGTTCTTGCTGTTGGTTCAGTAGGTGCTCAATTCTTTAAGAAGAACAACATTAATGTTGTTTACGAAAAGGATGGAGTTTCTGATGTACCAACTTTCGATGAATCTTTACCAATCGTTTCAACCGCGATTAAGATGTTTTTAAATGGTGTTTATGACCAACTTTACGTATGTTATACTCACCACGTTAACTCATTATCATCTGCTTTTCGTGTTGAAAAGATGTTGCCAATCGTCGATTTAGACATTGGCGTTAAAGAAGCTGAAGCTCATAAAGAATTAGAATATGATATCGAACCAGATGCTAACAGTGTATTGATGAAGTTGCTGCCACAATATGCACGTTCAACTATTTATGGTGCCATCTTGGATGCCAAGACTGCTGAACATGCTAGTTCAATGACAGCAATGCAGAGTGCGACTGATAATGCAAATGATTTGGTCTCAAATTTAACTACAAAAATGAATCGTGCTAGACAGGCACAAATTACTACTGAAATTACTGAAATTATCAGTGGTGCTAATGCCTTAGAGTAAAAAAGAAAAGGAGGTAGATGTTTTGAGTGAAGGTGAAATCGTTCAAGTAATCGGACCAGTTGTCGATGTAAAATTCCCAATTGATAAGAGTTTACCTGATATTAACAATGCTTTGCGTGTAATCAAATCCAAGGATGATAGCATTGTCCTTGAAGTTACGCTTGAGCTTGGTGATGGTGTCTTAAGAACGATTGCCATGGAATCTACCGATGGTCTTCGTCGTGGAATGAAGGTCGAAGACACTAGCGGCCCAATTTCAGTTCCTGTTGGTGAAGACACTTTAGGACGTGTATTTAACGTATTAGGTCAACCGATCGATGGTGGTCCAGAATTTCCTAAAGACCATCCACGTGAAGGTATTCATAAAGATGCACCTAAGTACGCAGACTTAACTACCAGTCGTGAGATTCTTGAAACAGGTATTAAAGTTATTGACTTGCTTGAACCATACGTACGTGGTGGTAAAGTTGGTTTGTTCGGTGGTGCCGGTGTTGGTAAGACTACTATCATTCAGGAATTAATTCATAACATCGCTCAAGAACACGGTGGTATTTCCGTATTTACTGGTGTTGGTGAAAGAACCCGTGAAGGTAATGACCTTTACTTTGAAATGAAAGCTTCAGGCGTTTTAAGTAAGACGGCCATGGTATTTGGTCAGATGAACGAGCCGCCTGGTGCCAGAATGCGTGTTGCTTTAACTGGATTGACGCTTGCTGAATACTTTAGAGATGTTGAAGGTCAAGACGTTTTGCTCTTTATCGACAATATCTTCCGGTTTACTCAGGCTGGTTCAGAAGTTTCCGCTTTGCTTGGTCGTATGCCTAGTGCCGTTGGTTATCAGCCAACTTTGGCAACAGAAATGGGTCAATTGGAGGAAAGAATTACTTCTACTAAGAAGGGTTCAATTACTTCAATTCAAGCTGTTTATGTTCCTGCTGATGACTATACTGACCCAGCTCCAGCTACAACATTCGCACACTTGGATGCTACTACCAACTTGGAACGTAGCTTAGTTGAACAAGGTATTTATCCAGCCGTTGATCCACTAGAATCTTCATCAAGTGCTCTTGACCCAGAAGTTGTTGGTAGGGAACACTATGAAGTTGCTACTCGGGTACAGCATGTATTGCAACGTTACCACGAATTACAGGATATTATTTCTGTTTTGGGTATGGATGAATTGTCAGATGAAGAAAAATTGATTGTTGCTCGTGCACGTAAAGTTCAATTCTTCTTATCACAAAACTTCTTCGTTGCAGAACAATTTACTGGCGTGCCAGGTTCATATGTACCAATTAAGGAAACTATCAAGGGCTTCAAACTTATTTTGGATGGACACCTTGATGATTTACCAGAAGATGCATTCCGTGGCGTTGGTCCTATTGAAGATGTTTTGCAAAAAGCACAAAAGATGGGAGTCACTCCAAGTGATCCAGAAGCAAAAGCATTGCTAGAAAAGTAGGGTGATGTCAAATGGCAGATCCAGAGAAACTTTTTGCAGATCCAGAGAAACTTTTTAAAGTAGATGTTGTAACTCCAAACGGAATGATTTATTCCCACCGTGGAAGCATCGTTGATGTCCGTGCTATTGATGGTGAGCGTTCAATTTTGTACAATCACGTACCGTTATTAACGCCTCTTGTCATTAGTGAAGTGAAGGTTAAGCGTAGTCGTGAGATGAATTCAAGAATTGATCATATCGCTATTAGTGGCGGTTATATTGAGTTCTCGGATAACGTAGCTACGATTATCGCTGATAGTGCGGAACGTGCTAGAAATATTGATGTTTCTCGTGCTCAAGCCGCTAAGGAAAGAGCCGAAAAACGTTTGAAAGAAGCACGTGAAAAACATGATGAACGTACTGAGAAACGTGCTGCAGTTGCTTTAAGACGGGCACTTAACAGAATCAGTGTTTACAACACTAGAGGACACTAACATAATGAGAAGACGGATGCAAAATCTGCATCCGTCTTTTTTTAATTTAACAAGGAAAAGATATGTTTCAATTAGGCGTTCACGCTATTATTAGTATTATTATTTATCTAATTGCTATTGGTTTTTCATTTCAGGCAATGAAGGCTGTTCAATTAGAAAAAATTATTCGTAAAGGACATGTTTTTGAGACACAATTACTGTATTTATTCTTAGCTATTGCATTAGGATTTTTGGTTGGTAATTTTGTGATTACTTTTATCGATACTTCAATGCAATTAAGTAATTTGTTTTAAAGATTGTTTTAAAACAAGATCAGTAAAGGAAACTCAAGGTTATTTATGGTAAAATGGACCATGAATAATTATGGAGGGCTATTGTTGTGGCACGAGATATAGGAATTGATTTAGGAACAGCTAATGTACTAATCAATGTCTATGGTAAAGGTATTGTATTAAATGAACCTTCTGTTGTTGCTGTAAATACTAATACTAACAAGGTAGTTGCAGTTGGTTCAGAAGCCTATGAGATGGTTGGTAGAACTCCAGGTAATATTCGGGTGATTCGTCCATTGAAGAATGGAGTAATTGCAGATTTTGATATTACCGAGGAAATGCTGTCATACTTTATTGAAAAATTAAACGTTAAAGGCTTTATGTCTAAGCCTAATATTCTGATTTGTGCTCCTACTGGAGTTACGTCGATTGAGCAAAAGGCAATTATTCAGGCCGCTGAAAAATCAGGGGGCGGCAAGGTTTATCTTGATTTTGAACCTAAGGTAGCTGCAGTTGGTGCAGGCCTAGATATTTTTAAGCCGCAAGGCAATATGGTAATTGATATCGGTGGTGGTACGACCGATGTTGCAGTTTTATCAATGGGCGAGATTGTTACTTCACGTTCACTGCGTTATGCCGGTGATCGGATGAACCAAGCCGTAATTAGTTACATCAAGAATAAGCATAATCTACTGATTGGTTCAAGAACTGCTGAACAAATTAAAATTGAAATTGGTAGTGCGTTTGAGCCTGATGAGAATCAAGAGATTACAGTTCGCGGTCGTGATGTAGTTGATGGTTTGCCTAAACAGACGACAGTTACCGCACCTGAGATTCAGTCAGCCTTGCACAGTGGCTTAATGTCAATCATTGCTGCTGCCAAGGAGGTCTTAGAGACTACCCCACCTGAGCTTTCAGCTGATATCATTGATCGTGGTATTATGTTAACGGGTGGTGGAGCACTGCTTAAGAATATTGATAAGTTGATTTCCTATTATTTGCAGGTTCCAGTATTAACAGCTGATCATCCTTTGGAAGCTGTTGCTTTAGGTACTGGTACGTTGCTTAAGAATATTGAAAAACATCAACGACACTAAGTAAGGAGAAAAATACTTGCGTAAAATTTTGATTTTTATTGTAAAAATCTATCAAACGCTGATTTCACCTCTTTTTCCACCTAGTTGCAGGTATTATCCTACATGCTCTAATTACATGATCGATGCCTTAAAAAAACATGGTCCAATTTTAGGGTTAATTATGGGGATTTGTCGTATACTAAGATGTAACCCATTTATTCGAGGTGGGGTGGACCCAGTTCCTGATAATTTTACTATTTTTCGAAATCCACATCCGGAGAGATATGAAGACGAGATTATTGCTTCAAAGTTTCATCCGGAAAGCAAGTAGGAGGATTTATGTCTAAAAAGTTAGAAAATATTGATATTGAAGTTAATGAACTTAAAGGTAAGAGTTTGCCAACTTGGGAAGTTGTTATTCCTAACAAGAAGTCCATTGGTTTAATTGAAAAAGGTGAAGGTCGTTATCGTGCTACCACTTCTAAGACTAGCAATGTTTTATTTGCTAATAGTCTTGAAAGTAGTATTAATGATTTGCTTTCATACTTCACATTACATGAAAAGTAATATTTAAGTAGTGATTATTTAATGGCAAAAGTTGAAAATAAAACAAGTCTGATGGACCGATTGGCCTGGAATATCATTATTCCTGTGGTTATCCTGGCTCTGATCAGCCTGTATTGTATTTATGTAGCTGCTTTGGGAGATCCAAATCATATTGGTTCGCCAGTTAGAGCAGTACTAATGCAGGGAGTCTGGTATCTAATTTCAGCTGTAATTGTCATCGTAGTGATGCAATTTGATGCTGAACAGCTATTTAAGATTGCACCCATATTTTTTGGTATTGGGATATTTTTACTGATTGCGGTTTTATTCTTATATAATCGTAGTGTAGCAGCTGATACTGGTGCTAAGAGTTGGTTTAAATTAGGACCAGTTACCTTTCAGCCATCAGAATTAATGAAACCTGCCTTCATCTTAATGTTGGCGCGTGTAGTTAAAGACCATAATGACAAGTACGGTCATACCATTAAAACTGATTGGTTATTGCTAGGTAAGATCATTGCTTGGCTAGCTCCAGTTGCAGTTTTGCTAAAATTGCAAAATGATTTCGGTACTATGCTAGTTTTCATTGCTATCGTTGGTGGCGTAGTTTTAGTATCGGGCATCTCGTGGAAAATTATTATTCCGTTGTACGGTATTGTTATTGTAGGTGCAGTTGCTGTTATTTTGTTAGTAGTAACGCCCGGTGGACAAGCTTTCTTAGGACACTTTTTCCAAGCCTATCAGTTTGAGAGAATTAAGTCTTGGCTTGACCCATCTGGAGATACTTCATCCGGTGCCTATCAATTATGGCAGAGTATGAAGGCCATTGGCTCTGGTCAGATTTTTGGTAATGGCTTTGGCAAGGCCAGTGTTTATGTACCCGTTCGTGGTTCAGACATGGTTTTCTCAGTAATTGGTGAGAATTTTGGTTTTGTCGGTTGTGTAGCCTTGATTTTGGTTTATTTGTACTTAATTATTCAAATGGTCAAGATCTCATTTGATACTAGAAATATTTTTTATTCATATATTTCTACTGGCGTAATTATGATGATTTTATTCCATGTTTTTGAAAATATTGGGATGAACATTGATTTATTGCCACTAACCGGTATTCCTTTACCGTTTGTTTCCCAAGGTGGTTCTGCATTATTAGGGAATATGATCGGTATTGGATTAATCTTATCCATGAAGTTTCATAACCGTGACTACATGTTTAGTACGGCTGGCGATTTTTAAAATTGAATATAATAAAAAGTATTTAAACATAGCATTGTTTGATACTTTTTTATTTTACTTTTTAAATTGGGTGTAGAATGGAATTATTGTAGAATTTGATGGAGGATAATATGAAAAAGAAAGCGATTATAGGTATAGTCATTGGAATCGTCGTGATTGTGGGTTGTGTTTTTCTGATTTTTAATAGAAATCAAAAAGCTACAGTGAAACAGGGTTCACATCAAAGTGCAATGGGATTAACGATCAAGAAAAATAAGAGAAATACAAGAAGCCGAAATAATCAAAATAGTCAGCCCAATATTCAAAAGACTACTGAAAATAATGATCAGTATTCAATCGATGAATGGATGCTGATGGGATATATGGCTTATGCCCATGATAATTACGTTCAAAGTCGCCATATAAAAAATAATGCTGAATTAGTTGATGATATTAGTGAAGATCTGAATAATGGTGATTTGAGTGCTAAGCGAAATTCAAGTAATACATATACTTTGACTAATAAGTTCGGCAGTGTTGATGTTGAAGTTGAAAAAGATGACGTCAAGGTTACTAATGATGGTGAAACGATTAATGCCAAGTCTGAGTTGAAAGAAAAATTCGGTGCGTATGCTGATAAGATTAAGGCAATGATTAAGAATATCTCACAAGGTAGTCATGTAACTGATAATGAAAAGAGTTCATCAGCAACCAAAAGTAAGATCCCTCAATTTTCAATTAAGCAATTAGCAATTTTTGCCGGTTTTGCCCGTGGGGATAAAGAATGGGTAAGAGATTGTATTAAAAAGAGTAATAAATTAGATCCAACAAATTTAACGGGGACAATGTGTGTAGGATATAATTCCAAAAAGACAGCATATTATAAAGACAGCATATTATATAGATGGACATGGTGATCCAACAACTATTGTAGAATTCAAACGAGAAGGAGATATTTTAATAACTAAGCATAATGATCTGACGGGTCAAAGTGTAGGAGATTCGCCAATGATCACTAAGCGTATTCCGTTAACGAAATTGGTAGAAAAGTATTATTCAACTGATGATGAAAAAGCCGAAGTTGATAATTTAGCTAATAGATTACTAACGCAACAACAATATGATGCCAAGCTTAAGGCAGCATCTAATAAATAAGAAAGTTAAAACAAAATGGATAATTTTTGCCCTAATTGTGGTAAGCCACTTGAGCCAAATTCCAAATTTTGTCCTTATTGTGGGCAAAGGCTAGAGAATGAGTTAAGTATTAATTCTGGTGATAGTGATGTTAAGCTCAAGTCGCGTCAAGGTATTAAAAAAAGCGGAATCATTATTTTATTTCTCCTATTATTTATAGTTGGTGCTGGGGCAGTAGGCTTTTACATTTATCATAATAAACAACAAAATATTGCTGCAGTTAATAAAATGCCTAAAAAAGATTTAGCAGGATTAAGTATAGTCTATGCGCATAATCATTATAAGAATCTAGCTTGGGATAAAACTTACAATGAAGCACTTAAAGGCAACATGGTGGTTCAGCGTACCAAACAAATTGATATAAATGGAGCTACTATAACAGCTAAGGGAAATAGCTATATTTATGTGATCAATAATCGAGTAGTTTTTACTACTGATAAAAATAAGAAGAATAGTGACTCTAAATTGGTACTTTCAGACGGCAAGAGAACTTTGGGTCAAGTGAATACAATTGAAGCATATAATGAAATCAAAAAGAATAATCTAAAGCAACTAAACAAGATAAATCGTATAAGGCAAGTACCAGCAGTTCCTGTACGAAAGTTAGCTATTATGGCAGCGCTTAGTCATGCAAAAAGCAATGATCTTGAAGAAAGTATAGATTTGAACTTAAAAGATCATTCAACGGATTTATATAATGGTGGTGAATATTATCGCTTACAATTAGGTGCTGATGGTGGTAGTGCGACTGAATTTAAAATAGATGGAGATATGGTAACTGTTAAATATCTTGATTTAGATAAGGCTGCAGATGAAGCGGATGCGCCAACAAAGAAGATACGAATACAACTTCAAGACTTATTAGAGGAATATTATCAAACTAATGAGCAAAAAGAATACGTCGACAAATTAGCAAGCAAGTTAACACCAGATAAATCAATAAGATAAAAGAAAAGATAGGAGTAGAACTCCTATCTTTCTTTATTTTAAAATACCTAATTTTTCTTTCAACAATAGAACTCTTCTAACAGAGCGATCAATTTGCTTTTTACTGATCGATCCATTCTGAACTGCACGTTTAATGATGGAAATACCTGTTTGATAATTGCCACCAAGTAACATATCATTACCAGCCTTTAGTGCTAAAAGATCAGCATTAGTATGATGTTCTTTGGCATAATCAGTAATAGCCCCCATTTGTAGATCATCGGTAATGATTAAACCATTGTATTTTAACTTGTAGCGTAGCAATTTATGTACGGCTGGGGAGAGGGATGCTGGTAAATTGGAATCTAGATTCTTAATTACGATATGTGAGACCATAATCCCATCTGCTCCTGCTTTAATGCCAGCTTTAAACGGTAACAAATCTTCATTTTCGTAGTTAGTCCAAGGCTTGTTGATTTGAGCAAAACCGGTATGAGTATCACCTGCATCACCATAACCTGGGAAATGTTTCAAACAACTAGCTACTTTTTGACTCTGGATCGCCTTTACTGCAACAGGAATATATTTAGCAGTTATCTCATAATTTTGACCTAAAGTTCGATTGTAGATAAAGCTATTTTTATTCTTGGCAACATCAGCCACAGGTGCGAAATTCATGTTAATTCCGTTTTGGTGGAGAATATGCGCCACTTCACTGTCTTCTTTTTGAATTCCTTGTAGACCATGTGAGTTGTAAACTTCTTGTGGGCTAGGATACTTTCTAGAAGAAATCTTAGGATTGCTGTCAATTCGGGTGACCGTACCGCCTTCTTGATCAGTTGCAATTAACAAGCCGTGATTACTCGATGATTGGTATTCTCTCATTTCCTGGATAAATTGCACTTTTGATTTATTTTTGAAATCAGGTGCGAAAAGCGTTGTGCCACCTAAATGATACTTATTAACATTATGTTTCATCTGCGAAAAATTACCAGTACTATGAGCAAAATATAATTGACCGATTTTTTCATCTAGCGTCATTTTACTCATAATTTGTTTAATTCGATCTGGCTTTTTAGTTTTCTTCTTTGGCTTAGCCACTTGACTGGTTTTATTAGAAGACTTAGACACCTTTTTGACCTCATGACTACATCCAGTAACTAATAATATTGCACTTGCTAATGTAATAAAAAATAATGTTTTCTTTTTCATTTGTTCCTTCCTCGTATTACAATCTTTAGTTTATCGCATGTCGGTTTTTAGTGAAATGAAATTTAAAAATATATTGCTTTTTTGAAACTTAAGGACTAGGATAAAAGTGTTCAAACAAAAGCTAAATACTAATTTTTAAGTTAGAGAAAACTCAACCTACGCTTTTAATGATTATTAGGTGAGCACTGAAGTTTTCTTCTTTCAGTGTTTTTTCTATGTCTTAAAATAGATTAATGACTCTCTATCTGTTTGCATTTGGCTTTCTAATGTGTATAGAAGGGAGTTTTTTGATGCGTAAATTGGAACAAATGAAGTTTATTTGGATACTTGTTTTAACCCAGGTTGAAGATGCTTTGGAAAAACAGACAAAATTTCATTGTTTGTACATTAAATAATGAAGTGGGTAGTGGTGAAATTTTACAAAATTTAAATCTTTTTAGAAAAACTTTAAATATATTGTTTTTTTATAAAGGTTTTTAGCTTAGAATAGAATAGTGTTTAGACATAGATACATGGAGGAATTTAAGATGAAGACATGTCCAAATTGTGGTTCTAAAATGGAACCGAGTGTTAATTTTTGTACTAATTGTGGTGCAGATCTTAGAAATGTACCATTAGATTCAGAAGAACATAGTGTACAAGCAAGTGAGCCTAAAATGACTCGGGTTGGTAACAGAAAAGAAACTTCTGAGCCAAAAGAAGGATTCAGTTCATTCTGACGAAAAGAAAAAAGATAAACCAGTTTCTGATAAAAAGGCAGAACCAATTGAGAAGAATGGCGCTTCAGCTGAAAAGCCTAAGAGTTCAACATCTCATCCTAAAGTGCAGATCTTTTGTCCCAACTGTGGACATCCATTAAAGCAGGGAGCAACTTTTTGTAATAACTGTGGGTATAATTTAGTTACCAAACAAATGCCTAAGTCTCAACCTCAGGCAACTCGTCAACAAGTAGCTACACCGCAAGTGACACAAAAAGTACGTAAGCCAATGAAGCCTCTTACTAAGGTTTTATTGTCATTATTAGGAGTTTTAGTAGTAGCATTCATCGCATTTTATGCATGGGGTACGCAACATTACAGCAAGAATAATCAGATCGAGTGGATTACTTCGAGCTTAAGAGATCCTAATAAAGGCATGGCTCAATATATTACTGCTGATACGCCTTCAATGAAGGTAACTGATGATACGGTTAGACCTTTGCAAAATTATTATAAAGATCATCAAACGGCTGTTACTAAAATGGCGCAGAAACTTAAGGAAGATATCGATCCTAATGATCAAATTTCTTTGGTTAAGAATGGACATTATTTGTTGATCTTCCCTAAGTATCAGTTACAAGTAAAAACTTTCCAACCACAAGTAGAAACTAATCATGGTAATTCTGAAGTTTCTATGAATGGTAAAAATATTGGTAAGTTGAGCAGCGATGATGGAAAGTATGCTAAGAAATTGCAATTAGTATTTCCCGGTAAATACCATTTTACTGTTAAGTCAATTCCGATTTAACAGTATTTTTTCTGCTATAATTTATGGTATAAGTGATACGAGGAGAAATAGTCATGAATAATGATCATAATCAAGAACCGAGTTTTGGTTCAACGATAAAAGTAGTAACTTCAGATCGAAAAGATGCGTATCTGTATGATGCTAGTGGTATTAAGCAGAAGCAAACTAAAAGAAATGGAGAATCTTTAACAGTATTTGAAGTTAAGCAGATTAATGATAAAACTTTTTATCGTGTTGGTGATCAAAAATCATGGCTTTTAAAGAACGATACTAATTATGGAACTGTTTTATCACAGAATGATGAGACTACTGGTCAAAAAGATGCTGATAAGTATAATTTAAGTGTAAAAAATGGTTTAGTATTGGAACATGGCAGTTCTATTCCTGGCTCTAAAGGAATGCACAAAGTCTTTAAGAATAGTAAGGATTTTCCAGGTAATACAAAGTATGAATGGGTTTATCCGCCTGATACCAGTCAAAATAAATATACAAATGCCAAAATTAAAGTAATTTTTCCTGATGGCTCATTTAAGGAACGTAAGGTACATTATTTGATTTCGCATTCTCAGTCACCAGAGCAGTCAAAAAAAGATGTATCTAATGTAGTGCCACATTTAACGCCAGCCGATCCTCATCCTTCTGAGCAAAATGCTTCCGGAATAAAAAACTTGACTCTGAAAGACTTCAATTTTGATTTCTTAAAAAATAATATTGTTGTAGGTGATGCTTTATCTAAAAATGTCAAACAGGCTGTAGAATTATATGAACATGGCTTCTATAGTCAAATGGCTAATACTATTAGAAAGGGCCTAGAGTCATTTACCGATCAGTTATTGAATCTTAATCAGATTAATCCGGGTGAAAATTGGAATTCCGCAAATTTAAATAATAAATTGGGTTATATTGCTCATTTGCGTTTATTGCCTAAACGAATGATGGATTTGTGCTTTTCAATTAAAAATTATGGCAATATTGGATCTCATAATAGTAAGGCAATCTTTAATCATACATCGGCTTTAGCAAATTTAAAGCAATATCATGATCTGTTAGTTTATTTAACTAATACTTATCAAGATGAAAAGTGGCCCTATGTTGATGTGCAAATTACCGACGACCAAGCTAAGCATCCGAATTGGTATAAAAAGCCGCAGCTTAACCCAATTGGTGTCTCTACCTATAAAGAATACGTAGAAGATAAAGAAAGACCGGTGCGTCAACCAACGCGACCAGTTCAGGTAGTTGCCACCCCTCCTAGTCCAGAAGTTCAAAAAAATATTTCTCAGCTTAAGAAGAAAACAGGACAAGGAATGAAAATTTTAATTTCTTGTTTTGCTGCTATTGGAGTGATAGTTTTAGCAGGAATAGGCTATGAGGTCTACCAAATGATGAATCCTAATAATTCGCCTCAATCCCAAGTTACAACCAAGCAGCCAAAAACACTTAAGGAAAAGGCTGCGGCATTGTCTACTAAACAATTAATTGCTTTAAGTTTGATTTATGCTGATCGAAATGATGATTCTAAACTAGACAGTAATTGGCAGAATATTTATGATGCAGTAAGCAATAATAATTACAATATTGGACGTTACGATAGTTATACGTTTGGGGATGCCACTGTCACAGCCCAAGGGAAAAATTATATTTATCTTTTTGAAAAAGGCGTAGGTATTGGCTACCAAGACAAAGGTAGTCAACGTTTGGTGTCATTTTTTGATGCAAATGAAAGTGAACCTGTTCGTGCGTATGATTATCAAATGTTAGAAGTAGTAAATAGCATGAAAAAAATTAATAGCTTAGCAAAAAAGTTAGTTTTCACAGATGAATCAGAAAGCTAAGAATTTCATTAGCATATTAGTCATTTTTTTGCTATACTACTCGTGAGGTAAATCCTCATAATGCTCTTTCTTAAAAATTAGTATTTTTTGTTTGAACATTTTTATATTTTAAGATTGAGTTGGTCCCGATTATTCGGGACTTTTTTTGTGAGTTTTATGCAATAAGAACAAACAGTTAGGAGAAAGAACAAAGAATACCTCCCCATCTATTGATGAGGGGATGAATTTGGTCTTTCTCCTCCTTTTTTGCCTAAATTTATTCTTTCAATGGTAAAATTAAATACGCAAATAATGTCATTATTTTCAAAAAAAGGAGATGAAATTATGGCTTTTAAAACCAAGCTGGCTGAACAAGAAATTCAGCTTGGCACTAGACAGTATCGGATTTATCCAAAGGGCGAAGAAATCGCCTGGATTTGGCAGCTGTTTGGCGCCAACCGCTTTGTCTGGAACCAATTCGTAGCTACTTTTGAGGCACGCTATAAGGCTAATTCTCAGCTTAAGTTTCCCAAGATTGGAATCTTGAAGAGTTGGCTGCCTTTAATGCGTAAAGAGCATGAATGGCTCAAGCGGATTAACAGCACCTCCTTGCAATTCACGGTCGAACGCTTTAGCGATGCTATGTGGGCCTTTTTAACTAAAAAGCAGATCAAGCAAGGCAAGCCTAGGTTTAAAAGCCGTAAGTATTATTCTCAAACAGCCACGATTAAAAACGTTAAGTATCAAACTAAAGCTGGTGCTCAGGCGCAGATTAAAGTGCTTAGCCCGCATCATTTAAGAATTGGCAGGAAGAATGGCATTATTCTGAGAACCAGTTCTTTGCATAATTTGAGAAATGTTCGCATTCAGAAAGCCGTAATTTCCTATCGACAAGATTTAGACCGCTACTATATCAGCTTTTCCGTGGTGAAAAACAAGCGACAGTTGGCTCAATATAGTGCAAAATCTACCAAGACAGGCAAGATGGTTGGTATTGATGTCGGGCTTGGGAGAGAGTGGTTAGTAACCAGTGATGGCCGCCGCTTTAATGTGCCTGATACTTTTAAGCTGGAAAAAGAAATGATCAAGCGTCAAAGTCATTGCGACCGCAATCGCACAGCGATCGAGAAGCGAGTAGCTCGATTCAATCATGAACGTGAGAATAAGATAGACAAGTACGACTATGCCAACTGGCAAAAGCTGAGAAAGACCAAAAGCAAGTACCAGCTTAAGATCATAAACGTCAGATATGACTACCTACAGAAAGTGACCACTGAACTGGTTAAAAGCTACGATGTGATTGCCATTGAAGATTTGAAAGTCAAGAATCTGCTGGGCAATCACAAGCTGGCTCACAATATCGCCAATGCTTCTTGGGCAACGTTCAGAAGATTGCTGGCTTATAAATGCGAATGGTACGGCAAGAAGCTGATTGTGGTAGCGCCACAGTACACTAGCCGGATTTGTTCGGCATGCGGCAGAAAAAATCCGCAGTTTGCCCACATGAAAACTAGAGACTGGCTGGCAGTCAGAAGCTGGACTTGCCCGTTTTGTCAGGCAGATCATGATCGGGACGTGAATGCCTCCAAGAACATCTTGGCGAAGGCAATTAACTAAAAGAAAACAATACAGGCTGGGGCCAAGCCTTGCTAAGATAGGCCGACCGCTATGCTCTGGTGGGAATTAAAAAGCCACAAAGCTCAAGCATATTTGAGCAGACATTTTTGAATGGAGAGTACAAGTCAGGCTGTTCGCAGAAAAGCTCTAACAAAGAGACCACCCATCTATTTGATGGGTGGCAGGTCATAATTTAAATCGTAGTAAAATAAATTTGATAGTATTAATAAGGATTTGGATATGGATGTAAAGAAACAGAGAAAAATTTTAATTAGTTTAATAATAGTAGTACTAATTCTGTTGGGAATTTTCTTAACACTGTTCTTTTTAAGAAATAACAGTGAAAAGACGGTAGTAACTCACAAAGCAGCTACCAATATTAGTAAAAAGAATGATAAAATTGCTGATTTAACTATTAAGCAAGCTGCTGGATTAGCTATTGTTTATGCTCATTTACGATATGAAGATGATCAAAGCTGGAGTGAGATTTATCAAGCTGCTAATAATGGCGAGCTTGAAGTTGATCGTTATCTTAAATATCAGTTTGATAATTACACTGTGACTCCACAAAATAATCAAGCTCTTTATATTGTAAATAAAGAAGCATATTTGATTTTCACCAATCAACAAACGCCAATGCAAGGTAAAATTATTTTAGGTAATGATCAGCAAAAATTGGAAACCACAAATGTACATATGATATATAAATATGTCAAGAAGCAAGGTAAATTGGCTGTAGCAAAAGCAATTAGTCAAAAAATGCATCTTGAAACACAAATGGCAACGCAACAGGAGAGTCAATCTAAGCAAAATAGTTAAAGTACGCAATCAAATTCTAGTTCACGTCGATCAACTAGTTTGAATAATGGTCTGCAGCCAGTTACCATTTCTTCTAAATTACAAGGCAATTGGATAGCTGCGGGATTGTTTACAGAAGAGCTAGGGCAGAGACTGCCAATTACCGTTAATGCTATTGATGGAAAAACTATTTATAAGTTGAATAAAATGCCTAATTCTACTAAAAGTTTGAAGCAATTTGGCGAAAAGTATCACAATAAGCTTTTTGCCGTGCGAGAAAATAATGATGGGATTGCGTGTGTTCCAGCTCAAGCCTTACAAACTGATGCAATGGCATATAGTTTGATTAATATAGATGGTGTACAGTGTTTGTTAGAAGGTTCAACTGGACCAGCTGGTTTATATTTTAGAAATGGTAGCGATGCGCAGCGTTTTACTCAAAAATATCAGAAACATGAAAATGCGTTATTAAAGAAATTGATGAATTAAGGGGATTTCAATAAATGAAATATTGTCCTAAATGTGGTAATAGATTAACGACTAATGATAAATATTGTGACAAATGTGGGACGGATGTTTCTAATGTTACTACCTCTCAGCTTGAGAATGTGCAGAGAGTACAAACAAATAATGTAGAGACTAAAAACAGTAAACTACGACGCAATTGCCTGATAATTGTTGCTTGTGTAGTAATGTTAACAGCGGCAGGAGTGGTATTCTTCACCTTGCAGAGTGAAAATATGAATAATTCGTTACCGTTTATTTCTCGTAAGGAAAAAACTGACCACGCTGCAGCTAGAATTGGGTATACGCCTAATAAGAAAATGTCCTCTAAAGATACTGCTGGGTTTACGATTGCTTATGCTCATATGAACTTTCCTGATGATTCAGATTGGGCGCAAGCTTATGATAAATGTCAAATGGGAGAGTTAGATATTTCTTCGTATCCTGAATATAATTTCGGTGACTATGATGTCAAGGCACCTCAAGGCGGAGCAGTATATGTTGTTACACCAGATTTAGGATACGTGGTTTCTGACGTTAATAATCCTAGCGATGCGCAAATAACATATATTAACAGTAAAAAAGGAGCAGAAAAGCCAGTATATTTCCATACTTTAGCTAAAAAAGTAGCTCATAGTCCTCATAAAAATGAAGTCAGAAGTTTAGGCAAAAAAGTTGAAGTTGTTACTAAAAAAACAACTCCTAAAAAATCTGATAGTGAGCTAAATTCAAAAACTAAGAGTCGAGATAAGTTGTCTTGGGATGATGCTAAAGAAAAGCAGCTAGCAGATTTTATGGACGATTTCGGCGATAAAATGGATCAAGATTATGATGAGTATAATGGTGATGACGCTCTAGAGACGAATGCGGGTCAAAAGTATCCTGATATTTTTGAAGATACAGACTTTAAATTGACCGATGATAATAAGGTTATTAATATTGGCTGGGATCCAGAATTAAAGAAAGACGATGACTATCATGTTGTTTCTATCTTTAATTATGATGGGGATAGTGATGAATCACATATCACATATTTGTTCTGTATTCATGATAATCAGCCTGTTGTCTTAGTTGATCAGACTACAAACGGTGATGATGTATCTGTCAAGGAAACTGAAAATGCAGATCTGAAAAATGGTTTTGCCAAAATAGTTAATGGCGATGATTCCGATAATGCAGATTAATTAAAAATAAAGATTGAATTTTCTTCTTAAAAGTTATACAGTAAAAGTGTTCAAACAAAAGCTTAATACTAATTTTTAAGGAAGAGAAAACTCAATCGTATTTAATTAAGAAATTAAACGACATTGAAGCTTTCTTAGTTTTGATGTCGTCTTTTTGTAATTAAAATTAGAAAGCCTCTTCTTTAAATTAAGTATCATTAGCTACTTAGATTTTTGAGAAGGGTTTTTTTATTATGACCAAAAAAGTAGTCGATGTTAAATCTGTAGTACTTGCTGGTGCAGCCTTAGGGGCGGGTGTTACATTAGCTGCGGTTCAACAACCCAATACGGTTTCTGCCGCTACGATTAGCAGTGAAGATCAACAACGAAATTTGGCTCAATCCCAAAATAAATTACAGGAAGTACAAACAAAATATAAGCAGCAAAAGGCATTTGTCACTTCAGCTCAAACTCAAACCAAGGTAGCTGAAAACAACGTAAATGTTACTAAGCAAAACTTGAGTGAAACTAGTGATAAATTAAATGAACTAAACCAACAAGGCAATTTGGCACAGACGAAAGCTAAGATTAATAATCAAAACCAAGTAGTTGAGCAGAATAAGCAGACTGCTTCTCAAGCAAGGCAAGATGTAATTAATCAAAAACAAGTGGTAGCACAAGCTAAAACAAATTATACTAACAAGCAAACTGATTTAGCTAAGCAACAAAAGATAACTGCCAATGCTGAACAAGTAGCTCAAAAGGCCCAGTTTAAGCTTGACAATGAGCAAAAAGAAAGATTAACTAATGCTTATGCTTCAGCTCAAAAAGCGGTAGAACAAGATAATCAAGATATTGCAGTAACTACTAGTCGGAATACTGCTAATCAAAAAGAGATTGCTGCTTTGAATAAAAAATTAGAATCGGCAACTAAGTTAAACAACCAGACAGACCAAGAATTAAGTAAAGCAGCTAGCATTAATCAACAAGCACAACAAGCTAAAAATAAGCAACAAGCCAAAGTTACTAAACAGCAAATCGAGTATGATCAAATTTATGGTAAACAAGGGAAATTAGCTAATTTAAGAATTAAATTAGATGAAAATGTTCAATATCAAAATTCAGTCCGTTTGCCGTATACTTTGCAAGAATTAAGAGATGCGGACGATCAGTCAACTGACCAAAATTGGGCTGCAATTGTTAAAAAATCTGAGAATGCTTATCATGAAAGTCAAAACCAATTTAAGCGTGAGAATCAAGACGAAGATAATGAACTGGTTAATCCTAAGCATTTAACCCTCATTCAGGAACGCCAATTGAGCGAATACACTATGCGGATTATTAATAATGCTCGTCAACAGCTGAATTTGCCTGTATGGACTTATGGTATGAATACCCAGTCTTTAGCAGATGATATTGCTAAAGATTATGATGATCATGGTAGATCGAATAGGCAAGGACATTATGTTGAAGGAATTGTGCGTGAAGCAAATAAGCATGGGCTGAAAATTAATAATAATTATATTGAAGATATGTATGCATTCTTTGCTCCATTGGATAAACCGATTACGATGACTGATGCTAAGAGAAATCTTTATGATAATTTAAAGGGGATGCTTTTAGGCAATGTGTGCAATCCGGGCTCTAATCCTGAGTATCACCACGCTAATAATTTCTTAGAAGAAGATCCTGCTACTTATGCTTTGAGTTTATCTAATCAAAAAGAAAATGATTATGATTTTGTGACCACTCATTTTATTAATGTAACATCAGGTCAACATGCAATAGCTGGGGGTGGAACTGCTTATACTGGTGTTGCTGATATTTCTAAGCACAATGGTGGCAGCTGGATTAAGGATCCAGATGCTGATCTTGAGATTAGGAATGAGATTACTCAGTTAGAGCAAAAACAAGGCAATCAATTAGCAGTGTTAAATCAATTTAAAAACCAATTATCTGATTTAACGAATAAAGCCATGAATGCTGAACTTTCTTATTCGAGTACTAAAGCTCAAGCTGTACAAATTAAAGCTAATTTGGTTAATTTTCAAACTAAATTAGGCAAGAAACAACAGGAATTAGCAACTGGTAAGAAGAACTTAATTGATTTAAAACAAAAATTGGTAAGTGATAATAGTACTCTGACAGAAGCTAAAGATAAATTGAAAAAGTTTAATGCAATTCAAGATAAGTATGTTCAAGATTATCAGCAAAAAAAGGCAGAATATCAGAAACAAAAGACAGTATTAGACAATTTAGCTAAAAAGGTGCAACATCAAAAACAAAATTTGGAGCAAATGATCGAAAAGCAGAATAAGTTAATTAGTTTTACTAATGAAGCCGAAAAGGCAGTTCAATTATCTCAGAATGTTTTAGACAAAGAAGAACAGCATCAGGAGGAAATAATGACTGTTCAGGGTCAAGCAACAAAGCTGCAGGAGCAGTTTGATAAACAAAAAGCAGTTTTTGATCAAGCAAAGGATCTTTTAAAGAAGGAACAAAGTAAATTACAAAAAGTGGCAGAAGATGAGTCAAATGCTAAGCAAAATGTAGAAATGATGCAAAAGATGCAAAGAGTAGCTGAAGAACAAAAAGAAATTAAACAGAATAGTCATAAAATGGTCAATGTTAAGCAGCAAAATAAAGAAAAGATAAAGATGCAACCAATTACTCAAGCTAAAAAAGTTAATACACGAGTTATAGCTCTAGCACAGGATCATGTTAAAAGACCAGTTTTAGTAATTAAGCCTCAATTGGATCATGAATCTAAAGCCTCAAATGATGCTGGTGAAGAAGATAATAGAATAGTTTATTTGCCAATTGTTAATAATAATTGCAACTGGACAGCTGATTCTTATAATGATCAAGGTCAAAAAGACGCTGTGGGAATTTTTACTGATTCTTATTGGCAAATTTTAGATCAAAAGAAAATTAATGGAAAATATTTTTACAGAATTTTAGCTAATGTATGGGTATCTGCCGATGAAGTAAAAAAAGTTGCATCGCTTTCAAGTAAGTTTAACGATGAACATCAATTCTTAGGAATTGTTCAATTAATCAATAATCTGGATCAAATTCCATTATTAGATGCCAATGGTAATTTTACGGATAAATTTATAAAGCCAGGTACCAGCTGGAAAGTCTGGGCAATTAAGTGGATTGATGGTCAAGAGATGATTCGCTTAGGAACAGAAAAGCAATGGATTTCAATTAAATATGTAAAAACTTTTATAAAAGAAAATTAATCTAGCAAAAAAGGATTCAAGCATCAAAAACTTGAATCCCTTTCTTTTTGGATAAATAATTATTGTTCCAAAGCGTTTGCAATTTCTTCAGCACGACAAACTAAAACGTCACACTTAGAAGTTCTAGTTACATATTCGGTAACGCTACCGATTAATAACCGTTCAACCGCGTTCAGGCCAGTAGCACCAACAACAATTAAGTCAACATTATGCTTCTTAGGGAAGTCATGACCAATAATCGTCTTAGGTGAACCAAATTCAATTGAGTAATGAGCATCTGCAACACCGGCCTTAACAGCGCGAGCCTTGTAGTCCTTCATTCTCTTTTCGGCATCTTTAGAAACTTGTTCAACCATAGCTGAGTCAAAACTGGAAACATTTTGGAAAGAACGAGTATCAATTACATGTAAAATTTCTAGAGTTGCGTGGTTACGCTTGGCGATGGCTACAGCCTTACTAAAAGCTAAGTCAGCTTCCTTAGAACCATCGACAGAAACTTGAATATTTTTATATTGTGAAAGCATTTTCTAAACACCTCTTCCTAATATCTATTTTACCAAAATTTCACCTATTATTAGAAAATAATTATTCTTTCTTGGAGGTAATTGATAAACTAAAGGCCAGAATGGTTAAAGAGGCTAGAGCTAGCGTGATTAGATTTAAATATTTATTGCCTAAAGCTAAAAGAATTATGCCAATTACGCTTTCAATTACTAATGCAATAGCAGTCCATTTTAAAAGATTGCTTAATCGTGGATCGCTACTAGCATCATAGGTTAGGAAGCGTTCGTTACGTTGGCGCCACATATAGCTAGCTGTCAGTAGCAAGAGCAGGATAAAGATGATCATTACAATTTTAATTATCATAAATTGAAAACTCCAATTACAGAAAAAGACGGTCAACTAAGACCGTCTTCCTTAATATTCTAAAAAAATCCGAGTTGACTAAACATAGCATAATGACGCTTGTTGAACCCGCAGTGTTCAAAATTTGAGTTAACATCGCAGCGAATATGGATCCTACGCAGAGGTAGTATTCCGATTCGGTAGTTATTTGCTAACTCCCACGTCTTATAGTTTGATCGGTCAACTTTATACATTTAAGCTTGTCGATCAACTCAGATTACTTATTATACTAAGGGATCAATTCCGATTTGTCAACCTTAATGAATGCGCTAACTTAATAGCCGGAGTAAGAATTTACAAATTATCTCGTTGCATTTGCCTTAATTTTTGATAGATTGCTTTGTACCTAGCTTCGATCTTAGAATTGCCTTTAGGAGCAAAGTAACTGACATTTTTTAGATTATTAGGCAAATATTGTTGTGCTACCCAGTCATTTTGATAATCGTGAGGATAGATGTAATTGAGACCATGACCTAATTTTTTAGCGCCAGAATAATGGGCGTCTTTTAGGTTATCAGGGATAGAACCAATCTTTTTAGTTTTTACATCATTAATGGCCGCATCGATGGCAGTCATTGCGCTGTTGCTCTTAGCTGATAAAGCTAGTTCAATCACGGCATTGGCTAAAGGAATTCGAGCCTCAGGCAAGCCAATCGTCTGTGCTGCATTGATGGCGGTAATTGCATGTTGGGCAGCTGAAGGATTGGCCAGGCCGATATCTTCATAGGCGATAACCGTTAGCCTACGACAGATTGAGATTAAATCTCCTGATTCGATTAAACGGGCAAGATAATGCAGAGCTGCATCTGTATCAGAACCACGAATTGATTTTTGAAAGGCAGATACAAGATCATAATGACCGTCGCCTGAAGCATCAAAGTTTTGCACTTTCATTTGAATGGAATCAGCCATTTCTTGTTGCGTAATCGTGATTTGTGAATCGTCTTGGTGATTATCTTTTAGCTCTTGCTTAGTAGATAGAACTGCTAATTCTAGGCTATTTAAAGTTGATCGTAAGTCACCATTTCCTTTTTCAATTAGCAATTTGCGGGCATCATCAGTTAGTTTAACTTGGTAGTTGCCTAAGCCGTTTTCCTTATCTGTTAATGCACGATCAATTGCATGGGAAGCATCTTCACTAGATAAAGGCTTTAATTCAAAAATTTGACAACGTGAACGAATGGCAGGGGAGATTGAAATATATGGATTCTCTGTAGTAGCTCCGATTAAAATTATTTGTCCAGATTCAAGTAAAGGCAAAAGAAAGTCCTGCTTAGTTTTATCTAAACGATGAATTTCATCTAATAATAAAACCACAGTTCCACTCATTTTGCCTTCGGCAGCTACTTGCTGCAGTTGCTTTTTGCTATCAGTAGCTGCATTAAGTTTTCTAAAAGCATATTTAGTTGATCCAGCAATGGCACTAGCAATGCTTGTTTTACCAATGCCAGGTGGGCCATAAAGAATCATAGACGAAAGCAAACGTGCTTCGACCATTCGCCGAATTATTTTACCGGGACCAATTAAGTGCTGCTGCCCCACAACTTGATCCAGATTTTGTGGGCGCATGCGGTAAGCTAATGGTTTCATTATTTATCTCCATGAAATAAGCGGTGGAAAAAGCCTTCTTTTTTCTCTGGCGCAGTTAATTCACTTTTAGGTATTTCTGGTGCAAAAACTTGTGCAATTTCAATTCGTGGCCGGTTAATTGCATATTTAGCCACTACCAGGACGGCTGAATCTTCAGGGCCAGTCTTCGCCGTTTCATTATTAACTAAAGTAAAAGGAATACTATATTTGCTACAATTGGCTTCAACTTCACCTAAGAAGCCATCATCGGTAATATTACCGTTAATTAAAATCGTATATTTCTTAAAATCAGCGATATGCTGCAAAAAGAGTGCAGTTAACTTAGAATCTTTAACTTCGGTATTATTCATTCGTACATAAACTCGCTCACGCAAAGAACCTAAATAACGTCGGCGTTCATCGGGTTTAGTTTGAGGGGTGATCCCTTGTGCAGCTTGTTCAACACGTTTATTTAAATCTTCAGTCATCGAACCATCCTTTCTTCTAAATTATTGTAACAAAAAAACCTCTCCCGACGTGGGGAAAGGCTTTTCTGACAAAATAAAATGTAAGTATTAAAGTAACTTGTTGTACCATTCAACGACAAGAGCTTCGTCAACTTCTGGTTCCATTTCGTCACGTTCTGGTAAACGTACAAGAGTACCTTCTATCTTGTTGTCATCAAATGAAACAAATGATGGACGAGCAGTAACTGCATCTAAGGCATCCTTAACTTGTTGCAAGTTCTTTGACTTTTCCTTCAAGCCAACGACTTGACCAACGCTGACTTCGTATGAAGGAATGTCAACACGTTTGCCATCAACGGTAATGTGGCCGTGGTTAACTAATTGTCTAGCTTGTTCTCTAGTAGTAGCTAAACCAAGGCGGTAAACGATGTTGTCCAAACGACGTTCAAGTAAAATCATGAAGTTAGTACCATGTTCACCTTCACGAATCTTACCAGCACGGTTAAACAAAGTTCTAAATTGACGTTCGTTTAAGCCATACATCCAACGTAACTTTTGCTTTTCGTGCAATTGTTGACCGTATTCTGACAAACGACCGCGGCTGTTAGGACCGTGTTGACCTGGAGCGTAGTTACGACGGGAAATTTCCTTACCAGTACCTGAAAGGGAGATACCCAATCTTCTTGAACGTTTCCAACTTGGACCTGTATATCTTGACATAAAAATCCTCCATAAAATTTAAAATAATAATTTCTGGAGTAAAATATTACGAATAAGCTCAACATTCGTGCATCTTGGATTTACATTTTCGCCCAATGCAGCGCGGGTTACTCGTTCACTTAAGAGTTTCAAGATGTTGACGTTCTTGTCACTTATTGCTGCAAATATTTTACACGAATAGTATTATAGAGGCTTTAGAATAATAAATCAAGAAATAGATCAGCTTTTCCACCTCTTTAGCTCATGTTTTGTTATAATTATGTTAGTTTTGGAGGATAAACAATGTCATCAATTCAAGCTATTATTATCATTGCCGTTGTGATTCTGATCATTGTCGTTATTGCAGCTATGCTGTTAACTAATCGCAAGCAGCTGCGCGAGATTGAAGTCGTTGATGCAGCTTTAAATGAAATTGAAAACATGCATCTAGAGAACGCAATTGAACGATTAGATAAGATGGATCTGGCTGGCGAAAGTTTAACCACATTAAATACTTGGCGCAAAAGCTACGTTGAAGCATCCACGAAGAAATTGCCAAAGGTGCAAAAATTAATTGAGGAAGCTGCAAACGAAAATACTAGTTATAAGCTCTTTAAATCTAGAAAAAATATTAAGCAAGCCCAAGAAATTATCAAGCCCACCTTGGAAGATGCTCGTAATACTAAGGCAGTTTTTACTGAATTGCTTGAGTCCAATAAGGAAAATCAAATTCGGTATGATGCGCTGATTAAGGTTTACCGTGAATTAAGAAAATCAGTTTTAGCAGGGTCTTTTGAATATGGTGATGCCATTGATCAGATTGAGGACCAATTGGCGTCGATGGAAAGGGACTTTGAGGAAGCTAAGAATCTTTCTTCTCAAGGAGATCATGTTGAGGCTAAGCGAGTTCTGTCTAAGATTCGTATGTCATTAGGAGCTTTGCAAAAGAGATTGCCTAAGATTAAAGAGGCTTACCATCAATTAGCAGTAGTATTTCAAGATCAATTAAAGGAATTATCAAATGTATATAAAAAGATGATTTCAGAAAAGTACTATATTACTGACATTGATGTTTTAGCTAGGATCAAAGAAATTCATGATGAAATCGATCAAGCATGCAAACTATTAGCAGAAACCAAGGTTGAAGATCTGGATCAAGCTAATAAGAAGATTTCTGGTGAAATTGATCAGCTGTATGACGTGCTAGCTAAGGAATATAAGGCTCGCCCTTTCGTTGAAAAAAATCAGAATAAAATGTTGACGCTAATTGCGCATCAACAAGCTGCTTCCAAAAAGTTGGTAGAAAAGTTGCAGCACATTGATGAAAGCTATGAACTAACTCATGGTGAGCTAGAGAAGAGCAAGGAATTAGAACAAGAAGTCAACAACATGAACCGGCAATATACTGTTGACACGCAAAGTATTGCCGATGGCAAGGGTGTTTATTCCGCTATTCAAGATTCTTGGCTTCAGATGCTTGATCGTCTGCGTGAGATTGATCAAGAACAAGCGAAGATGTCCACTGACGTTGATGGTCTGTATGATTCGGAAAATGTTGCTAATGATTCAATCAAGCGCTTTAAGCAAGAAGTTTCTCTAGTCTATCGCCGACTAGAAAGACGCAATTTGCCTGGTAATCCAGACAGTTTTGTGCAGATGTATACTTTGGTCGTAAATGAGATTGGTCATGTTAGTGATGAGCTTAGTCAAGTTAGAATTAATATGGAAAAAATCTCGTCTGAATTGATTCAAATTTCAGATGACGTTGAACGGCTAAAGCGTGAAGCTGATGATATCATTAATTCGGCTAATTTGGTTGAGTTGACTATGCAATATTCAAACAAATACGCTGATAAAGATACAATGAAGCAGGCACAAAAGAGAGCCCTACAGTTGTTTGATGAGTTTAATTATAAGGAAGCCTTAGATACAATTGCTACTGCATTGGAAAAAGCAGAGCCAGGTAGTTATCAAAGACTAGAAAATGCTTATTATTCAGAACAAAAGAATGAATAATTGAAGTATTGGATAATTTAAGCTAAAATTTAATAGTCATTGAAGCGGTCAAAGATTTGACCGTTTTTTAATAGGGGAGTTTTGATCGTGATTTATTTTGATAATAGTGCAACAACAAGAATCGATCCTCAAGTTTTAGATACATATAATAAGGTAGCAACTAATATTTGGGGTAATCCTTCAAGCTTGCATAAGATGGGAGATCGTGCTCATCAATTGCTTGAAGCATCACGTAAACAAATTGCAGATTTATTGGGAACTAAGCAGCATGAAATTTTCTTCACCTCTGGTGGCACGGAATCTAATAATACTGCAATTAAGGGAACCGCGATTCAAAAGCGTGAGTTTGGCAAACACATTATTACTTCTAGTGTTGAACATGCTTCGGTTGCTAATAGTTTTACTGCCTTAGAGGATTTAGGCTGGCGTGTAACACGTTTGCCAGTTGATAAAGAAGGCAGAGTTAATGTTAATGACCTTAGAAACGCACTTGATTCTGATACAACCTTGGTATCAATCATGGGAGTTAATAATGAAATTGGCACGATCCAACCGATTGATGAGATTAGCGACTTATTAGAGAATTATCCAACTATTCAATTCCATGTAGATAATGTACAAGCATTAGGAAAGAATATTTGGGATAAGATATTTACGCCAAGAGTTGATTTGTCTAGTTTGTCAGCTCATAAGTTCCATGCACCACGAGGGATTGGCATTCTTTATAAAAAAGAAGGCAAGATGCTGTCTCCACTTCATGATGGTGGTGGTCAAGAAAAAGGATTGCGTTCTGGTACCGAGAATTTACCAGCAATTGCCGGGATGGCTAAGGCTATCCGCCTTTTGTTAGAAAATGAACCTGAAAAAGCAAACCGCGAAGCAGCAATTAAGGCAAAAATCGTTGACTATTTGAAAGATAAGCCAGGAATTGATATCTTTTCACCAGTAAGTGACGGTTTTGCACCACATATTCTTTGCTTTGCATTAGAAGGAATTCGTGGTGAAACCTTAGTCCATACTTTGGAAGATCAAGATATTTATACTTCAACTACTTCTGCTTGTGCATCAAAGACTGCAGATGAAGCCAGCACCTTGGTTTCTATGCGAATTGATGATAAGATTGCTACGAGTGCAATTCGATTGAGTTTTGATGAAACTAATACGCTTGCTGAAGCAGACGAATTTATCAAGGTCTTTGATAAGATTTACAATCATTTTGCTAAAATTAATCATTTGGGAGAAAATTAATGGAATATACAGAAGTTATGGTCCGTTATGGGGAGCTCTCAACTAAGGGAAAGAATCGCAAGGACTTCATCAATCGCTTAGCTAGCAACATTGAAAAAGTTTTAAAAGATTTTCCTCAAATTGACTTTCACCCTCGTCACGACCGGATGCATATTGTTTTAAATGGCGCACCTTTTGCGGAAGTAGATAAGCGCCTTAAGAAAGTATTTGGTATTCAAACCTACTCACCAGCTATCAAAATTCCTAAGACTTTGGAAGATATTGAAAAGACTTCTTTAGAATTAATGCAGGAAACTTTTAAGCCTGGCATGACTTTTAAGGTTAATACTAAGCGTAGTGATCACAAGTTTGAATATGATACTAACCAACTTAACAATTTGGTTGGTGATTATTTATTCGATCATATCGACCACTTGAAGGCTGAAATGAAGCACCCTGATTTAGTACTTAGAATCGAAGTGCGTCAAGATGCTGTTTATATTTCTAACCAATTGCTTCATGGTATCGGCGGGATGCCCGTTGGTACTGCTGGCAAGGCTGTGATGATGCTTAGTGGTGGTATTGATTCACCAGTTGCTTCATATCTTGCAATGAAGCGTGGGGTTGATATTGAAATGGTGCACTTCTTCAGTCCACCTTACACTACTGAAAAAGCTTTAGCTAAGGCTAAGGAATTAACTGGTATTTTGGCAAACTATGCAGGTAAGATTAACTTTATCGCTGTGCCATTTGCTGAAATTCAGGAAACTATCAAGGAAAAATTGCCAGAAGGTTACTTGATGACTGTACAACGTCGCTTCATGTTGCAACTTGCAGACCGTATTCGTGCTAAGCGCGGTGGTCTTGCAATCTTTAACGGTGAATCTGTTGGTCAAGTTGCTTCACAGACTTTGCAATCAATGGTTGCTATTAACGATGTGACAACTACACCAGTTATTCGTCCAGTTGCTACAATGGATAAGACTGAAATTATTAAATTGGCAGAAGATATTGGTACTTTTGATCTTTCAATTCAACCATTTGAAGATTGTTGTACTATCTTTGCTCCACCACGTCCTAAGACTAAGCCAAAGCTTGATAAGGCTCGTGAATACGAAGCTCGTCTTGATGTTGAAGGCTTGATTCAAAGAGCGATGGATGGAATTGAAGTAATGCCAATTTATCCAAATGAAAAATTTATCAACGATAAGATCGAAGAAGATCAAGATTTGTTGTAAAAAGTTATGCCGACAGAATGATCTGTTGGCATTTTTTGTAGAAAAAGGTAAAAAACAGTGAAGATCGGAAAATTACTAAGAGAAACTAGATTGGTAGCTGGACTTACTCAAACTGAAATGGCGGCAGGAGCTATTTCAGAATCGTTTTATTCCAAAGTTGAACGAGGTGTCCATAATATTGATGCCGATACCTTGGTTGAGGTTTTGAAAGCAAATCATATTAATCCAGTTCAATTCTTCTCCAGAACGCTGGATGGTCCAATGCAGGAATCACCGCATAAAAAGAGTATATTGGATGCTGGCTTTATGGTGAAAAAAATAGTACGTAGTGCTAATAAAAGAGATCTAGAGAAATTAGGTCAACTAAAAAAAGAGATTGATCAAGCTGAAGAACAAGGTAAACCGTATTATATTTGGATCTCTTATGTATTGGAGTTAATGACTACGTGGATAACTCATTCAACCGATGATATATCAGAACCGGTTAAAAAGAAGATTAAGCATTTATATAAAGGAGATAATTGGGGATTTATTAACTATGAATATTTAGGGATGGCTTTTATTGCCTTAACTCCAGAACAAGTACTCAATTTTTCTCATACTGCTTATCAAAGCTATGAAAAAACTCAGAAAATACCTTAAGTTATACAAATATAGTTGGCATTGCTGATTTAACAATCGATTTCTTAATGTATGCGTATATACACAACTTTAATAAGGAATTATGCGCAGAAACATTTGCTTTTTTTGATAAAAATATTCCATATGAAGCAAGCTTTTATCAACGTAGAGTAATAATCAGACTTTATAAGGCTTTATTTGACAATGATACTGAGAAAGTAGATTTCTATACCCGCTTATTGGAGGAAGATAATTTTACTTTTTGTTTGCAAAATGTACCGATTACTAAAAAGGATAGTTCTCATGCGCATTGATAAATATTTAGCTAATATGAATGTCGGCTCCAGAAAAGAAGTGCACGTTTTAATTAAAAAAGGCATTGTCACTGTAAATGGTGATGTGGTAAAAACACCAAAACAGCAGGTTAAGGAATCCGATGAAGTATTGGTAGATGGCCAAGAGGTCAATTATCAAAAATATCATTACTTCTTGATGAACAAGCCCAAGGGCGTACTTTCAGCGACTGAAGACCGTAGTCAAAGAACGGTAATCTCATTGCTCAAGCCGCAGGATCAATATCAAGGAATTACGCCGGTAGGACGATTGGATAAAGATACAACCGGCTTGCTGTTACTTACTAATGATGGTCAACTAAATCATGAATTGCTTGCACCTAATAAGCACGTTGATAAAATTTATCGTGCCAAAATTGCGGGTGTGGCTGATGACGAAACGGTGAAGACCTTTGCTAGTGGCATGACTTTAGGTGATGGAACTAAACTTAAGCCAGCAGAGTTGAAGATTCTTGCCCAAGATGAAGAGCATGATAGCTCTGAAATTGAGATTAAAATTCGTGAAGGAAAATATCATCAAATTAAGCGCATGTTTGGTGCGGTAGGGATGAAAGTAGTTGAACTTGAACGAATTTCAATGGGTAAATTGAAGTTGCCGAAAGATTTAAAGCGCGGTAATTATATTGAATTGAGTTTAGATGATGTAAGCAAGATTAAATAGGACGGAATAAAGAGATGACAATCGGTGAGGCACTAAAAAGTGTGCGTTTGCATGCAGGAATAAGTCAGACAGAAATGGCAGCGGGAATTGTAAGTGAATCTTTTTATTCTAAAGTTGAACGCGGTGTCCATGCGATTGATGCTGAAACTTTAATTGAATTTTGTCGGTTCATCATTTTGTCGGTTCATCGTTTTGATGTTACTGGCTTTTTTGCACAAATTAATAATCAGTCATCTACTGGACCATTTTTTGAGTTAACTAGTGAGATTACTTTTGCTCAAAATAGAAGAGATATAAAGGCGTTAGATAAAATCAAACAGAGAATTGAAGATGGTGGGGTACAAGTTCCGCAATGGCTCAAATTCAAACTTGAGTTAGCTTATGCTTGGGCCTTACGTTCAAATGATAAAATTTCTCCTGAAATGAAGAAAAAATAAAGAAGTTGTTTTTGAATGAAAGTTGGGATCAGACATCTTATCATTTTTTGAGTCAGGTAGTAATTTTCTTGGATGTTAATGATTCAAAGCAGTTCGTAGAGGCTGCTTATGCTGCATATCGTAAACATCCCGCTACCGATACCTTTACTTTGCAGTTTATGGCTTTTATTACGATAAATTATTTGAATTGTTGCTATCATCAAGATGCTGATAAAAGTTATGCGGAAAGTACATTTAAGTTTTTGCAAGAATTGCCGGTAGATCCTGCAATTGGCTTGGAAAAGTTGATAGGTAAGTTCTATCAAGCTGTTTTTAGTGGTGATGAACAGAAAGCCAGATCTTTAAAATCAATTATTCAAGACTGTGGTTATGCGTCAATAATTGATGATATCGAAATTGATTAATAAATAAATCGCATCTTTTGAGCTATTTTTTAGCTTGAGGGATGCGATTTTTTTGCTTTTTTTAATAAAAATAGTCGTTTTGGAAGATTTTGAGACTTTTATCTCAATTGTTTATATATTAAAAATATGAAACAAATAAGGTAAAAAGTTTGACTATTGGAGAACAACTAAGAGAAATACGAGATTCTTTGAACTTAACGCAGAAAGAGATGTGTGCTGGAGTAGTAACGGAATCTTTTTATTCTCGAGTAGAAAATAGAAAAAGTGAAATTAATATCGATGATCTGTTAGCGATTTTGAAGCAAAATCATGTTTCTATACGAGATTTCTTCGGCGTGTTTGATCAGTCAATGCAACGCAGCATTCAATATTGCTGCATTCAGTCAGCTATTAATAATCGCAATCTTGCATGGCTGAAAAAAGTGCAGACAGACGAACCTGGTTTTGAGGTAGAGTTAACCGCAATTATTGCTACCTTGTTGAATAAGAAGGCTCATCTTTCTGATGCGGCTCGGAGAAAAATAAAAAGCAATTTTGGTAGATTAGGTCAGTGGGATGAAACTGCGTTATGGAATATGGCTAGTTTTATGTCTTTGTATGATACGAATGAGTTAAAAATTTTAATTACAGATATTTGGGAAAATAGGGACAGCATCAACTTGAATAACTCTTCAACGTTAGTTGCACTAGCAAATGTAATGATGAATTATTTAGGGCGCTTGTATCAGGAAAAAGCTCTCGGCGCAGTGCTAGAAACTATCCATTTTATAAAGGATTTGCCAACTAATCCTGTGATTATGTTCCAAAAGTTAGTTGCCATATATTATCTAGCTTTAATTAATCATGATCAAAAACGATTAAATTTAATAATTCAAGTGTTACAGAAAAACGGCTACGATAATTATCTGGTTTGGCTTCCGAAAGGGTGATAACAATGAAAATTGGTGATAGATTACATCAAGTGCGAAATTTGCATGGATTGACGCAAGAGCAAATGGCGGCTGGAATAATTAGTAAGTCGCAATATTGGCGAATAGAAAAAGAATCTAACGCAATTAGAGCAAGCAGTTTAATAAAGATCCTAAATCAAAATAAAATTTCTGTACTCACATTTTTTAAGGATGCTGATGATTCAGGGATTAATAGAAGAGAGCTGCAATATCAGATTACTAATGCATTTTTTGCACGGGATTATAAAAAATTAGAAGAAATTAAAAAGCAGTCGACTAATTCTCAAATGAAGAGACTGTTAAATTGGCTTCTGGCAGAGCTCAGAGGTGAAAGCCAGACTTTTTTCGATGAAGAAAAAAGAAAATTGAGATATAACGTGTGGCAAGTCGAGAGATGGAATGACGATATTTTGTGGTTTTTCTTTCATACTTTGTATTTGTATAAGTATTCCAATTTGGAAGGAATAATCAATGCACTTATTTCGAAGTTCACTAAGAATAAGAAAATTGAAGCTCGTCAGCAACAGTTAATCATAAGTATTGCTGTGCGTTATCTGAATATTTGTTATGAGCAAAATAATGAATATGAAGTGAAAAAGGTGGTTTGCTTTTTACATAAAGTGCCGAAAAATGCTGAGATTGGATTGGCAAAGTTGATTGCGGACTATTATGAAGCCCTGCTGAATAAGAAGAGCTTTGAGGCTGAAGAGATTTAGGATTTAATTAAGGCATGTGGTTATGAGAACTATTTGAGCCTAAATTAGGGGGGTGAGATTAGTAAAAAATTAAATTTGCGTTTTTTGATTTCAATTCTGCAGATTAGATTGTGCGATTGAAATTTCAAAATTAAGATAAAACTGATAATATTTGTTATTTATTTTTTGTAAAGTGGAGAACATTAGGATGAATAAGAAGATTAAAGTTACAAGTGCTGCTGCCGCAGCGTTAGCCAGTTTAGTATTGGTGAATGCCAATGTAAATAATGAAGTTAAGGCTGATACTAAGCCGGTTAATGCTACTAAGACTACTCAAAAGGCACAAACACCAGAAGAGGCTGCTCAAGCCAATGTTGATAGTGCGAAGAAGAACGTTGAAGCTGAACAAGGCAACGTAGACAAGGCTAAAGGTGATTTGGATCAAGCTAAAAAAGATGCCGAAAAGCCAGACGCTGACTACAAGGCACAAAGCGACAAGGTCGATGGATTAAAGAAGACTGCTGACCAAAAGAATAATGCATTAACTGATGCTCAAAATAAAGAAAAGGATGCACAAGCTTTAGCTGATGAAGCAAATGATCCAGCTAAGGTTAAAGATGCTAAAGATGCTGTTACTAACCAAGAAGTCGTGGTAAAGGATGCCAATAAGGCAAAAGCCGCTGCGGATAAAGCAGTAAAGGATAAGCAAAAAGAAATTGATGATCTTAAAGGCAAAGTACAATCTGACACTCAAGATGTAAATGATAAGACTGCTGCCAAGAAGCAAGCCGATCAAGCTGTTAAAAATGCTAGCGATGCTTTGAAGGGTACGGGTGTTACTGAAGCTAAAGATGCAGTTGATACTTATCACAGTAATGTTGATAATTTAACCCAAAATATTACGCATAACCAAGGCGTATTAAAGCATAATCAAGATGTATTAAAAGGTAATCAAGATAAATTAGGAGTCATTGATAAGGATCTGGTTCAAGCTAAATTAGATACTAAAGTTGCTAAAGCAAAATTAGATACTGATCAAGGTACTTTATATCAGAAGAATCAAGATTTGCAAAAGGCTAAGGATTTGGCAAATACTGCAGCTGGATTCTTTAAGTCATTAGCAGAAGACCAATCATTAACTGCTGAACAACGCGAAGATGCTAAGACAGCATATGGTATTTTGATGAATGATGGTAAGTTCAAAGGCTTTAATGAAGATGATGTAAAACTTACTTGGTATCACCCTGATCAGCAATTGGGTAAGGATGGGGATGCTACTTCATTAGCTAATATGCAAAGTGCATTAAATGACCTTGATGAATTAGTAAAAGTGAGACATGAATATGGTGTACAATTGCCTCATATTTCATTAACTGCAACTGCTATTGCTATGATGTCCTCTGACTTTCTTAAAATAGCACCTGATTTTAATCACCCTATTAAACAGACAGAAAGTTATGGACCATTTTGGGAAGATGAGGAAGACATTGCTGCAGGAACAGATTATCCAGAATATGAACAAGTCCGTTCTTATATGAGTGAAAAGCAATACATCGATGATGCTATTGCAAAAGATGGATCACTTCAAAAATATGCATATGATAATAACAAGCCTTTAACTCAAGATGTATGGGAAAGGAATACTGATTATTGGAATAAGCATCTTGGAAAACTAGGATATCAGGAAATTGGACACTACCAATCAATGATAAATCCTGCTCAAAATTCAATTGGTGCAGCTCGTACTACGGGTACTTTGGCAAGTGGTGTTGGTGACTTGAAGTACGAAGGCTCATCTTCAATTGATATCCTGCAGTCTAATTATGGCGATGGAACATATGTGCCTCAATATCCAAGTTTCACTATTGATCAATATAAAGATTTAGTAAATTCATATGTTGCAAATCCTGACAAGGCTAACTTCGTTCAAGCTGCTCAAGCTGCAGTTAAGAGTGCACAAGGTGTAGTAGATCATGATAATAAAGACTTCAACCATAAGCTTAATGACATCCAAAATTCATTAGAAAAGCAATTTGAAAAGTTTAAGGAAGCTATTAAAGATAAGCAAGATGCTATTAAGAGGACCAATAAGCAAATCTCTGATGATCAAAGTGATTTATTAACTCAAAAAGTTCATTTAAAGCAAGCAACAGATAGATATAATACCTTAACTGCTTCTCATGATAAAAAAGTTAAGAACTATAAGGCTACTGTAAAAGCTCAAGAAGAAGCTGAAACAGCATTAAAGACTGCCAACGATACTTTAACTCAAACCAAGCCCAAGCTTGCTCAAGCTCAAAAAGATCTTCCAACTTTAAAGCAAACTGCTACCGAAAAGGGCAACACTGCTAAGGACGAACAAACAAAGTTAGATCAATTAACCCAACATGTTGAAGATTTAAAGAATGCAGCAACAATTTTAGCCGATGCTAAGAAAGCAGTAACTGGTGCTCAAATTGCATATGATACTGCTAAAAAGAATTATGACGATGCAAATAAAGTCTTGAATGGCGACTTGAAGACCAACAAAGATAAGGCTGACGCTAAAGTAGTCGCGGCACAAAAAGCATACGATGAAACAGTTGCTAAATTACAAGCAGCTAAGAACAAACTTGCTGAAGCACAACAAAAGTTGCAAGACATCTTGGATGCTGAATATGCTCAATCAATCATTACTTCAGGTCCAACAGAAACTAAGAAGACAGATAAGCAAGAACCCGTTAAGACTCCAGAAGTAACCTCAGAAACTAAGACTGATGATATCTCTACTGCTCCTAAGAAGATTCGCTTAACTCACAATGCCTTTGTTTACAACAAGCATGGCAAGGCAATTAGAAAAGGTCTTTACTTCAAGGTAATTAAGCGTGGTGAAAAGGTTAAGACCTTAAAGAATGCAAAAGTTGTAACTA
>NZ_FMXC01000019.1 GCF_900103655.1 Lactobacillus kefiranofaciens
TTTTAGTTTCTTCAACTAAGCCGGCATCAACTTCTTCTAGTGCTAATTTTATTAATTCTCTAATCAAACCAAAGAAGTAGCACATTAATGCCTTTTCACGAGCAATAACATTATTTTCAGACTTAATAATTTTCACGATATCAGTTATAATAGATTCCATAAAAGACCAGCTTCTAATGTGTTTTTTGTTCTTAACATCAGACTACTGGTCTTTTTGTTTGAGCTCAAGTCTAAATTCAAAGGACTTGAGCTTTTTTAATTAATTATTCAACTTACCGCAAAAAATTATACACTTAGCACTACTTCCTATGTACATTTCTAGCAATTTTAATAAATTGTTTAATTGTTAAATCTTCCGGGCGAATCCGTGGATCAACGCCTAATTCCTTAATTAGGGCCTCTCTTGTCGTATTATCAGGAACTAATGCCTTCAAGTTGTTGTTCAGCGTCTTTCTTCTTTGTGCAAAGCACATCTTAACTACCCAAACGAAATGCTGTCGATTACCAATCACAGGCTTATCTTTAAGCGGAGTTAAGACAACTACGCTAGAGTCTACCTTGGGCCGTGGCATGAATGAATTATGACTTACCTGCAGAGCCAGGTTTACCTTCATTTCTGTTTGAACAGAAATTGTTAATGGACCATATTCTTTATTGCCAGGACTAGCTTCTAATCTTTCCGCAACTTCTTTTTGCATCATTAAGGTCAAACTAGCAAAGTGCAGATCTGACTCGGCTAAAGCAAAAATAATTGGCGTCGTAATGTAGTACGGCAAATTAGCCACTACCTTAATTGGCTTTTTCAGATCAAAGAAGCCTGCCAAATCCTCTTTAAAATTAGCCTTCAAAACATCTTTCAGCAGCAATTTAAAGCGTTGGCTTAACGGTTGATTGTCAATTTTGGGGGGCAATTCATTTTGCAAAATTTCAGGCAAGCTGTCGTCTACCTCATAAGCGAAAACTTTGGCTCCAGCTAAAAGCAATTGCTCAGTTAATGAACCAATTCCTGGGCCGATTTCAATAACTTGATCATTCGGCTGAATATCTGCTGCTTGTACGATACCTAAAATAGCCGCTTGATCAACCAAAAAGTTCTGCCCTAAATTTTTCTTAGCTTTAACGAAGTAACGATTAATAATTGCTTGCGTTCTAACAGGGGAACCAATTGGAATATTATTTGCCATCCTTTGCCTCCTTCACTGCCACTCTCAATTCATTAAGCGAAATGCCAAAGGTATGCAAACGGTTATAAAACTGCTTGGAATTACCGTAACCAACACTTAGTTTAATTCCTACTTGTTCACGCAACTTGCGCGAACCACTGCCACCAGCTAGACCCAAATTGCGGTACGCGTCTTCGGTTAAATCACTCTTTTGTGGCTCAACTTCATGCAAATCGCCTAAGGCTCTAGTTAATGCTTCCTTTGAAGCATGTTCTACGCCTAAGCTACCCTTTTTATGAGGCTCGCCTTCTTTGCGCGTGATAAAGGCTTGCTTAGCATTAGGCACAGCGTTCGTCACAATTCTTCTAATACGCTCACCGTTAAAATCCGGATCGGTAAAGACAATAATTTGTCTTGTTTTACTTAGTTTTTTAATCTGTGCCAACACTTTATCTGAAACGGCTGAACCATTAGTTTCAATCGTTTCAATTCCAGGGAAAAACTGCTTTAAACGGATAGTATCGTCTTTTCCCTCGACAACGATTACCGCATCAAAATTCTTTTTATTCAAGCCCATAAACTCTCACTGTATTCTTATATGTAGCATCTGCAACTTCCGCAAGTGGAATATCTCTCAATTTAGCAATAGCTTCAGCCACATATCGCACGTAACCCGTTTCATTTTGCCGACCACGATATGGCTTAGGCGTTAAATATGGGGCGCATCAGTCTCTACTAGAATTCGATCAAGTGGCGCAGCCTTGGCGCTCTCATGCACTTCAATAGCCTTAGTAAAGGAAACTACGCCCGAATATGAGAAGTAGACATTCAAATTAAGGAACTTATTCAGCCAATCAACACCACCATTAAAACTATGCAAAATAGCGCCATACTCTAGATTACTGTTTTTCAAAATGTCATAGCAATCTGGAAATGCATCTCTGGTATGGATATCAACCGGCATCTTCAAGTCATGTGCCACTTCAATCTGGCGAGCAAATACTTCTCGCTGCACGTCACGCGGAGATTCATCCCAATAATAATCCAGGCCAATCTCACCCATGGCAACGACTTTTGGCATCTTTAATTGCTTAATCAACTCATCTTCAGCCTTTTGATCGTAGTCCTTAGCGACATCAGGACAGTAGCCTACCATTGCGTAAACATTATCGAATTTTTGTGCTAAATCAACTGCCCGCTGATTAAAGTCAGGATCTTGACCAGCACAAATCACTTTGGTCACGCCTAAAGCTTTAGCTCGGACAAGATAATACTGCTCTTTACCGCGAAAAGGTTCATCATTTAAATGAGTATGATTGTCAATAATCTCCATTAACCTAATTCAGCTCCAACTGCATGCTCATCACCGACAATAGCCAACTTGATCTCGCCATTCTTTTCACTAGATAAAAGCATGCCTTCACTCAAGTGTCCTAACATCTTCCGTGGCTTTAAGTTAGTAACAGCCAAAACTTTCTTATCAAGCAATTCGCTAGCATCTGGATAAAACTTGCGGATACCACTTAAAATTTGACGTTCCTTGCCATCGCCAAAGTCCAATTTGAACATGAGCAATTTCTTTGAGCCTTGAACAGGTTCTACTGACAAGATTTGACCCACTTGAATCTTAACCTTATCAAAATCATCAATGGTAATTTCTTTACCCTTCTTTTGCTCGCTTCTAGTAGTCTTCTTTGGTTTAGCCTTAGCCATTTCGTCTTTAATGTATTTAACTTCTTCTTCAGCCTTAAGTCTTGGGAAGATTGGCTTTGGCTTTTCCACTACCTTAACATTCCAGGCAAAGTCACCAAAGGCCAACTTTCTTTGCTCGTGATCACCCCAGTTTAAGCCCAGTTGATAGAACATCTTAGGAGCAGTCTCAGTCATTACCGGCGCAATCATCACGGCAATTAAACGTAAGCTTTCCGCTAAGTTAGACATTACGCGAGAAAGCTCTTCAGTCTTGCCTTCCTTGTTCAATACCCAAGGGGTAGTTTCATCAATGTACTTATTAGCACGACTTACCAATTTCCAAATACTATCTAAAGCGTGTGAAAAGTGCAATGAGTCCATGTACTCTCTGTAATCATTAATGACGCTAGCTGCAGTATTTTGTAAATCTTCGCCAAATTCATCCTGCGCAATAGCAGTAGCAGCAACATGACCATCTTGATATTGGTTGATCATGGAAACAGTACGGTTTAACAAATTGCCCAAGTCGTTAGCCAAATCATAATTGATTCTTTCAATAAAGTCTTCTGGCGTAAAGATTCCATCAGCACCAAAAGGAAGAGCACGCATTAAGTAATAGCGCAGTGGGTCAACCCCGTAGCGGCTCGTCAATGATTCTGGGTAAACAGCGTTGCCTTTAGATTTGGACATCTTGCCATCTTTCATCAATACCCAACCATGGCCGATGATATGCTTAGGAAGTGGCAAACCTAATGCCATCAACATAATTGGCCAATAAATAGTGTGGAAGCGAACGATTTCCTTACCTACCAAGTGAACATCAGCAGGCCAGTACTTCTTGAATAATGAATCATCATCTGAACCATAACCTAAAGCAGTAATATAGTTGGACAAAGCATCAATCCAAACATAAACCACGTGCTTAGGATCGCTTGGCACAGGAATACCCCAGTCAACCGTGGTCCGCGTTACGGAAAGGTCTTCCAAGCCTGGCTTAATAAAGTTGTTGATCATTTCATTTTCACGGGAATGAGGCAAGATAAAGTCAGGATGTTCCTTGTAGTATTCAACCAAACGATCGGCATACTTGCTCATCTTGAAGAAGTAGGATGGTTCCTTAACCAAGCGCACGTCATGACCACTTGGTGCCTTACCACCGATGACGTTTCCATCATCATCCTTGTAAACTTCAGCTAATTGGGATTCAGTGAAGTATTCTTCATCTTCAACTGAGTACCAGCCAGTGTATTCGCCTAAGTAAATATCACCTTGTTTTAAAAGTTTTTCAAAAATCTTTTGGACAGCTACCACATGTTGCTTATCCGTAGTTCTAATGAACTTGTCGTAAGAAATATCCAGACTCTTCCATAATTTCTTATAAGAAGCAGCCATCTTATCTACGAATTCTTGTGGCTTGATGCCTTGTGCTTCGGCCTTTTGCTCAATCTTCAAGCCGTGCTCGTCAGTACCAGTCAAGAAGAAGGTATCATAGCCTTGACTGCGTTTGTAGCGGGCCATGGTGTCAGCTGCAATTGTCGTATAAGCATTACCGATAGTTAATCTACCAGAGGGATAGTAAATTGGGGTTGTAATATAAAAAGTATCTTTATCAGCCATTAATTGTCATACTCCTTTATTCGTCTAAAATATCTATTCTATCTTACCATGAAATCTAAAAAGGAATTGACCCAAATAAAGCTAATTCCTTCTTTAATTAAAATTTTTCTTTTTTCAAATATAACTTTTTCACCACGGTTGTCAGTAAAACATAAATAATTTCCAAAACCACCACAAACAATGAAAAACTTAACGGTAGCTGCATTAATCCTAGATTAGGACCTATATTAGAAGAAGGCAATGCACTGCCAAATAAGGCTAAAGCCAACGTGACCAAAAAAACAAGCGGTGTGGCGCGCTGTTTAAAGAATGGAAATCTCTCATCACGCAAAACATGAATTACCATTGACCGCGTCCACAGCGATTCTACAAAAATTCCTGAATAAAATAATGATACAAAGACCCAATGATGATAATTAGTTCCTACTAGATTAGGGCAAAACCAATAAAACATCCCCGCCATTGCAATAAAGTCAATAATCGCCGGAATTGGGCCAAAGTTCAACACAAATTTAGGCCACTTTTTAATTGACCACTTTTGCGGCTTTTTGACATAGTTCTTTGACACGCTATCAAATGGAATCGCTAAACAACTGATACTATATAACAGATTTAGGATTAATAGCTGCAAAGGCAATAATGGCAAAAATGGCAAAATCAGAGATGACACCACCATTGCAATCATGCTGCCAAAATCAGTTACTAAGAAGGTCTTGATATACTTCATCGTATTGGAAAAGACCTTCCTCCCCATGATGATCATTTCTTCAAGCAGTTGTAAGTCCTTCTGCTCAAAGACAATATCCGCGGACTCCTTAATGATATCTACCGCGTTATTCGACGTGATCATCACATCAGCAACATTCATCGCCAAAGCGTCCTTATTGCCATTGCCCATATAGCCAACGGTATGACCATTTTGCTTCAAGGCATTGATAATCTTAGTCCGCAACTCTGGTGTTAGACGCACGAAAATATCACATTTCTCTACAATTTCGGCCAATTCATTCGGCGTAGCTGCCTCAATTTGTTGACCGTCATACACCGTATCGACATTTAAGCCAACTTGTAAGGCAACTGCACGCGTAACGGCTTCATTGTCACCGGTAAAGATTTTGACATTCACATTATCGTTTTTCAGCTCCTGAAGAGCTTCTTTGGTACTTTCTTTAGGTGGATCCAGGTAAGCCAAATAACCGATGATCGTTAAATCAGTTTCATCTTTAGCAGAAAATTCTCCCACAGGAGCAGGATTAAGCTTATAACCGATTAATAATACGCGCAGACCATCATCATTTAATTCATTAATCTGATTTAAAATTTTCTTGCGCCAAGCTGCAGTTAGATCTTCAGTTTTACCATTTAGTTCAATCTTGCTAGAAATATCAAGCATCCCTTCTGCCGCACCTTTAGTTACCAATAAGTGCTGACCGTGATGCTCATCATTATCGACAACCACGACGCTCATTCTTTTACGAGTATAGTCAAATGGAATCTCATCGATCTTGTTATAGTCACGCTGAATTTCATTGACATCTAATTCATCTCCAGCCGCGTCAATGACCGCCTTATCAATTAAGCCCTTCATGCCCGTTTGATAATACGCATTCAAATATGAGAATTTCAAAATTCGTGGCGTTTCATCCATATCAAGATCATAGTGTCGCTCTAATACAACCTGATTCTGTGTCAATGTTCCTGTCTTATCAATACAAAAGACATCGGTCGAACCTAGATTCTGAATAGCATTCAATTGCTTCACCATGGCACCTTGCTTAGACATTTCAAGCGCACCCTTTTTCAAGTTGCTATTCACGATAATTGGCAAAACTTCCGGCGTTAATCCCACGGCAGCAGCCAAAGCGAAGACGAGACTTTCACCCCAATCTCCTTTAGTAAGACCATTAATAATAAATAATAGTGGCACTAAAATTGCGGTTGCAATAATCAAAATCTTCGCTAACTGCTTCATTTCACGATCGAATAAAGTAGTTTTCACCTTTTTGCGGGAAATTTCTTGTACTTTTTTGCCAAAAACGATGTTGTTGCCTACAGCAAAGATGATGCCACTGCCAGACCCAGAGACGACCGTTGTACCCTCATATAAAATATTGGGATAATTCAGATAATCAGCCAACATTTTCGGCTTCAGGGCTACGTTAGCCATTTTTTCGGCAGGCTCAGGATCACCATCTAGATAACTAGAAGAACAGAAGAGGTCTTTACTCGTCAATAACTTCATATCCGCTGGGATCATATCACCAGCCGACAGGTTAATCACGTCTCCTACTACAACCTCATCGGTAGGCAGTTCCACGTTGTCGCCATCACGACGAATGTTAGTAGTGACTGAAACCATATCAAGCAATTTTTCCGTAACTTTGGCAATTCTAATTTTTTGAACAAAATTAACCACTACTGAAATAATCAATAGGACTGCCATGACAATGACTGTATCTACGTTATCGCCTTGCGGCACTAAGATATAACTGGTAAACAAAGTGGCCAACGTCAAGATAATCAGCACTACTGTAAATGGCGTAGCGATTGATTCCCAGAATAAGCGCCATTTCGACGCGTTAACATTGTTTCTTATCTCGTTTTTGCCATATTCTTTTCTATTTTCTTCAGCCTTATTGGTGGAAAGCCCTTCTGCACTAGCTTGCAACCTCGCTAGCGTCTCACTACGCGATTCACGAGCAATCTGTTGAATTCTACGAATGTCGACATTCAAACGCTTTTTACTAGCTGCTTTTAACATTCTTTGCCCCTCTCATTCAGATTGACAAGCAAACAAAAAAGCCACCTGCTATTACTGCAGGTGACTCAACGCCAAACAAGGCTTTGTCATACTCATCGTTCAGTTTTAACACTACGTGACGTAAGCACATGCTAGCTATCTGGATCTCGCCTTAAATCGACGACACCTATTTAACCCGTTGGCATCTCTGGATGTTTCTGGGCGATAGCGTGTGTTCACATAGGAGTCTCACCTAACAGTTTTTTCGCTAACTATATCTATAAAAAGTGTAAGGATTAAGCCACAATAAGTCAAGCCGTTATTTAGGTGAAGATATATTGCGGTGACCAAATTTCTTTAGCACATAGACGATCCCCATGATTAAAAATGCTAGTGCCAAGGCAATAGGTAAGGCTACGCTATGCGGATGCGAAATCTTATTTTGTTCCGCACTAGTTAAATCATATTTGTCCAATGCATATTGATATTGCTGGTCAACCCGGGTAGCACAAGCGCGAAAGACAAAACGCAAGCCTTCATTAAAAGTATTTTTATTATTGCTGCGCAATTTATTAACTTCAGCACGCAAAATATTGGCTCTGGTATCAGCCGTAAAGGCACCATGCAAATCTTTAGTAGAAAAAATTTGCACATTGCGCTTTTTGCCCTTTTGTCCTACTACAATAAAAACACTACGTTTAGAGTGATCTAATGCCTTCGGTGTTAGCTTGTTCAAACGCTTAACCGTGATCACCGTGATCTGTGGCTGCTCTTTAGTTTGAAAGTAACGATTATTCTTTTCGGTAATTAATGTCTTAGTCTCTTTATTTAATAAGTGGAGATTATCTTCAATATTGTCCTGGATAAAACCAGTAGTAGTTAAAAATACTGCTACTAAGCCAACCAGCCAAAGTAGACTAATTTTCGTCTTCTTCAAGTTTATGAGCCAGGCTTTCCACATATTTGCGATCGATCTTAATTTGTTCATATGGTACCCCACAATCATGAAGCAGCTGCATTGCCAGAGGATTGTCACGATAATCAAAATAATAATTGATCTCTTTCACGCCTGCTTGCAATAATGACTTGCAGCAATTATAACAAGGAAAATGCGTGACGTAGATCTCGGTATTTTCTGTAGAAACGCCAAACTTGGCACATTGAATAATTGCATTCATTTCTGAATGAATTGTTCTTACACAGTGACCATCCACCATTTGGTGACCAACATCATCGCAATGCGGCTGCCCGGAAACGGAACCATTATAGCCCGTACCGATAATGCGATTGCCCTTTACTAAGACGCTCCCCACTAAAGCTCGATTACAGGTAGACCGCTGGGCAATCACCAAGGCTTGCATCATAAAATATTGTTTCCAAGGAATTCGATCATGCATGACTTTACCTCAACTCGATCTTATCTATTCTTAAAATAGTTCAAACCAATCGCATCACGAACTTGCTCTAAAGTAGCGTTAGCAACTTGGTTGGCCTTCTTTGAGCCTTCTAAGAGCATTTCATAAACTGCATCTTCATCTTGAGCAAACTTCTCACGGCGTTCACGAATTGGTGCTAGTTCTGCTTCTAAAACCTTATTCAAATAGCGCTTGATCTTTACATCACCTAAGCCGCCCTTTTGGTATTCGGCCTTAAGTTCAGCTACCTTGTCCTTATCTGGATCAAAGACATCGAGATAAGTGAAGACAGTGTTGCCTTCTACCTTGCCTGGATCTTCTACATGAACGTGGTCAGGATCAGTGAACATAGACATAACTTTCTTTTGAACGGTCTTGGCATCGTCTGATAAGTAAATGCAATTGCCTAATGATTTGGACATCTTAGCGTTGCCATCAAGACCTGGCAGACGACCTTGACCCTTAGGTGGGAAGTAGCCCTTAGGTCCTACTAAAACGTCGGTCTTGTAAACTCGATTGAAGGTTCTGACAATTTCACGTGTTTGTTCCAGCATTGGCTCTTGATCATCCCCAACTGGAATAACAGTCGCCTTAAATGCAGTAATATCAGCTGCTTGAGAAACTGGATAGTTCAAAAAGCCAACAGGAATAGAATCCTTGAAATCCTTTTGCTTAATTTCAGTCTTAACGGTTGGATTTCTTTCCAAACGTGCAACCGTTACTAAGTCCATGTAGTAAGCAGTTAATTCAAACAAAGCTGGGATTTGGGATTGAACATAGATCGTTGATTTTTCTGGGTCAAGACCAACGGCCAAATAGTCTAATGCTACTTGAACTAAAGAATTGCGAATCTTTTCAGGATTGCGGGCATTATCGGTTAAAGCCTGCGTATCCGCGATCATGATATAAGGATCGTATTTACCTGAATTTTGTAATTTTACTCGATTCTTTAAGGAGCCAATATAATGTCCAATGTGGAGCTTACCAGTAGGACGATCTCCCGTTAATAAAATTTCTTTTGCCATAAATTTTGCTCTTCTCTATCTAATAAATTCTTATTTTTTCATTATAAAGTCGTTTAATCACTTAATTTTAACAAAAAATAGGCTACTATTAAACTACCAGCAAAGAAAGGATTCCCTTATGTGTAACCAGTTTCGTCTACCTGACCTAAAACAAATTCAAAAATATCTTAAGCAAGATTTAGCCTTGCCATTAGTTGAACCAAAAATTGATGTAGAAGCTAAAGACATCTTCCCCAATCAGACGGCACCTGTTTTGCTTTTTCAAAATAATCAATTGCAATTAATCAATAAAAATTGGGGTTATCCTAGCCCGGTTGATGAGCATAAGCCTTTGTTTAATGCCAGAATTGAGCGTTTTTATGAAGCTAAGCCTTCAATGTGGGACCAGTCTTTTGCTAAACAGCGCTGCATTATCTTGACCAGCGAATTCTTTGAATATGCTAAAAAGACATACCAAGCATCAAACGGCAGAAAGTATCATGAACGCTACGGTTTTAAAACCGAGAATCCCATTACATTGATTGCAGGAATCTATGATCAAAACAATTTTGCCATGGTAACTACTGATCCTAACCAGGACATGCGACCAATCCATAATCGAATGCCCCTGGTCATTGAGCCTAATGAATTACGTCGCTGGCTTTTCCAAAACTTCACTAGCTTAATTGATCGACAAAATATTCACTTAACTGTTCAAAAACAAGCAAAAAAATAATTGGTTTCTTTAGCTAAAGCATGATAAAATAGAATTTGTATTGCGGGTATAGTTAAATGGTAGAACGACAGCTTCCCAAGCTGTAGATGCGGGTTCGATTCACGCTATCCGCTTTTTTTACAAAAATAAAAGGATGAGAATTAATTTTCTCATCCTTTTTGCTTGTCTAATTTTTAAATCATAATTACAGTTAACACACCACTGACAATAGCTAGGTACATTGGCATCCAAATGGTTTGCGTATAAAGATAGCTCCACGCATACAGCATGCCATACACGGCTTCTACTGCTAGCAGCAAGGGCGAACTCTGAAAATTCAACACGCTGAAAATAACCCCTGACACGATTATCCCCAAGATTGCTGCCTTTTTGGTATTAGTGCGAAAAGCATAATTAAACAAAAATCCAGTTGCTAAAAATTCATGCAAGATCGGCAAGATAATTCCTTGAGCCACAATTAGGAACCAAAACATATTGTTTGATTCATTTTTTAAATAAATTAACTCAAAGTCATAATAGCTAATCGCGTGATACGCCTGTAGATATGAGAGTGAAATTCGCGTGGCCGTGATTACTAAAGTAAGCAAGACAACTGTCGACATATTGCCCAGCCAAGGCAATTGAAAATCACGCGAGAAAAAGCGCTGCTCACGATTAAAACGATATATGTAAAAAAGTAAAATCATTGCTGTAATTAGGCCGAATAAAATCAAGTCCCATATACGCAGCGGCGACTTCCTGGTGACTAATTTCACTACTGCAAATACCATCACATAGCCGATCAGATAAACTGCATAGCGAATAACATTGCCTTCTCTAGACTGTGGCGTATTCAAAGCCTTCACTCCTAATCTGAATTGTACCCTACAAAACCCATATTATACCAAAAAAGTACAGCTTATTGAATACATAGCCTATTTAACAGCTACAATCGTGACTTGATAGGCACCTGCTGGAGCTTCCACCTGGACCGTAGTACCAGCTTCTTTTTTCATAATGGCTTGACCTAAAGGCGAATCGAAGGAAACTTTCCCTTCAGCCAGATCAGCTTCCATTCGACCAACAATTTTATATTCTTCAGTTTCATCATCGTCATCAAACTTTAGAACAACGGTTTTGCCTAAATTAACCTTGCCATCATCTTCAGTCTCAACGATTTCGGCATATTTCAATTGCTTGCCTAAATAACGCAAACGACTTTGCAAGTGGCCTAAGTCCCGTTTAGCTTCCGTATATTCCGTATTTTCAGATAAATCACCTAAAGCCCGTGCAGCCTGCAGAATCTTAATTCTTCTTGGCCGATCCTTCTTCAAACGCGCAATTTCATCTTTAATTTGTTGATAGCCTTCCGGCGTCATTTTTTGAAAATATACCATAATAATTCACAATCTTCCTTTGATCATTATTATACAAAAGTTATCCACAAGAGTTAACCGTTGATTTAATAATCTTTTTATCTTTATTTAACACTATATGCTTCTGAGTGCTAAATAGTTTAATTTTGCTGACAAACGACTACAATAATCAGTGTAAGGAAAAAGAGAACGAGTCCTTACGAGATAAGAAAGCAAATAAAAATGAAAGGAAGTTTTGTTATATGGCAAACGATATTATGAATCGTCGTAATGATATGATGGACGCAATGAACGACTGGTTTGGTTTTCCAAGAAATTTCTTTGATGACAGCGAAATTGAAAACATTATGCAATCTGATGTCGCAGAAAACGACAAGGACTACATGGTCAAGATTGATATGCCTGGCATGGACAAGAATAATATCAATGTTAGCTACAAAGATGGCGTCTTAAATGTTAGCGGCTCTAGAAAATCATTTAAGGACACTAGTGACAAAGATCGCAACATTATTCATAAAGAGAGAAGCGAAGGCAGCATCTCAAGAAGCTACAGATTACCAAATGTAGTTGCAACTGACATCCATGCAAAGTATGATAATGGTATATTGACCATCACTTTACCAAAGCAAACTGCTGGCAATAATGGCAATTCTATCCAAATTGATTAATTTATTAGATTATTGCAAGAAATCTAATAAGTGACGGATAAATTCTCTAAAGCGAGTTCAGTAATTGAACCTGCTTTTATTTTGGCTTAAAATAGAGTTAATTTAAGAAAAAATTAAAAAGAATAAAGGAGATTTTTAAATGGCTCATGAATTAACTGTGCAAGAACTAGAAAAGTTCTCTGCTGATTTTAATAAGAATCCTGAAAACCAAGTCGTTGCTCGTGCCGCTCAACGCAGTGGTGTACTCGAAGCTTCTTATAACGACCGCGTACAAAGCAAATTAACCCGTGTCTTCTCAACTGAATTAGACACCGATAATGTGACCAATCAAAAGCACTCAGGTCGTTGCTGGGAATTCGCAACCTTAAATGTTTTGCGCCACGCTTTTGGCAAAAAGTACAAGGCTAAGAACTTCACCTTCTCACAAGCTTACAACTTCTTCTGGGACAAGATTGAACGGGCCAACATGTTCTACAACAGAATCTTGGCTAGTGCCAATATGCCACTTGACTCACGTCAAGTTAAGACTGATTTGGATTTTGCTGGTACTGACGGTGGTCAATTCCAAATGGCCGCAGCCTTAGTAGAAAAATACGGTGTTGTTCCTTCATACGCAATGCCTGAAACCTTCAACACTAATGATACGACTGGTTTTGCGACTGCTTTGGGCGACAAATTAAAGAAAGATGCTTTAGTATTGCGTGAATTAAAACAATACGGCAAGGAAGACGAAATCAAGAAAACTCGTGAAAAATTCTTGAGCCAAGTTTACCAAATGACCGCCATTGCCGTTGGTGAACCACCTAAGAAGTTTGACCTAGAATATCGTGATGACGATAAGAAGTATCACTTAGACAAGAACCTGACCCCATTAGAATTCTTGCACAAGTACTTAGGCGACGTTGACTTTGACGACTACGTTGTTTTAACCAACGCACCTGATCACGAATATGACAAGCTCTATGGTCTTCCAGCAGAAGACAACATTGCTGGTTCAATCAGAATCAAGCTGTTAAACGTACCAATGGAATACTTATCATCAGCTGCCATTGCTCAATTAAAAGATGGTGAAGCTGTTTGGTTTGGTAACGATGTGCTTCGTCAAATGAACCGGAAGAGCGGCTATCTTGATACTAACCTTTACAAGTTAGATGACTTGTTTGGTGTTGATCTTCAGATGTCTAAGGCTGACAGATTAAGAACCGGTGTGGGTCAAGTTTCTCATGCCATGACTTTAGTTGGTGTTGATGAAGATAACGGTGATGTTCGTCAATGGAAGGTTGAAAACTCATGGGGTGACAAGTCTGGTGCTAAAGGCTTCTACGTCATGAATAATGACTGGTTCAAGGACTATGTTTACGAAGTTGTTGTTCACAAGAAGTACTTGACTAAGAAGCAACAAGAACTTGCGGAAGGTCCAATTACTGACTTGCCTGCTTGGGATTCATTAGCTTAAGCTTAATAATAAAAAGCAAATTAAAAGACTTAATTAGTGTTCAAATCACTGAATTAAGTCTTTTTCTTTATGTTTTAATTTCTACTCGTAACTAGCAGCTACTTCTTCATAATGCTGTACTTCATCTTCACTACAACGAACAAAATGTCCGGGACGGATTTCATGCATGCTACGTTCTTTACCGTCCATTTCTTCTTTTTGAGCATCATATGGAATTCGTGTTCTTGAGCGTTCAATTTCTGGATCAGGGATTGGTACTGCAGAAATTAAACTCTTCGTATAATCATGCAATGGCCGGTCATAAACATCATCGGCCGGACCAACTTCAAGCAACTTACCATAGTGCATAACCCCAATTCGATCAGAAATAAATTTAACCATCGACAAGTCATGCGCGATAAATAAGTAAGTTAAATTACGCTTCTTTTGCAATTCAATCATCAAGTTAACTACTTGTGCCTGAATTGAAACGTCCAAAGCAGAAATTGGCTCATCAGCTACGATAAACTTAGGCTCTACCGCTAACACACGAGCAATTCCGATTCTTTGCCGCTGACCACCTGAGAATTCATGTGGGAAACGACTAGCATGGCTTTTATTCAAACCAACCGTTTCCAGCAGCTCTTCTACTCGCTTACTTCTTTCTTCCTTGTTATTGACTAAATGGTGAATGTCTAACCCTTCAGCGATAATATCTTCAACGGTCATTCTAGGATTAAGTGAAGCATATGGATCCTGAAAAATCATTTGGGCATCCCTAGTAAAAGCAAGTTTATCTGCCCTACTTTTTAAATTTTCTACGTTCTTACCTTCAAAAATAATCTCACCGCTAGTTGGCTTATACAATTGTAAAATTGAACGACCGGTAGTGGTTTTACCTGATCCTGATTCACCTACTAGTCCAAAGGTTTCACCTTCATAGATATCAAAACTGACATCGTCTACAGCCTTGGTAACATTACGGCCATTTTTAAAGTATTGTTTTAGATGTTTTACTTCCAAAATTTTCTTTTGTTCTGGCATAAAAATCTCCTTTGCTGCGACTATTCAGTCTTTATCAATTCATCTAGTTTCATTGAATCATATTTCTTCCAACGTCTTTGAATTTCTGCTGGTGGCTCAACTTTAGGCGCACCTGGGGCAAGCAACCACGTTGCTGCATAATGCGTATTAGTTACTTTGAAGAATGGTGGCTTTTGCTCAACATCAATTTTCATAGCATATTTATTTCTCGGAGCAAAGGGATCTCCCTTAGGCGGATCAAGCAAGTTAGGCGGCGTCCCTGGAATTGATTCCAAAGTATCACTATCAAGAGTAGGCATAGAATTAATCAAGCCCCAAGTATATGGATGTTGCGGATCATAAAAGATTTCATCTACGCTGCCGAATTCCAAAAATTCGCCAGCATACATTACAGCTACTCGGTCTGCCATTCCAGCAACCACACCCAAATCATGCGTAATGAAAATAATTGAGGTCTTAACCCGCTTTTGCAAATCTTTCATTAAGTCCAAAATTTCTGCTTGAACAGTTACGTCTAAAGCGGTAGTTGGCTCATCAGCCAATAAAATTTCTGGCTCACAAATCAAGGCAATTGCGATCACGATTCTTTGTCTCATCCCACCTGAGAACTGGTGAGGATACTCATTGATTCGTTCCTCAGCGTTAGGAATCCCAACTGCCTTCATCATTTCCAAAGCCTTTGCCCAAGCCTTCTTTTTGGAAACACCTTTATGCTTAATTAACGGTTCAGCAATTTGTTGACCAATTTTCATCGTAGGGTCAAGTGAAGTCATTGGATCCTGAAAAATCATTGAGATTTCATTACCCCGAATTTTTTGCATTTCTTTTTCAGGCAAATCTAGCAAATTCTTACCATGAAAATTAATCTCACCACCCTCAATTTGGGCATTTCTAGCTAAAAGCCCAATAATACTACGGGTAGTAACTGATTTCCCTGAACCTGATTCGCCTACAATGGCTAACGTTTCACCTTTATTTAAGTGAAAGGACACATCACGAATTGCCTTAACCTCACCAGCGTAAGTGTGAAAATCAATTTTTAAATTTTTAACATCTAAAACTCTTTCTTCTGGCATTTAGGTTAGTCCTTTCTATCTTTGTCCTCTTGGGTCAAAGGCATCACGTAAACCATCACCCAACAAGTTAAAGGCAATCATTAAGATACATAAAACGATTGCTGGGTACCACATTTGGTATGGTAAGAATTGGAAATTCTTTTGTCCTTCGTTAAGCAAGACACCCAATGAAGTTTCTGGAGCTGAAATACCGATACCAATGAAACTTAAGAAAGCTTCGAAGAAGATGGCCGTTGGAATAGTATACATCGTTTGAATGATAATAATACTTGAAAGGTTCGGAACCAAGTGTTTCCAAGCGATCTTCCAGGGTGATTCACCCAAAGAACGGGCAGCTAAAACGTATTCTTCATTCTTCAAACTCAAGGTCTCTGCTCTGACCTGCCGCGCCATCGTTGTCCAACTAGAAATTGCAATAGCCAAAATGATTGAGGTAATCCCTGGCTTCAATTTAACCAACATCAAAACTACAATAATCAAGTTAGGTACGGAGGAGATAATTTCGATAATCCGTTGCATCACGTTATCGACTCCCCCGCCTTTCCAGCCGGACACTATTCCGTACATAACCCCGATAGTTAAGTCAAACAAGGCAGCAACTAAGGCAACAATTAAAGAAATCTTAGTACCATAAATAATTCTCTGACCCAGCGAACGACCTAAGTAGTCAGTCCCGGCTAAAAAGTATTTGTCTTTAGGAACATTATTTTCGGCATAGGCATCAACCCATTTACCATTTTGCTTAATCTTACCGTTCAAGCCATTAACTGCACTCAAGCCTGGCACTTTTGCTGGCAAATTGGCGTATTGCGGATGTGATTTAACCAGGGTACTTTTATTGATGAATGGTGTCGAACCGAAAGCGACTACAATCATCAAGATAACGATAATTGCAGAAATGACTGCGGCTTTTCTTTGTTTAAAACGAAGCCAAACGTTTTGTCCAAATGATAATGATGGGCCCGCAATATTTTCGTTATCTTGAGCTTCATCTTTTGGTAAAGGTTCAAAGGCATCTGCCGGAAGGGTTAAATTTTCTTCAGTCATATCGTCTTCTAAGCCTCGCTTTCATCTAATCTAATTCTTGGATCAATCAATCCGTAAACTATATCGGTAATCAACAAAATGACAATTAATCCAATACAGTAGACCATCGTAATTCCCATGATCGTTGGATAATCATTGGTCAAAATTGACTTAACGAATTGTTCACCGATTCCAGGAATATTAAAGATATTTTCAATAACCATTGAACCAGTCATTAAGGCTACTGCATAAGGTCCGATTAAAGTAACTAAAGGAATCATCGAATTACGCATTGCGTGCTTTCTAATTACTTCGGTCTTGCTTAAACCTTTAGCCTTACCCAATTCGATGTAGTCACTACTTAAGTTATCGACCATACTAGTCCTGATAAACCGTGCTGTTTCCGCAAATGGCCCTACCGAAAGAGCAATTGTTGGCATAATTGTTTGAGAGAACTGTCCCCAACCAGCTAAAGGGAACCAGCCTAATTTAAGACCAATATAATATTGAAGCAATACGGCTAAAACGAAGTTAGGAACTGACTTACCAATAATTGAAATTACGGTAGCAGTTGAATCAGCCCAGGTACCTTGCTTAACAGCGGCAATTGCACCAACAATCACGCCGAGGACCACCCCAAGAATTAATGCTTGCAGCCCCAATTGAACCGAAGCACCCAAACGAGCACCAATCAACGAAGCTACGGGTTGATTGCTATATTGGAATGAAGTACCAAAGTCGCCATGCAGCATCCCAGCAATGTAGATCAAGTATTGTTCCCAAACTGGTTTATTCAAACCATATTGTTCGTTCATAATATGTTGCTGAGTTAATGTCATCTTCGCTTCGTTAGCATAAGGTGAACCAGGCATTGACTTCATTAGAAAGAAAGTCACCGTGGCTACAATAAACAAAGTGAGGATCATGTAAAATATACGTTTTAATAGGTATCTAGCCATATTAATTGCTCCCTCATTTTCCTTTTGTTTTATATTCTAATTTTAATGTTGCTTTAATTATACCAAAAGATTAAAAAATATCTAGTCTAAAGCAAATAAAAATTAAAAAATAAGAGAAAAGTTTGATCTTCCCTCTTATTTTTTAATTAAATTATATGTGTATTGCTTTTACTTGTAGTTAGGAGCTAGCTTAGTCATTTGCACGTCATGTGGATGTGATTCACGTAAGCCCGCATTAGTAATTTGTACAAATTGGGCCTTTTCAATCAATTCAGGAATGTTGGCAGCACCACAGTAACCCATACCTGAACGAAGACCACCATCAATCTGGAAGACAACGTCGGAAACGTCACCCTTGTATTCTACCCGAGCTTCAATTCCTTCAGGAACCAGCTTGTTGGCTTCATTAACGCCACCTTGGAAATAACGATCGCTTGAGCCATGTGCTTGGGCCATTGCACCAACAGAACCCATACCACGGTAGCTCTTATACTTCTTGCCATTATCTTCAAAAATGTCGCCAGGAGTTTCCGTAGTGCCACTCAACATGCTACCGAGCATTACGGCATTGCCACCAGCGGCTAAAGCCTTAACTACATCGCCTGAATATTTAATCCCACCATCGGCAATAATTGGCTTGTGGTATTCGCGTGCAGCTGTAGCAGCATCATAAATTGCGGTAATTTGCGGAACACCAACACCGGCCACGATTCTAGTAGTACAAATTGAACCAGGGCCAATCCCAACTTTAACTACATCAACGCCGGCATCGAATAATGCACGCGTTGCATCCCCAGTAGCCACGTTACCAGCAATTAAAGTTTGATTAGGAAAATGATCGCGAATTTCTTTAATCTTGTGCAAAACGCCAGCTGAATGACCATGCGCGGTATCAATTACGATTGCATCCGCACCGGCTTCTAGCAATGCTTCTGCTCTTTCAAAAGTATCGCTAGTTACACCAACTGCTGCAGCACAGAGCAATCTATTTTGGTCATCTACGGTAGCCTTAGAGGCATTACTTGGAACGATCACGCTCTTCACATTAGCTACTTCGCTAGCTTGAGCTTGAATGGACATATTCTTGTGTACCACGCCCAGTCCGCCTTGGAGAGCCATCGCAATTGCCATTGCTCCCTCAGTAACGGTATCCATGCCAGCACTGATCAATGGAATATTTAACTTAATATTGTCAGCCAGCTTAGTGCTTAAATCAACTTCATTAGGTAGAACATGACTTTCTGCTGGAATTAATAAAACATCGTCGAAGGTTAAACCTTTTTTGGCAAATTTGGTATTCCAATTAGACATAGAGCTCTCCTTTTCTCATTCAAAAAATTTATTAGCTATACTTTACTAGCAAAGCAACTATTTTTCAAGGAAAAATTAAAAAGCAGACTGATTTTTTCAGCCTGCTTTTCACTTAAGAGAGGAGATTCATGAATGATTAATTGTTGTTTATTAGTTTTCGACATAAGCTTCTTTGAAGTTGTATGGAGCACCAGCACCGTTGTAAACCACGTTTTTAACGCTGGAGCGAACCATCCAAGCTTCTTCTGGGTGATACAAAGGAGTAACGCCTTGCGTATCAATAATTCTTTGTTCAGCCTTAACTAAACTGTCCCAACGCTTAGCCTCACTTGGAGTTACCTTAGATTCTGCAACAAGCTTATCATAAGTAGAATCTGAGTACTTTTCCCAATTTTGAAAATTATGAGTCATATTCAAGTCTAAGAATGAAATTGGATCTGAGAAGTCGGCGGTCCAACCCATAAGGAAGACATCGTAATCGCCATTACCTGCGTGACCCAAAGCAGTCTTCTTCGGAATGCTTTGAACCTTGACGTCAACACCCTTTAGGGCTGATTCAATTGCACTCTGCAAGAATTCGCCGCCCTTCTTAGAAGCATCGTCATCGTAAGTCAAGATAGCGAAGCTGCACTCACTCTTGGTACCTAATTCCTTTTGGGCTTTCTTCCAGTATGCTTGAGCCTGCTGCTTATTGTAAGTGTTGAACTTCTTAGTAGCAGTTCCTCTTACTAGGTCAGTGTAGTCTTTACCATTAACTTCTGTCATGTTTTCTGGAGAAAGAGTGTCTGCAGGTTCTGCGGCCCCACCAACGGAATTAGCCAATTCTTTCCGGTTAACTGCTAGAGAAATAGCCTTTCTGAAGTTTTCATTGCTAAATGGCTTCTTCTTTTGGTCCATCTCTAAGTAAATAGTTGAAGCAGTCTTTCTCAAGGTATAGCCCTTTTGGTGCTTTAACTGCTTAGAAGCTTGCGGGCCAAGCAAGGCTGCATCCAACTTGCCTGCTTGGTACAGGTTGTAGTCAGTTGAAGGCGTCTTTTGGACGCTGAAGTTAATCGTATCGAGTTTTACGTTCTTCTTATCCCAGTAATGCTTGTTCTTCTGCAATTTCCAAGAGAGGTTGGAACCAGTCCAGCCTTTTTGGACAAATGGTCCATTATAAACCGTCGTCTTAGAAGAAGTACCATAGCTCTTGCCGTATTTCTCCACCGTCTTTTGGTTTTGTGGGAAGAATAATGGGAAGCCCATCAACAGCTTGAAATATGGAATTCGCTTATCCAAAGTGACAACCAGCTTATCTTTACCTATAGCCTTGACGCCTAGCGTAGTTGGCTTCTTCTTGCCAGCCACGATGGCATCCGCGTTTTTCACGCCTGAGAACAAGTATGAATATTGCGAACCTGTATTTGGGGTAACCGTTCTGCGCCAGGAATAAACGAAATCCTGGGCAGTTACGGGATCACCATTTGACCACTTATCATTTTGACGCAAGATGAAGGTCCAAGTCTTGCCATCCTTACTGGTAGTTGTCTTAGTAGCTAGGCCTGGCTTGACCTTAGCATTTTTACCCAGACGATACAGACCCTCCATCGTATTGTTCAACTGGGTAAAACTTGTCGCATCAGTAACCTTAGACAAGTCCATTCCTTCAATTTCAGTTTTATCCATCCAGTTTAATGTCTTTTTAGTGCCACTGGATGAACTATTGCTATTATTGCCACAAGCAGCTAATGTTCCTGCAGCCACAACTGTTACGCTAGCAGCCATCAATTTATGAAATTTATTCATTTTAATACCCCCTTGGGTGCAAAAAAGAGCAGCCTTTACTTGCGGCTACTCTTTTTCAAAGAACAATTAACTTATCTAGTTACCTGATACGTAGGCACTCTTGAAGTTGTAGTTCAAACCGGCACCGTTGTAAACGATTCCCTTGATGTCTGGACGTACAAGCCAAGCTTCAGTCTTGTAGTAAAGAGGTGCGATTCCTTCTTCGTTAAGCAAGATCTTTTCAGCCTTTTCCAAATCATTCCAACGCTTAGTAGTGTCAGCAGTAGTCTTAGAATCAGCAATCAGCTTATCGTATTGAGCGTTGCTCCACTTACCATTGTTGTTAACGTTCTTGCTGGTAAACAAGTCAACGAATGAAATTGGGTCGGCGAAATCGGCTGACCAACCTGAGATAACCATATCGAAGTTACCATTAGTTGAACGGTTCAGACGAGTCTTGAATGGAACGTTAGATACTGAAACCTTCATACCCTTCAAGTTTTCTTCTAATTGACTTTGAAGAGTTTCAGTAGTCTTTTGACCTGAGTCGGTATCATCTGACAAGATTGAGAAGGAAACGCTCTTCACGCCTAACTCCTTTAAGGCCTTCTTGTAAAGCTTCTTAGCATCAGTTGGGTTGTAAGAAGCACTTTCCTTATCGCCAACTACTTCAGACCAATCCTTGCCATCATGGTTAACAACACCCTTAGAAGTTAAACTATCTGCTGGAGTGTTAGAACCACCTAACGCATTAGCTAAAGCCTTTCTGTTAATTGACATTGAAATAGCTTTACGCAAGTTTTCGTTTTTAAAGATCTTTCTCTTTTGGTTGTATTGAATATAGAATGTTGCAGCCGTATCGCGCAATGTGTAGCCTGCATTGTGCTTCAAGTTCTTAGTTTGTTGTGCGTCTAAGATAGTTGCATCAAGCTTGTTTGATTGGTACAAGTTGTACGCTGTTGAAGGCGTCTTTTGTACGCTGTAGTTAATTGCATTAAGCTTAACATTCTTCTTGTCCCAATAATTCTTGTTCTTTTCAAGCTTCCATGACAAGTTAGAACCAGTCCAGCCCTTTTGAACGAACGGGCCGTTGAAAGCAGTAGTCTTAGATGAAGTACCATACTTAGAACCATTCGCTTCAACTACCTTTTGGTTCTGTGGGAAGAATAATGGGAAGCCCATTAACAACTTGAAGTATGGAATTCGCTTATCCAAAGTTACGACCAACTTATCGTCGCCCACAGCCTTAATACCTAGGCTATTAACTGGGGCCTTGCCTGCAGAAATCTTAGATGCGTTGTGAATTCCTTCAAATAAGTAGGCATATTGTGAAGCCGTCTTAGGGTTAACTGTTCTACGCCAGGAATAAACAAAGTCCTTAGCAGTTAACTTGTCACCATTGGACCACTTAGATGGACGCAAAGTGAAAGTCCAAGTCTTGCCGTCGTTAGAAACTTTGGTACTGGTTGCCAAGGCGTTTTCAACTTTAGAATTCTTGCCCAAACGGTACAAGCCTTCTTCAACGTTACCTAATTGGTTAAAACTAGTTACATCTGTTGCCTTAGAAATATCCATAGTTGGAATTTCAGCTGAATCCATCCAATTAATCGTCTTCTTGGATGAACTTGATGAACTAGACGAATTATTACTATTGCCACCACAAGCTGCTAACGTGGAGCCAGCGATTAAGACTGTTGCTCCTGCAGCAAATAACTTGGTAAACTTCATATTATTGCTCCTCTCGTTTATGATAAAATTAATAGAATTTCTTAAGTTGTTTATAAGTATATATGATCAAAAATCATTTTTCAAGTTTATTTTAATTATATTTTTAATTTTTAAATAAAAAAATAAGCCCCAATGCTACTGCATCAAGGCTTATTAAATATTAAATTATTTTAAACATTCCACTCATCCATAAACTCTTGAACAAAGTTTTTCATGTAATCTGTCCTTCGCTGTGCTTCTTTTTTAGCCGCTGGCGTGTTCATATAATTAATTAAATGAAAAAGCTTCTCATAAAAATGATTAATCGTAGTTTCTACATGAGTACGATACTGATCATGACTCACTAATTTAGCCGGCTTAATCTTAGGATCATAGATCTTATTGCCATGCTTGCCACCATAGGTAAAAGCACGCGCGATGCCAATTGCACCAAGACTTTCCAAACGATCGGCGTCTTGCACATATTGACCAGACAAGGGCAAGTGATAATGATGCTCAATATTGGCGGAAAAAGACATGTGCTGAATGGTAAATAAAATATCCCAGACTTCAAGATCATTAAAGCCCACCTGAGGCAAAAGATCTTTGATCTCTTCAACTACTTTTTCTGGATCAGCGCAAATTTTTTCATCAATCGTGTCATGCAAATAACCCGCACTTTTAATAATCGCCACTTCACGGCTATCCTCATGAGCTGAGTCATGATCGGCTAGATACATTTTAGTAGCTAACTTGGCAACGCGTTCGCCATGATAAAAATCATGACCTGTTTTCTCATCTTTTAAATGATTTTTAGTAAATGCAATAACCTGACTGATATTCATTATGCCATTGAGTCCCATGCTTCTACTGGGGTAGCTTCGCCATTCCAAATTTTAACTAATTTTTCTGGGATGTATTGCTTCTTAACTACTACCTTAAAGAGATATTCATTGAACCAATCGTCGTCCATCACGAAGTAGCCTTTTTCGCCAACCTTACTGCCCCAAGAATTTTCAATTTTCCATTGACGCGGCTTGCCGTCAACTACATCAACGCCGACTAAAGTCATAGCATGAGTTGAACCAGATGCACCGGTTTGCAAACGGGCCTTCTTATCGAGCTTAGTTTCAATATCAAAAATTGCGTCAGTTTGATAAAGTCCTTTAGACAAAATACCCTTTTGGCGATCACTATCTTTGCCTACATCACAACCAAACCAAATGGTCTCACCGGCTTCAAGCTGCTTGATTGCGGCTTGCTTCAAGTTGTCGATTTCAGTATTCAAAAAGTGAACTGGCGTACCGCCTTCGACATTGTCTTCAAATGGCAAGGCATACAATTTATCGAATTCATGATCAGGTGCATTGAACAAAACAATGTAGTCATCCAGATCATCGGTAAAGTAATTGTGGAAAAAGTCCAATGGCGTTAAGTTGCCATCAAAATGATACTTGCCATCATCATCCTTAAATTCCAAGTCAAACTTTTGGACAGGTTCACCAAAGGCAATCACGGCCATGCGATAAACTTCGCTTAAGAATTCTTGCCGCTTTTCTTCAATTTTATCAGTCTTGCCAGCTTGAGCTAATTTACGTAAAACTAAACCATCTTCACGCAGCTTTATGTTCAAAGCTCGGTTGAAAGCCGCAGTGTTGTTGGCAGTAAAGCTTTCATCTTGAGCGTAGGTTGGCACCAAGCCATATTTTCTTACCAATGAAATAGCCATGGCCCATTGTCCACCATCGGTGTCAGGGCCTTGCATATAAGAATGCACTGTTCTGTCGTCTAATGGCTTATCTGCAGTATTTAAAATATTGTCGAAGAAGATGTTTGCTCTTTCGATTCTATCCCAGAAGAAGAGATAGTTTTGTGAAAAAGTAAAGTTCTTGGCATTATATTTTTTAGCAAAGCCATGACGCAAAGTATTTAAGGCTGCAAATAACCAGCAACGACCTGATTGCTTCTGATCCGTTACATTGTCTGTGGGAATTTCAATTGAAAACGTGCGGTTTAATTTTCTAACGCCTTCAGTGTTAAAGCTGGCCTTTTGAACGCCGTTGTTAACGACTGCTAATTCCGCCACGCGGTTTTGCGGCTTCTGTTCATAATCTTGCTTAAATTGGACAATTTCTGCCATTGTAAGTTCGTGCTTCATAGGATTTCCTTTCTCGTAATCATCATTCAAATGTTACTGTCATTTTAGCATTATTTTTAAGCCGCTTCCCAGGTTTGAACTGGGAACCTCCTCCTTACCACGGCGGTGCTCTACCTATTGAGCTAAAGCGGCGTCTTTATTGTATCAAAAAAGGCGAAGACATTCATTTCGAATATCTTTGCCCTTTTATTTTTCCTAATCCAAGAGTCCAGAAATAATAAATAGTTAGAGATTATTAACTCTTAAGTTATTTAGTTCTTAACAACATCCTTGCTGTTCAACCATTGCTTCTTGCTAATTCTAATGATCTTTTTCTTGTTGACTTTCTTAACAGCTTTTGCTGTGTAAGTTGAGCCCATAGCAACTTTCTTGCCGGTTTTCTTAGCGTTCTTGTTGTAAACAGCGACTTTTTGATTCTTCGTGTCTTTAACAACTACGAAAAGCTTATCGCCTTTCTTAATTGATGGTCTAGTTGGAGCAACTTCAGCAGTTCCCAATTTTGAGGCGTTGAATGAAGTTGCTTGCACACCACAAGTGCAAATTCCAACTAAACTTAAACCGATTACTAAACTTGAAACAACCTTTAAAACTTTTCTTGATTCTAACATTTTAATAACCTCTTTCTATTTACTTATTTCCTCGATCCACCTTTACTATAACATCTTTTATCTAAAAGTAAGCAGGATTGTGATTACTTTCACAGCTTTTCTTTAAAAAGATAGATTTTAGTGACTAGCTCTATACCAATATCCGTCAATTATATACAAGGATATTATACCAGTGATAAAGTTAACTATATTCAAATCATATAGTATTAATGTGAATTTGTGAAATAATCAACACTACATTTAGGGGCTATTAATGCACAATATTAAATAACAAATTATTAATTTTATGCTTCAATTAGATTTTTTTAAGCTTTTAAGCATCTATGTATTACTTAAAAATCGTATAGTTACATTTAATTACAAAAAAAGAAGCCTCTCAGCTTCTTTTTCATATCTATTTGATCGTGACTAAAGTATACTTTCTCTTACCTTTACGGATAATGACGTACTTACCATCAAATGCACTGGATGGATCTACATCAAAGTCTACGCTCTGTTCACGATCACCGTTTACGTAAATCGCACCGTTCTTGATATCTTCACGTGCTTGACGCTTAGAAGGTTCAATCTTGGTGTCAACTAAGAAATCAACCAGGTTCTTCTCTTCACTACCAGCTTCAGCGCTCGGAGCATTCTTCAAGCCTTGTTCAATTTGCGTTACCGATAAGTTCTTGATATTGCCTGAGAACAATGCATCGGTAATCATTTGTGCTTCCTTTAAGCCAGCTTCACCATGAACGAACTTAGTAACTTCTTCGGCCAAACGCTTTTGAGCGGCACGCTTCCAAGGTTCCTTCTTAGTCTTTTCAGCCAGGTCTTCAATCTCTTCCCGGCTAAGGAAGGTGAAGTACTTCAGGTACTTAACCACGTCGCGGTCATCTTGATTGATCCAGAATTGGTAGAATTCGTAAGGACTAGTCTTTTCAGGGTCAAGCCAAACGGCACCACCAGCTGACTTGCCAAACTTGGTACCATCTGCTTTAAGCATCAAAGGAATAGTCAAACCAAAGGCTGGACGATCTGCACCTTTAAGTTTGTGAATTAAATCGATTCCGGCAGTAATATTGCCCCATTGGTCACTACCACCAATTTGCAATTGAACACCGTTATCCTTGTTCAAGTGGTAAAAGTCAATGGCTTGCAAAATTTGGTAAGTAAATTCAGTAAATGAAATACCATTCTCCAGACGGCTAGCAACAACATCCTTATTGATCATGTTGTTAACTTGGAAGAACTTGCCGTAGTCGCGCAAGAAATCGATCAAGTTAAGCTTGCCTAGCCATTCCGCGTTGTTTTTAATTTCAAAGTTTTCTGTACCAAATAGCTTCTTCATTTGGTTAGTTAAGCATTCTTCATTGTGCTTAACTTGAGCAGCAGTTTGCAAAACTCGTTCAGTCTTACGACCTGATGGGTCACCAATTGAACCAGTACCACCACCGATTAAAATTACTGGGTGGTAGCCAGCCATTTGAAATCTCTTCAAAATCATAAACGGAATCAGGTGACCAATGTGCAGTGAGTCACCGGTTGGGTCAGTACCACAGTACAAAGCTAAGTCATCGTGTTCAACTAAGTACTTGCGCAAACCTTCTTCATCGGTTTCTTGATTAATGGCACCGCGCCATTTTAAGTCTTCTAAAATATCAAATTTTGCCATAATTTCCTCCAATAAAAAACGTCCCTTGATCCTATCGATCAAGGGACGACTAATTATCATCTTTTAGCCGTGGTACCACCCACGTTCATGCCAAATTGGCATCTTATTACAGTTGATAAAGGAACTATCCTAATCGTATTTCGTCAAGATCGGCCTGCCTAGCTCACACCTACCGCTAGTTCTCTGAACGCTGAGCCGATTTGCTACTTATTTGTTAATTACGATATTAACGAGAAAAATTGATTTAGTCAACTATAATTTTAATTATTGCTGTAGAAGCCTTTAGCCTTCAAGCCATAAGCTTGACCTGCCGTCATATCGTATTGAACCATTTCGTAATCGTTCAAAAGTGCTTGCTGTTCTGAAGTCAATTTCTTTGGATCTACGAAATGACCCTTTTGGTCAACTAATTGGAAGCCTTTGTCACCATTGAAGTTAATGGTAATTGCCGGCAACTTCTGATGTACTTCAGTCAACAATGCTTGGTAAGGAGTGACCTTAGAATTAGTCTGCTCTAGCATCATGGCAGTGAAATCACTGGTGTTGACGTAGTTAGTATTGTGCGTCAACTTGCTCTTAGCACCATGGTCTCTAGCGTACTTATTGGAGTAAATGAAGTAGCGCGTTGAGTGCATTTGAACAGGATACTTGGCAGTGTAGTTCTGTGACAAGATACTTGGGTAGTGGTCACCATAGAAGACAACCGTAATTGGCTTCTTAATCTTGTCGATCTTGCCGATGAATTGCTTAACTGCCTTATCGGTGTATTGCGTACCCTTGATGTAAGTTGCCATCTGTTCACGAACAGCAGCAGTATTGAAGAGTTGACCAGACACCTTGCCCATGTATTCATTATTTGGATACCAGTTGTTGTAAGGCATGTGGTTTTGAATAGAGATCAAGTTAATGAATTGACCACCCTTCATGCTGTTGATTTGTTTCAAACCATTAGTATAAGTAGTGTAGTCAGAGTTGTAAGTACTCTTGCCCAGCTTCTTTTGGTCAATAATCTTGTACTTAGAACCATCATAAACGAACTTGTTAAACTTAAATCTCTTGTAATCCTCTACTCTTGAGTAGTAAGTACCAATGAATGGGTGAACGGCTGACTTGTAGCTAAAGTCCATCCCGATGGTTGGGTAGAAGTCGTAGTTAGGTACGATCTGAACATATGGCGTCAAGGTTGACGTGAACATCCCCATGTTGAAGCCAGTCAAAGTCTCCCATTCCATGTTGGCAGTACCACCACCGTAACCTGCACTAAGCATGCTACCGTAAGTAGATCTATTCTTCATTGATTGAATAAACTTAACTGGATTTGGTACCTTTGGATCAATCTTAATTGTTGGGAAAGTATATGGATCAACAAAACTTTCACTCAAGTTGTAGACAATCGTTTGATCCTTTAAGGTGTTCTTTCTAGTCTTGTTAATTTGGTCTGCTAACTTACTGTACTTGTCATCCAAATGCTTGATTGTAGATTGTGAGTAGTTAGCTGGTTTGTTCATAATCTGCAAGTCGAAGTAGTTCAGGAAGTTCAACAATGGACCATTAATTTGAATATCACGTTCAGGGTTTCTGAATGATTGCTTATTATCAAAACCACGGTTAATGTGATAGATTATTCCACCATCATGGTTAAAGCGCATTGGCGTCATGAATAATAGCAAACTGAGCAATGCCCAGATACCGCGTCGCTTCCATGAACCCTTCTTCTTAATTGGAAACTTCACTTCTAAGAAGACAGTCAAGGCAATCACAATGACCAAAGCAACAGCGATCATAATGACGGTCTTTTGACCGACCATCGGCAACAAAGTCTTCCAGTTAACGATTTCATCGATTTCAGTTGGGTAAATTGGTTCACCACGAAGGTTTAATTTGATCTTGTTGGCAATAGCCCAACCAATCGTAATTACGCTGACCAGAATAGTTGAGATCCAATAACGCGTCGTAATAAAGTAGAAGATCGCAAACATGGCGTCTAAGAAGATCGCCGTTAAGATAATTGCAAAGAATCTAGTTCCCAACAGGAAGATTACGGCGTTAATGTCTGTCGCAGTCGTTATCTGAATTCGCAAGTTATCTGATTCAATCAAGAATGATGCAAAACTCAGTACATAGAACCAACCCCAGGTAAGCAGTCTTACTCTATTCTCAACTGCCCACTTAGTGAAGTTGTCCCATAGATCAACTACAATCTCGGCCAAATTGTTGTGCTTGTTGAAGAAATCAACCGCACGCTTAACTGGCTTAATTCTGAACAAATAGCGCTGATACAAATAGTACAAGCCAAAAGCGACAATCATCATAATAATGATCATCAAGAATTTATTAAAACCAGCACTACCAGTGAAGCGGAATGACTTAACGAAACCACCAATAATTGGTGCATCCATAAAGATAATGATCGGGATAAAGAAGCGCATTTCTTTAGCGCTATAGCTAACAATGACCTTTCTAAAGATCAAGAAAGCAGCTAACACCATTAAAAATAGAAATGGTGATGTAATATTACTCAAGAACTTAGGGGCCCAGGAGTAAACGCCACTATGGCCAGATAAACGCTGGTACCAATATACGCCGTTGAAGCCGGGCACACCGATGAACATTACAAAGAATGACACGATTCCAGCGAAAATTGACCAGTTAAATACCTTCCTAGGAATCTTGACGTTAGCTAAAAACATCCCCCAAGCAAAGTAAAGAATCAAATAAACACCATAAATAGAGTAATTGAAGATCATCGTACCCGCACTGGTAGCAAAGCCCACTACAGTTAATACACTTAGCAGCATTAGGTTTTGCTTAGTAGTGATGCGGTGCTGCAATTCATATATATATGGTTGAGCCAGCATACTAAAAATCAAGCCGGCTAGTAATACGGATGTACTGGTTAAAACTGGGAAAAATATACCCCAGAGCTTCCACATATTGAAGCTGCCTGGTCGCTTAAAGAAGTTAACCAAATACAAAACTACTAGTGTCACTACTGCCATCATCCAGAATCTGAAGGCTTCAGTTGGATGAACCTTCTTTTTACTGTAGACAGCCCCAAAGACCATTGGTACTAGCACCATTGTGCTGCGACCCAATAATCCCGGAATATATCTCATCAAGGTACTCAGTGGCAATCTGCCAAAGGTTTTACCCCATGAGAACATTTGCACTAGTATGAAGAATGCCGCCACGATTAAACAAATAATCTGGAGAACATTCAGTGTCTTTTTCTTGTTAGTCTCACTCATTTTCTAGTTCTATGTCCTTACTAAAATTTTTTTTGCTATTACTCAATTCTTGATCCCTAACTTTCTCTTAATTGAAAGCAGAATATCGACCTTCTTACCGCGTCCAGTAAAAAAATCAACGATATCGTGCCAGAACTTAAAGATCATGATTAAAGTAATCACCATAAAGACAATCCCTGCCTCTTGGCTATGCAAAAATTCATCAACACTGAATAACAGCATAAACACTAAAGGCGGAATCGTCAAATTTTGCATGATTGCAGTCAAGACTAAAGCAATCAGTAAAGTAGTAAAACCCCCGCGCCAATCATAAAAGACCGCGACTTGGGCTTCTACCGCTACGCCTTTGCCTCCCTTAAAGTGATCCCAAATGGGGAAGCAATGGCCTAAAATTAAGCCTAAGCCAGCAAAGGCAATATTAATATGCGCCGGGAAGACAAAATAAACAAGGCAATCAAACTCTTCAGTAAATCGCCTATACAGGTCATGATTCCCCATTTTTTGCCAAAGACGGCACCCATATTAGCCGTCCCTGGATTATGGGAGCCATATTCAGTGGGGTTGATCTTTAAGAAAATCTTCCCCACGACCATAGCAGTCAAAAAGTTCCTAAAGACATAGCCAATGATTGTGGAATACAACTGATCCATTAATTATCGCCTGCCTCGGTATAGTCATAAATATGATATTTTTGCGTCTTGCTGCTCTTAAAACTAAAGCCATTAGCTTCATTTCGCTTATTTTGATAAGTTTCATTATTATCAACCTTGGCCTCAGGCAAGTCTAATTCTGTCCGCACTAAATTAGAAATACGCTGCAATTCGCTAGTTGGCTGCACTTGGTAAGCCGCATCCTTGATCATCGCATTATAGCCGTGCAGGTAATCACTTGAGGAATGATCGGCGCAGCCACGATAATTCATGGCAATCTGTTGTAAAGCACTAAACGGCAAATTAGTCCGCACGTTGCTGGAAACAGAGGTTAAGATCGAGTCTAGATTCGATAAAGAACTGACTGAGACGGCTTTTTTAATCAAAGTAATAATTACCTGACGTTGACGCTCTTGACGGCCATAATCGCCCCTAGGATCGTCATAACGCATTCTAGAGTAAGCCAACGCTGCGGCTCCTCCCATATGCATCAGTTTACCTTTTTTAAAGACATAGCCGCCATATTCAAAACTCAGAGTTGGTCGAATATTAATTCCGCCAACATAGCGAATCATCTTCATGATTCCGCCCATATTAACGACAGCGTAATACTTGATCGGCACATTGATTAACTCAGAAACCGAAGCCATTGACATCTTAGCTCCGCCTAGTTCATAAGCGGCATTGATCTTCTCAATTCTAGTCGGCGTCTCACCAATCATCTGCGCCATCGTATCTCGCAGAATCGAGACCAAGGTATAATGCTTCTTGGCCGGATTAACGACAGCCAGAATCATGGTATCCGTTCGTCCGCGCTTCTCCGTTCTCTTCAAGGCTCCCGTGTCTGTCCCCATTAGTAAAACGGCAAAACGCTTTTTGCCATTGAATTCACCGGTCGTCTTGACTGCGTTATGGGGATCATAGGTCTGATCAACGGCCTTTTTCGTCTTGAAATAAATTGAGGCGAAGTAGCCAGCCACTGCAATTACCGCAATTAAAGCAATAACGCCTGTCACCCATGCCCATACATGATGATTTTTATATTGATGGTTTTGCACTCGAGTTGCACTCGGATGTGCTTCTCTTTCTTCTCTTCTACTTCTCATAAATTATTCCTATGTAAATTCACATTGAGTGTATTATAACAAAAAAAGCAAATCATCGCTGACCTGCTTTCAATATCTTATTAAAATCGTTACTAATTTTTACTTTAAAGTCAAGGTTAAAACAAATTCGCGGATTTTTTCAGCCTCTAATTCAACCTTATTCGTAAAAGCAGTAACCTTGCCATCCTCTGCATTCAGCTTAAAATCAGTCGAAGCCACATCAATTGCATGCTCTTCACCAATTAAGCTAATTTTATTCACGCTGCTTTGGCTTGACCAAGCAATTGGAAAAACAAAGCCTAAGGAAAATGGCAACTCCTTATGTGAAGAATTCTTGAGATAAAAGGATACCTTCACCTGATTCCCCTCCAAGGAATAGGTCGTCATTACTTCAAAATGATAGGGAAAACTCTGATAGCTCTCCGGCGTATCAATTAAAGTCAAACTCACTCGCGTATCGCCCTTATCAACGACTGTCCAAGGCAGCTTGCTGGCCCAGTTGTTGTCGCCATCAATCACTGGAAAAGCAATTGCCATACCCTCTTTTGCCTCTTGATCATTGAGATAATCATAATTATCGCTTTCAGACACAAGATGAGCCATCCGGGCCCCATTCTCGTCAATAGAGACTTGCAAGAGAGAATTATCAATTGTTTGCATATTTTTCTCCCAACTTTACTCTTACGACAAAAATAGCACTTACAAGGGGTAACTGTCAATTTTTAGTCATGAATTGCTTCCTTAATAGCTGCAGTCAAGCCGGTAACCATATCGTTCAAACTCATTGAAGGCCGGCGACCATTCTTAACTTGATTAGGCAAAAACGGGATGTGAATGAAACCTGCTTTCAAATCAGGGAACTCGTGCACGCGCATGTATTGCACTTCATAGAATAAGTGATTGCAGACATAAGTGCCCGCGGAATTAGATACCATGGCTGGAATGCCTACTTGACGAATCGCGGTTACCATCTGTTTAATCGGCAATTGAGTAAAATAGCCGTCTGCACCGTCTGTTTCAATTTTGCCTTCTTTTGGTCCCTTGCCCGAATTATCAGGCGTAGAGCCAGCTTGAAAGTTAATGGCGATTCTTTCTGGCGTAATCGCGCTCCGGCCACCGGCTTGACCCACATTGATTACCATATCTGGCTTTTCCTGCTCGATTTTGGCTTTAACCACTTGCGCGCTTTGGTAAAAAATAGTAGGAACTTCTAGCTTAATAATTTCATTTCCATCGATTGCATCCGGTAATTTCTTCACTGCCTCAATCGCAGGATTAACCTTTTCACCGCCAAATGGATCGAATCCAGTAACTAAAATTTTCATTTTTCTAGCTTCTTTCTTAGAAAAAAATGGCAGAATTTCTTTATTTATAATATAATAGACTTGTTCCAAAATTATGAAAATAAAAATTTAGAATTATAGTTTTTGGAGCAAGTTGACAGATTAGGACGTCCTGAATGGACGTCTTTTTTCTGTACAAAAAAACTTCGAAATTAATCGAAGTTCTTTTAGTGTGAATAACTACTATATTTAATTAGTCGTCTAACTTTTCCTTCTTAACAACATCTAAGTTCTCGTCGAAGGTGTAAACAACTGGTTCACCGGTCTTCATTTCAAGGTTCATGATGTCGTCGTCAGAAATGTTTTCGATGTACTTGGTCAAAGCACGAAGTGAGTTACCGTGAGCTGCGATAATTACGTTCTTGCCGTCAAGTAAGTCTGGAGCAATGTGATCTTCCCAGAATGGCATTACACGGTCAAGACATACATGCAAGTTTTCGCACTTAGGCACGATGTGTGGGTCCAAGTTTGCGTAACGACGGTCATGTGCTTGACTGAATTCGTTGTCATCATCAATAGCTGGTGGCAAAATATCGTATGAACGACGCCAAATGTGAACTTGTTCATCACCGTACTTTTCAGCAGTCTTCTTCTTGTTCAAACCTTGTAAAGCACCGTAGTGACGTTCGTTAAGTCTCCAGGTCTTCATTTCTGGAATCCAAAGTTGGCCACTTTCTTCCAATGCGTAGTGCAAAGTCTTGATAGCACGAGTTAATAATGAAGTGTAAGCTTGATCAAATTCAAGACCGTGTTCCTTGATTAAACGACCAGCCTTCTTAGCTTCTTCAACACCTTTTTCTGAAAGGTTAACGTCAACCCAACCAGTAAATTGGTTTGAAAGGTTCCATTCACTTTGTCCGTGACGAATTAAAACTAATTTTGACATGAAATATCTCCTTTTAATATTCAATGTTTCATCCATATTTTACACATTTCACCGTTTTTTTCATAGAGATATGAGCAAAAAAACAGCAAAATTTGAACTATCTTTCCATTATTTGCTTTTTTGTGCTAATTTAGAACAGAAATATCTAATACAAGAAGTGGTAAAAATGAAAAATAAAAAATTTTTAGTTGCGTTAGTCGGTTTCTTGGCTCTATTTTTGGCAGGGTGTGCTCATTCAAGTCAAAAGAAGCAAAATACGTTGCCTTCTGCTAAAACTATCCTAACCAACGCGCAAAAGACCAAATTCAAGTCCATGCATGCCAATTGGGCGGAAAAAAGCAGCGGTAAGATAATGCAAAAAGCCGAGGCACAATATGTTAAAAATCCCACGGTGGTCTACACTAACGTCTCAACGACGGGAAATCACTACAAGATGTGGATTGAAGGCAAGAATAATTATATTCAAATGAAGGGAACTAGCACCAATCGCTGGTTCAAGACCAAGCTCAGTAAGAACAGCTCTTATTCTGTAATTACAGACAACTTAAACAATATGCTCGTGCCCTTTACCGACATTGCTAAAATCTTTAAGGTTAAGCGGGCCGGCACCAATTATGTTTTAATCTACCAAGGCAACAGCAAGAAAATCTGGAATGCCATTATTTCAGACTCTGCCATTACTTCTCTAATTGGTATTGACTTAGATGACGTCAAGCCAATTAAGCATAATATCAAGATCGATGTCGATCACAATTACAGCGTTAACAATGTGAAAGTTGCTTCCACCTATAAAGACGATGGCAAGATTAAGACCTTCACCATGAATGCCGACCAAATCAATCAGATTAAACAGCTATCTGTTCCTAATAATATTAAGAAATCTGCTGTTGATTTAGGCAAGCTAGACAAAAAATAATTAACCAAAATAAGCCCGATTCTGTCAATGGGATCGGACTTTTCGTTATAATGGACATAGCAAAATATAGGAGAAAAATTATGAAATTCAAAAAAACACTTATTGGTATTTCTTTAGCCGCTTTATTCTTATTAGGTGGCTGCAGCAAGCAACAGAAAAAAGCTAAGCCGGCTTTAACTAAGACCCAGGTTGTTAAAAAAGTTAAACAGAACTTCAAGAGCGGACAAGTAATTCAGTCTGTTACTTTAGGCACTGATACGTCAAAGCAAGTGGCCTTAGCCAACACGAACTTTGGTGGTGACTCAACCGTTTATCACATCACTAATCAAACTACTAGCAAGGGCAAAACTCGCTCTAGTGAAGAATGGGTTAATTTAAACAACGTCTATATCAATGGCCAAGACACTTGGTACAAGGCCGACCTAGAAAAATTAACTGGGCATAATTACGCTGACTTAACAGACGCCATCATGAACAATCACTTAATTACCAACCCAAGTGAGAAACTGGTCGACGCCTACAAGCTGAAGCGCAATAAGGGAACTTACACTCTTACCGCTAAATTGACAGATAAGAAGCTGATGAAGAAAGCCGCTGCGCCAATCTTTAACACTACTCCACAAAGCACGGCTCAGGCCAAAGTCTTCAAGCAAATTCAAAAGCTAGGCAAATATCAAGACATGTCGGTTAAGGCAGTCGTTAAGAATGATAAATTATCTACCTTCACCGTCTTCATCAACATGAAATTAGGTAAATTAATGCACGTTAAGGTTGGACAAAGCTACGGCAACTTCGGCAGCCACGACTTCTTAAAAGTTCCATCAGATGCTACGAATGCCAAGGATTTACCAATTACTAACAAAAAGAAATAAGGTTTTAAAATAATGAAATTAGGAATTGTCGGCAGTGGCATGATCGTTCACGATTTTTTAACTACCGCTGATCAAATTAACAACTTAGAATTAGCAGCAATCTCAACTACCAAGCGTAGTGAACATATTGCCCAGGAATTAGCTAAAAAATATAATATTCAAAAAGTTTATACAGATAATGAAAAGATGATGGCAGATCCTGCTGTTGACACAGTCTATGTGGCAGTGCCAAACTTCTTGCATTATGAAGTAGCCAAAGCCGCATTAGAGCATGGCAAAAATGTTATCTGTGAAAAGCCTTTTGTCTTAAGCGTAGATCAAGCCAAGAAATTAAAACAAATTGCTGACGAGCATGATTTAATCATCGTTGAAGCAATTACCAATCTCTATTTAGAGAATTTCAAACGTATTCAAGAAGAGTTGCCTAAGATCGCGCCGATTCACATCGTAAACTTGAATTACACGCAATATTCTAGCCGTTATGACGCCTTTTTAAAAGGTGAAATTGCCCCAGTCTTTGATCCTAAAAAAGACGGTGGTGCCTTGATGGATCTGAATATCTATAACATTCACCTGGCAGCAGCACTATTTGGCTTGCCCGATGAAGCGAAGTATTATGCCAATATGCAAAAAGGCGTTGATACTTCTGGTACCTTGCATCTTTCTTATAACGACAAGCAGGCATCCCTCACCGCCAGCAAAGATAGCTACGTAACGCCACGCTCCTTTATCGAAGGAGAAAAAGGCAGCATCTACTTCGATGGCTCAACCGGAACGCTGGATAACCTCACGATCGAAATGCGTAACCAGCAACCTAAGCGTTACAACTTAAACAAATATCCGCACCGAATGGCTAGTGAATTCAACGCTTTTAGCCAAATGATTGATCAACATGACACGCGTAAAGCTGACGCGGCCTTCGTTAATACGCTAGAAACTATGCAAATTTTAGTAGCAGCACGGAATTCAATGGAATAAAAATTAACACCCGGGAAATAATTCCTGGGTGTTTTTATTTTCTATCCACAACTTAACAAGTCGCGCACACGATCAGCGGCCTTGAATTCACCTGAGAAGACTAAAATGTCGTTTGGTTCAATCACTGTATTACCATGCGGCGTCAACCATTCATCCCCACGACGAATACGACTAACCGTAATCTGATCAATGAATTCCAGATCCATTAACTGCCGTCCCGTATAAGACGTGTTCTTCACCTGAACAGAATACAGCACATTTTTGGTATCCGTCATGATTCGGTAAACCGTTGGCGACTCAATCATCGCCCGCATCAAGGCAGCATGAACATTGGTAAAGTTGAAGATCTCAATACCTTTTGCCTTAAGTTCAGCTAAAGTATCGCTCGTCACTTCGCTTAACCGCGCAATCACGCGATTTACGCCTTCATACTTAGCAATCTTAGCAATCTTGATATTGTCTTCATCGGCATGGTTAGAGGCTACCAAGATATCACAATCAAAGGCACCAGCCTTTTCCAAGGTTGCTTGCTTCAGATCTGGCAAAAAGGTTAAATTCTTCACGCGGCTATCATAAGTCTCATATTGGTCCTTCTTATCAGTAAACATCTTGACTGAGTACCAATTAGCATGCAAATCATGCGCTACGGGTACCGTGAAGACATTTGCACCAATAATTACAACCCGCTTCTTGATCTTGTCTTCCTTAGTCAAGACAAAATTCTTGTTAAAGACAATCGGACTAAGGATGCAAACAATAACCGCTGCCAGAATAAAAGCATCTGACTGTGTAGAAGTAATCGCGTGCAGTTTGCGGGCTACTTGCAAAGTTGGCAAAACAATCGTAATCGTTGTTGCAGTCAAAAATCCACCAGCAAAGGCATTTCTCTTGCAGAAATATTTCATATACACCAAGACTACTGGCACTTTTGCTAAGAACAAAAAGATTACCAAGACCGGTAAGAGCATTAAGGATGCTGGATGAGCAAATAATGACCGCAAGTTCAAGCCAACGCCAGTCATAATGAAGAAAATTGGAATAAAGAAGCCGTAGCCAATCGAGGTCAACTTGTCCTTGGTTGATTCACTGGGCTCTAACAGTTTCATCACCATACCGGCTAAAAAGGCACCCAAGATATTTTCGGCACCCACACTTTCAGCGACTGTCACTAAAGCAAAAATAAGGAAAAAGGCTAATCGAATATCCAGCTGCGTCGTGGCTTTCGTCACCTTGGCAAACCACAAATATGGCTGCTTGAAGCGCCGCAATAAAAAAATAGCAGCGATGAATAGCAAGATAATCAGCCACAGTTGTTCCTCGTTGCCTCCATTAATTGAGGCATAAATTGTTAATAACATCAACGGAATAACTTCGCCCATGACGGCGGTAAGCAAAATTGTTTGCCCAATCGGCCGCCCTAGAATATCCTTTTCCTTTAAGGTCGCGATAACTACTCCAAGGGCCACGGTCATTAAGATAATCGCAGCTAGCATTACCTCGCTGAAGAGGCCAACTAGCTTCAAGACGAAAGCCAGTACCACGGCTGTTACCACAATGCTAATAAATGCCGTTACCGCAGTCTTTAACGGATCGACCGTCTTCCCCGACTGCGACTTTCCCTTAGGATTATTCTTCCTAGTTAATAAATCAAAATTGATCTCCATCCCTGACAGAAACATCAGCAAGATCACACCCAGATTCGACAAAAAAGTTAAATCATGGGTTGCAGAAACCAGATTAAAACCGCTGGACCCCATGATAATGCCGACAATGATCTCGGCCACAGCGGTTGGAACATTACTAATTTGAAAACGCGCCATCAAGATTGGTATCACCAATGCTAATAAGACGACTAAAAATAGCGATAATTGTGCCATTATACTCCCCTTTCATCAGTGCAATTATACAAAAAAATACGTCCTATTCCTATTATTTAGAATAAGACGCATTCTGATTAATCAATGTCACTGGCCAACACATATTGTGTAGCATTCAATGCATAGTACTTTTGACCTTTAATCTTGATTTGACTGCCGTAAGTTAATACTCGCCTGCCCTTCTTAACAAGATTCTCTTTTTCGATGCGGCCTAAGCGCGTGCGTAAGTAGGTATCTTTGTTCACGACTCTAGCGGTTGCGTCAATGTTAGAAGCTACAACGTACTGGTTCTTGCCAATCTCGTAGTACTTCTTCTTGTTGATCAACTTGTAGCCGCGAACCACTACCGGACTGCCAGCCTTCTTGAGCGTCTTAGTCCGTTTGCCCTTGCTGTTATAGACATAAGCGTCATGGCCGAGAGTAACCGCACCTTGAACTACCGGCAATTCTTCCTTAGTCTTGTTCGGATCCTTGGTCTTCTTGTCACTATTCTTGTCTTGCAAGTCATAGTAATACTTAATCAAGGAATAGAACTGATCCATGCTGTAGCCCCACTTGGCAAAATAGCCATCAGGGTCAACGTGGTCAGTGCCACCTAAGAAGGTGCTAACCGCATGGTGCGACCAGATTGTCCCTTCGCCATCTTCGCAGGCATTGTCAGGCTTCAGATCATAACGATGGAGCAATTTGGCAATATAGATTGCGTCATTGTTGATCGACTTAGCAAAAGCATCCCGACTATCTTCTTCACACAGCTCAATCTGAATGAAACGATCGTTAGCTTGAGGACCAGCTCCCCAAGTACCCCTGTCAGGTGACCGCATCTGGATAACTTGCTTGCTATCAACAAAGGCATGCACGTAAGCATTGATGTTCATCCATTCCCGGTTGAAATAAATTGCCTCATCATGGGCGGTAGCACCTGGGTCATCGGTCTCATGCACGACGATGCCCTCAGGCTTGCCACTTTGATATTCAACTCCAGGGAATTTATTATACTTAATCCCTTCTAGCTTAAGCATCTTGTATAGATAGGTTACCCCACTATACTTGTACTTCTTAGCGATGGAATTAATTGAAGCGGCCTGAACGTGATCAATTTTAAAATTAAACGCCACTCCTAATAGACTAATTATTGTAATTAAGGTAATAGAGGTTTTTTTATGTTCACGTAAGGCCCTCCTTATGTTACATGAAGTTCGACTTCTTGACGTATTGACGAATACCGATTCTGTAGTACTTCTTGCCGTTAATCTTCACAGCACTGCCGTAAGTTGCGAGTTGCTGGTTCTTCTTGTGCTTCAAGTTGTTGTCACGATTGCCAAATTGGTTATAGACATAAGCATTGTGCTTCAAGAATCTCAAGGTACCGTCAATATTGCCGGCAGCGATGTATTCATTCTCACCCACACGGTAGTAGATCTTCTTGTTAATGGTCTTGGTGCCGTAGGTAGCAATCAACTTGCTGCCTTCGTCATCGCTGACCTTGTACATCTTGCCCTTAACACGCTTGCCCTTTTCGTTATAAACATAAGCATTGTGCATTAAGTTCTTCTCTACCTTGGCTGCGCCCTTAGGTGCCTGAGTGATTGGTTCGGTAGTCTTAGTGCTGTGACCTAAAGAAGTACCGTTGATCCAACCCTTGCCGTTAATGTACATTCTGGTTGAACCGTTGCGGTAAGTGATGGTCTTAGTAACAATGACCTTCTCGCCAGCCTTTACAGAGCCAATTGCCTTGGCAATTGAGTGATCAGTTGGCCAGTTGTAAGTAGAACCAGACTTGCTTACTGTGTAGTTCTTAGCGGTTCTAGAAATCACTGGATCGTACTTGTTCAGATTGTGGCTGGTAATTCTGGAATTAAGGGCAACATCATAGTTGCTGGCTGTCGCATAAGTTCCAGTAAGAGACTTAGTTGCTTCAGCGTAAGTGTTGGCATTTTCAATCCAAGCACCCTTGTAGCGTAATGGTTGCCAGGATACGCCTTCACGCAACTTCTTACCATTATCTTCGAATGATTCTTCAAAAGAATTATATTTTCTAAACTTGGCGTTAATGTAATAGCTCTTGCCATTCTTCTCTTCGCGAGTTCTGGCAGAGTAAGTTGGTTCAACCCAGCTGGCATCAGCCTTCACACCAAAAAGATTGTTGGTATTAACGGCTAAGCCTGATTGACCCCAGCCAGATTCAACAATGGCTTGAGCAATCATTACTGATGGATATGTACCATATTTCTTAGCAGCTTTTTCAGCTTGTTTAGCGGCTTTTTTCAAGAAAGCATTCTGATCCAAAGTCGCCGCAGAAACCTTTTGGCTTTGAGGCTGAACAACATAATTAGCAGCTGGCAGCACAGTGGAAGTCAACACTGCTGCACAAGCAATGCTAGTCAAAAGTCTCTTCTTCATGAATTTTCCTCCTAAATATAACACTTTCTATTGTATATGCGAATTCCGCGTTAAACAAGCTTTCTAGCGTATTTGTAGGCAAAAAGTAATATTCCTATTACTGCATTTTTATGTGAAAATGCATATTTTTGTAATTCTGAAAATAGAGAACTGATTTTGAAAGAAAAATTTGGAAGAGTTTAAATCTAAAGAAAAAAATAGGTCTTTTTTGCGTAATAAATAATAGAGGGGCTGCTTCAGTAGTCAAAACTAAGAAATGAGGAATGTTAGAAAATATTAGGTCAATACAGTCATTTTGCTTCAAATGACCCTATTTTCCTAAGAATGCAACTTTTTTTAGCCAATATCTGCCGTCAACCTTTTTAAAACACTCCGTTTATCTATGATGATAACCGAAGCTATAAGGACAACTTTACAACAGCGTCAACCCAGCTAAAGCCAGCCGCCAAGCTATTTTCGTTTGTCAAGTGGACGCTCAAATGAGAGGCGACCATTTGACTGGATGCAACACTGCATCCGCTATCCCTTCATCTAATGAAAATTTAGGGAATACTTTTCTGATTATCTGCAAGGCTCCGTTAATATCC
>NZ_FMXC01000016.1 GCF_900103655.1 Lactobacillus kefiranofaciens
GATATGGTTATCGCAGAATTACTGCTCAATTGCGTCGTGAAGGCATTATAGTCAATCATAAGCGTGTTAAGCGCTTAATGGTCAAAATGCATTTATATGCCATTTCGATTAGACGCAGATTTAAATATTCAAGCTATAAAGGAACTATTGGAAAAATCAAGCCCAATTTAATTAAACGTCATTTTGCGGCGATTATCCCAGATAGGCATTGGTACTCAGATATTACTGAATTTCACCTTAATGGAGAAAAGCTTTATCTATCACCTGTGATGGATGGCTGCAGTCAAGAGATTGTTGCTTATACATTAAGCCGTCATCCAGTATTGAAACAAGTAATGGACATGCTGGATCAAGCTTATCAAAAGCATCCAGCTCTTAATGGCTTAATTTTTCATACTGATCAGGGCTGGCAATATCAGCACGCAGCTTTTCAGGCATGGCTTGAACATCATGGTGTTTCCCAGTCTATGTCACGCAAGGGCAATTCATTGGATGATGGCTTAATGGAGGGCTTCTTTGGCATTCTTAAACGAGAAATGTTCTATGGCTTTGAAAAGACATTCAAAACCATGGATGAATTAGAACAAGCAATCAAGGAATACATTCATTACTACAACCATGATAGAATTAAAACAGTACTAAAAAACCATACTCCGATAGAATATCGAAATATGGTTTTAAATAAAGCAGTTCAATAATATGTCCCAAATTTGGGGTTCATATCATTTCTTATGCTTTTTAATATTTCAAATCTTTAAATTGCTTATTAGCATTTTGTTTAGCTAAAGCTTCACTCTTCCAATAGACGGCATTTGTACGACCATTAGAATTAGCAGATACAACCACACTCTGACCGTTCTCAGTATGTGGTGCAAGGTAAGTACTCCCTTGACCAGGTTGTTGGCCCATATTAGTAAAACTATAGAAATTAATGCCATTGATAGCAGTTTGCTTCATATAGCCAGTAGTGGTATCTGAAGAACCAGTATTCTTCTTCTTAACATCCATACTAAAGCCAGCTTCATCATTAATCTTATTGCTTGAAACTGTTAAAGTATCAATATTGCCATTGCCAGTATCGGCAGTGTACCAAGTACCTTGCAAGTTCGCCGGAATCACACTAGCTGATGATTTATTGCTTTGAACAGGTGACGTCTTGCTTGCGGCCTCATCGCCCTGCAATTTAACGTTTAGTTGCGTATTCTTAGCTAAACTATCAACTGTAGTGCCAGCCTTCTTACTATTTAAGTAATTAACAATCTCACCTAAACTGATAGTACCTAAATTACGCTGCTTAACGAAGATTGTAACCTGTTTATCACTACCATCGCCGCCACCTAACATGTAACGGGCATTGCTACTCTTACCTGTACCACTAACTTCATAGACATAGCCAGAGTTATCAGCACTGATTCCAGTAGCATCCTTAGTTCTAAACGCTACATCTAAATTGCCCTTTTCAGCTGCATTTAAGGCTATCTCCCAAGTATCGCCATACTTTTGTGCAGCATAAACAGTAATTGCACTAGCTGTAGTCTTATAGTCCATCTTGTCAGCTGACAATTTAACAAAATCATCATTGCTACTGCTCTTAGAACTAGTTGACTCTGCAGTCGGCTTGGTAGAAGTCTTCTTAGCTATTTTACTTGACTTAGCTGATTGTGATTGAGTATTCCCTTGGCTGCTTTGACTGCATCCTGCCAAAGTTAAAGCTGCAGAAATAGCAACCAATACAGTTAATTTCTTTTTCAAAAGGATTCCCCTTTTCTAATTTTCCTATCTTATTTTTTATAATAATCATTATAATAATCATATTATAAAAAGCCAGTTTAACCAAATTTTTACAACAATTTTATAGAAAAATTACGATTTTTACTTAAGACTGGCAAATACTGCATCTCTGTTAATTTTAGCTGACTTAATTGACTTCCAATAAGATCCTGTAAAATCGCCAGTATCAACGCTGTAAGTCGCTATTGCATGTTCACCGTCTTTCTTTTGCACGGTATAGAGCAGACCAAAGCCTTGCTGATTCAAGCTCTGAACGTGATAGCAATCAATTCCATTGATGTTTTCCATCCGAGCACGGGCCCACTTTTCGGTTTGTTTAAAAGATACTGGAGCAAAACTAGCATTATCAATCATATGAATTTCTTCACCATTGATCGTATGATCAGTTACCACTAGCTTTTTCCCCTGGCGATTATACCAAGTACCACGCAAGCTCTTAGGAATAAAGCTCAAGCCGTTATCACCCTTAACACCATATTTGTCTGACGTAATTGCCGCTCCTATTTTGGTAATAGCCGCTAATTGTTTAACTTGATTGGCTTGTTCATGACTATTTAAGTAGTTGACAACATTGCTTAATTCAGCACTGCCCTGCTTTTTCTTGCCAGTATACCAAGTAATCTGGTCATCCTTTACCGTATAAAAAGTATCGGCTTCCTTACCATCATCACTTGCCTCATAAATATAATCTTTGCTCTTAACGCGAAAACCAGTATGATTTTTTACGCTCACACTGAGCTTAGTAGCTTGAGCTCGTTGATAAAGTTTCTGCCAATGTCCCTTATATTTCATTGCTGCATAAATTATAAAAGCACTAGCTTGCTCAGGAGCATTTAGCTTAGTAGTTAGGCCCTGCTTTTGAGTATTAGCCTTACGCTGATTATTCATATTATTAGCCGTATTTTGATTGCAGGCAGTTAAACCTAATGCCATCAATATTCCAATTAGCGCTAAAATTCTTTTACTCATTGCATTACCCCAGGCTTCGTTATGAACACAAAAATATCCCTAACTTACATTAGGGATATCATTTTTAAATATTATATAGCAAATTCAGCTAAAAATATATTTAATTTTAATTAAATTTTACCAATTCATGTAACGTTGACGTTCCCAATCTGAAACGGATTGTGAATACTTAGACCATTCCAATTCCTTGGATTCAATAAAGCTACGAGTTAAGTGGTCACCCAATGCACTCTTAATCAAGTCGTCAGCCTTAAATGCCTTAATAGCATTGTGCAAAGTAGTTGGAAGTGGCTTGATGCCCTTTTCAGCTCTTTCTTTTTCGCTCATTTCAAAGATGTTTTCTTCAACTGGCTTCATTGGCATCTTGTGTTCCTTGATTCCGTTTAAACCGGCAGTCAAACATGCAGCTAAAAGCAAGTATGGGTTAGCAGTTGGATCAGCTGAACGCATCTCAAGACGAGTATTGATTTCAACAGCACTTGGAATACGAACAAGTGGTGAACGGTTCTTAGCAGCCCAAGCAATGTAGCAAGGGGCTTCGTAACCTGGAATTAAACGCTTATATGAGTTAACAGTTGGGTTGCCAATTGCAGTAATTGCACGCGCATGTTCCAAAATACCATTTAAGAAGTAAAGTGCAGTATCTGATAAGTGGAATTCACCATTTTCATCATAAAAGACATTCTTCTTGCCCTTAAAGAGTGACATGTTATTGTGCATCCCGTTACCAGCTTGGCCTTCAACCGGCTTAGCCATAAATGTAGCGAATAAGCCGTGCTTTCTTGCAATATGACGAGCAACCATCTTAAAGGTTTGACATCTATCGGCAGTTGCTAAAGCATTATCGAATCTAAAGTCAATTTCTTGTTGACCGTCACCTACTTCATGGTGAGCAGCTTCAACTTCAAAGCCAATGCTTTCAAGAGTCTCAACGATATCACGACGACATCTTGCACCTTCATCATCTGAAGTCATATCAAAGTATGAAGCGTGATCTGGAACTTCTGTAGTCCAGTTGCCATCTTCGCCTAACTTGAAGAGGTGGAATTCCATTTCAAAACCAATGTCAAATGCATCAAAACCGGCATCATTCATTTGCTTAATAATTCGCTTCAAGTTATTTCTTGGATCACCTGCAAAAGCTTTACCATCAGTAGTATGAACTGAACAGATCAAACGACCGATTCTGCCACCGTGTTCGTCGCCCCATGGTAAAATTGACCAAGTTGAAAAGTCAGGGTACAAAACCATGTCGCTTTCTTCAAGCCGAACGAAGCCGTCAATTGAAGAACCATCAAAACGAATATCGTTAGTCAAGACCTTGTCAAGTTGACTAGTTGGTACTTCAACAGCCTTTTCAGTACCATTAATATCAGTGAAGCATAAACGCAAAAATCTTACGTCGTTGTCTTCAACTTCTTGTTTAATTTCTTCTGCAGTATATTGTTTACTCATAGTCTTATTCACCTATAAAAACTAAAAATATAAAATTGGTCTGGTCCTATGATTAATTTTTATCTCCTAGAACTATTTAATACAATAGCAGACCAATTTCAAAAAGTCAAATTGGTCCATTAAAAATTTCGAAACTTTACTTTTTGTTAATCATTATTAAAAAAGGTATCGCACACAGCGTTGACAATTGCCACTTTATCATGGGCATAGGTCAGACCGCCTTGCATATAGACAGCATAAGGCGGTCTAACCGGACCATCGGCTGAAAACTCAATCGTTGAACCTGAAACGAAATTGCCAGCCGCCATAATAATTTTATCTTCATATCCTTCCATGTGGACTGCTTCAGGAGTGACGAAAGAATCAATTGGCGAGTTTTTCTGTACTTCTTGCACAAACTTAATCATCTTATCAGGATCATTAAAAATAATTGTTTCAATGATGTCACTACGCTTCTCATCCCAAGCTGGCGTCACATTTAACCCCATCTTGGCAAATAATGCAGCCGCAAAGATCATGCCCTTCTCAGCCATTCCTGTTACATTAGGCGACAAGAAGAAGCCCTCATAAAAATCATGCAAGTTGCCGATTGTAGCTCCTTCATCAGTGCATCCCGGTACAGTTAGTGCGAGTTTAGCATTTTCAACCAATTCCTTTTTACCAACAATATAACCACCGGTCTTGGCTAGACCACCACCGGCATTTTTAATTAAAGAACCAGCCATTAAATCCGCACCATATTCGGTAGGCTCATGCTTTTCAGAAAATTCACCATAGCAATTATCGATAAAGACAATGCTATTTGGACTTACCTTTTTGACAAAAGCAATCATTTCTTTGATTTGATCAACAGTAAAAGTCTTTCTAGTGGAATATCCGCGTGAGCGCTGAATAGCAACAATCTTGGGCTGATCACGCTTTAAAATCTTTTCAGCTTCATCATAGTCAATTAAATTTTGATCATTTAATGGTACATAAGAGAATTTAATCCCTCTTTCAGCTAAAGTGCCGCGCTTATCGTCAGTTAAGCCAATCACCTTTTGTAAAGTATCATAAGGCATTCCTGTTAAGTAAGTTAACGTATCACCATATTTCAAGTTGCCATTTAATGCCGTAAAGAGCGTGTGCGTACCTGAGACAAATTGAGGACGAACCAAAGCATCTTCGGTTTGAAATACCTGTGCATACACTTTATCTAATTTATCACGACCAATATCATCATCGCCATAACCAGTTGCACCATTGAGATCAGCTTCAGCTACATCATTGTCTTGAAAGGCTTTTAGCACCTTAGCTTGGTTGTAAACGATTTGATCTTCAATTTCTGCCAATTTTGGCGCAATTTGCTGATCTACTGCTTTAACAATTTTTTGTAATTTTTCTGGTAAATTATTCATTTAGCCATTCACTCGCTTTTCTAATAATCTTGGCTTCACATTCTGGATCGTTTAAGGGATCAAACCAGGTAATTGGCAATTGATTTCTAAAATAAGTCAGTTGCCGCTTGGCATAGCGTCTAGAGGCCGTTTTTAATTGAGTAACACATTCAGTCACTGTCTTTTCGCCCGCAAAATAAGGGAAAAATTCTTTATAAGCAATAGCTTGCAAAATTTGATGCTCTTTCGTCCGATTATCATAAATAAAACGCGCCTCGTTAAGCATCCCCTTCTCTATCATCTTATCTACACGCAAATTGATGCGTCGATATATTTCCTGACGATCAGAATTGAGGCCAATAATCAAATAATCATAGCGCGGCTTAATCTTTTTTTGCTGCTGTGAAAATTTCTTCCCCGTGCGATCAATCACTGTTAATGCCCGCATCGCTCTACGTGTATTCTGTACAGGAATCTTTTTAGCTGCCGCCGGATCCTTAGTGTTTAATTTTTGCCATAATTTTAGCGGGCCATTTTGCTTTAAAAAATCTTCCCATTTTTGAGACGTACCACGATCTTCATTCTTTTTTTCACCTAGCTGCATCTGATTCAGCAAGGCATTAACATAAAAACCAGTTCCGCCAGCTAAAATAGGCAGTTTATTTTGCTCGGTAATTTGAGTAATTGCTTTTGTTGCTTCAGTAACAAAGTCTTTGACTGAATACTCATCAAAGATCGATCGGGTATCAACTAAATAATGCTTTACCTGCTCTTGCTCTTCCTTAGTCGCCTTGGCTGTACCGACTGCCACTTCACGATAGACTTGCATTGAATCTCCTGACACGATTTGTCCATTCAATTGCTGAGCAACTTTTATTGCTAAATCAGTCTTGCCAATTGCAGTCGGTCCTACGATTGCTAATACTTTTTGCATAAACATCCATTCTCGTTAATTTTGATACAAAAAAAGCACATTGGATCTCCTCCAAATGTGTCTTTTTAATTAATATTTAGACTTCTTAGTTCTGCCATCCCATGCTTCGAATCCACCCTTAAGCCAGTGGATAGAAACAAAGCCCTTCTTCTTCAAGAAACGGGCAGCTCTTAAAGTAATCGTATTGGAATCCGAATAAAGATAAACTGGCAAGTCACTTCTTAACTCACCATATTGATACTTAAGCATTGTATATGGCAGATTACGGGCACCATCAATATGTTTCCGCTTAAATGGTTCTTTCTCACGCAGATCGATGATTTGTGCCTTCCGCATGCCCTCTTTAAATTCTTTATTAGTCATCTCGCCACCGATAGACTTAGCTTGAATCTTATTCCAAGCCCATATACCACCAATTCCTAGTAAGATAACTAATAAAACAATATCTAAGACAATTAAAAAACTCGACATAAACTCTAATCTGCCCTTTCATAAAAACTTACAAATATAATGATACCGCTAATCTAATTTACTTGCTATCTTTTTTAGCGTCTTTCTGGCGTTCTTTTTCTTTTAATTCTTCAACGCGGTGCTCTTTACGTAAAATCAGCTTAGCCACCATATAATCATGCGGATCTATTATCCCCGCACGATTGATATTATCTAGCTCCAAGGCCATTAACTCAATGTCCCAGATCCGTTTACCTACATGAACCAAAATACCATATTTTTCTAACAGCTGCTGTACATCATATAAAGTTTTCATCAGAAGTTAATAACCATCCCTGTTCTAACTGTCCAAACAACATACACGATTAGTACCGCACCAGCTAAAACCCGCCACTTAGGGTTATAAGTCTTCATTATATGATCACCCATGATAATTGCGAGCAAAAAGCCACTAATCAAACCACCAAGATGCCCCCAAATATCAATACCTGGTACAAATAAATCTAGTGCTAAATTAATCAAAGCTAATACAAAGGCTTGCCGTCCTAGATAGCTAATCATTGGGTTGCGCATGTTACGTAAACCAATGGCGGTCATTGCGCCAAAAAGACCAAATAATGCGGTTGAAGCCCCTGCACTAAGGCCACGATCTGAGCCAAAAGCCAAACTAAGTAAATTACCACCTATCCCGGCTAGCAAATAAGTAGCTAAGAAACGCCAATGACCCATCAACGGCTCCATATAAAGCCCCATGTAGTAAATAATCACGGCATTAGAAACCAGGTGCATGACACCAATATGCAAAAATTGAGCAGTAAATAAACGCCACCACTGCTGACCAACAACCACGGCAAAATTGCTCATGGCGCCCATTTTCATTAGCACGTTAGTATTTTCCGAGCCGCCTAAAAATACTTCTACCAAAAAAACAGCGAGCAGTATAATTAAAATTCCTAAAGTCACAAATGATTGTGAGAGGTTAATTTTGTGATTCATATAATCCCCCTTAAACTTATCATTGTGATTATTCTAATAGATTTTTTCAGTTGTCACAATTGTTTGCACTGGCACATCTGTCTTTTCAACTGGCCAATTAGCCTGTCGAAATTGCATCACTTTATTTGCCAAAGAGACAGTCTGCCGCTGATATTTAGCTAAGAAACGATCGTAATAACCGCCACCAAAACCTAAACGAACATGCGAATCTAATGCAAAGGCTAAGCCTGGAACCAGAACAACATCAAGTTCATTGTTGATTTCTGTATGATCATCTTCAGCGATTTCCTCTACACCAAATTTTGATCTCACTAATTTGCTTTTATATGTATAATGTAAAAAATCTAAAGTATGCTCTTGATCAGTTCTAGCTTTAGCTAAATAAACTTCCTTGCCTTGATCCCATAAACGAGCAATCAATTCAGATGTATCTACTTCCATTGGTAAAGATGCAGTAACGCCAAATGTTTGGCTATCCTTTACTATCTTTAACCCCAAAAATTTTTCAAGTAATTGACTATCTTCTTGCTTTTTATCTTGGAAATTTACATATTTTTTTAATCGTTTTATCTGTTGTTGTCTTAATTCTGATTTTTTCATATTTTTACCTAAAAACAAAAAATAGCAGGCACACAACCTGCTACTTTGGTTTATTACTTAGTTTCACGGTGAAGTGTTACTCGTCTTTCAACTGGGCAATACTTCTTCAAAGATAAACGTTCCGGATGCTTACGCTTGTTCTTCTTAGATAAGTAACTTCTATCGCCACATTCGGTGCATTCCAAAATGATGTTATCTGCCATTTTTTTCACCACCTACACTTTTATTCTGACTGTACTAGAATAGCATTTTTCAAGCAATTTGACCAGTAAAAATTGTTATTTTGTGGAATGAAGTGCAAAATAATCCTTAATCATGGCCTTTGCAACCTGTAAAGTATACGTTCCTTCACCATCTGGGTCAAGTCCTGGGAAGACTACTGCCACAGCCAATTTAGGGTTCTTAGAAGGAGCATAGCCAATGAAAGTTGCGTTAATCAATTCAATATTGTGTTTTCTGTTAGGATGTTCCGCATCATAATAGAATGTCTGTGCGGTACCAGTTTTACCAGAGATTGAAGGCTTAACATTCTTTAATGGGTGAGCCGTACCCCAACCATTAGTTCCATGAACAACGCGCCAGAACCCTTGTTGAACCACGTTCAATTCAGCTGATGTCCAAGGAATAGATTGCTGAACATTAGGCTTTTTGTTATAGCTAATGTAGACCTTCTTACCATCCTTGCTGGTGCGCCCAACTGATTGCACAATATACGGTTGCATCCGATTACCACCATTAGCAATCGTAGAAACATATTGCGCTAATTGAATTGGCGTATAAGCATCATAGTTACCATAAGCCAAGTCGAGGACAGAACCTGACAAAATATTGCCTTTAGAGTTAAAGGATTTACCTTCAATTCCTGAAACCTCTCCTGGCAAATCAACATCGGTTTTTTGTCCTAAGCCAAACATCGCAAAGTTTCTTCGCAACACATTAAACGAGTCATCTGGCATATGAATGTATTGCTTAGGCACGTATTTGGCGCCAACCCATTTCATCGCTAAATGCATCATATAAATGTTACTTGAAACTTCCAAAGCCGTTTCTGCATCTAGGGCACTGAATGTACCGACTGGATAAACAGATTTCTTAACTGGTGAGCCAGGTAAGTAAATTGGCGTATCTGGCAAAGTATTATTAGTTGGCGTGATCACATGATTAATTAAACCACCAGAAACCGTTGCTCCCTTAACAACAGACCCCATAACAAATGATTGGTTAATTACGCCCAAGGCATTATCGGTTACTTTACCTGTGTTAGTATTGCGATTAAGTCCAGCAACAGCTAGCAAAGCTCCCGTCTTAGGATTCATTGCAACGGCATAAGCACCATTAGAATAACGAGCCGCCCCAGCTGCTTCAGCTGAACTATAAACTCGTTTAAGCGCAGCTTGAACCTTCTTTTGATATTGCGCGTCAATCGTTAGCATCAGGCTAGCACCCGCTTGACCGTCATAAACGGTTTTAGTTTGCTGAATATTGCCGTTAGACTTAGTAGTTACACGGCTAGTCGACTTAGTACCCTTCAAAAGCGATTCATACTCTTCTTCAAGATATGATATACCAACTCGATCATTTCTGGAATAGCCATTTCTTAAGTAATACTGTAGATTATCACTTGGCAAACCGGATTTTTCAGTTGAAACAGAACCAATGATACTTTGAATAGATGAACCGTTAGGATACGATCTTTGCCAGTCAGTCCCAATGCCGACTCCTGGCAATTCTGATAAGTGTTCACCTACCTGCGCAATTTCTTTATCAGTCAGATTTTTGTTTTTCACATAAATCGTTGATAAAGTATAGGCCCCTGAAATCTTATTGAAGATCAAAGCTGCAGTCTTTTCCTTAGGCGTAAGCTTAGGATCCATCTTTTCCACATAGGCTAAAGCTGCCTTATAGACTTCACCATTAGTCTTTTTATTGCCATCAGGATCAACCTTGGCTGACCTAGGTAATTTAGCCGTAATTCTAGTGTTATTATCACTATTAGCTAAATAATAATCAGCTATCATTTGCTTTGTGGGCTTTTCATCGGTAATCTTAATGTAATTGCTTAAGGCATTGGAGATTTTATAAACATCTGTCGTCGTTATCGACGCACTCTTGGTATAGGTAATGGCATTGGTTGCCTTATTACCAACTAGAATCCGCCCTTTAGCATCATACATTACCCCACGGGGCACCTGATTAGAGATAACAGTTGAATCAGTTCTCTGCACTTCCGCCTTAAAACGAGAGCCATAGACCAGCTGCAGATATGCCAGCTGACCAATTAGCATCGCGAATAAGATCAGGATTACGCCCAGAATGATTCGCATTCTTATTGGAGTAGAGGACTGCTTATTGGAGCCAGTCCCACTATTTTTTCTAAAATAATCCACGTATATCGTCCCTTACTAAAACTGTCTGTATTTTAACAAAAACTGAACGTTAATTCTACGATTGAGAATGGAGCTTTGACAAATTTTAATGAAACATTATTTTACTATGCATAAATTATCTTTCAATAAAGAAACTCTCTTTTATTTCATAAGTTTTATTTTACCGGGTTTAATCTTTGTGAGCTACTTTTTCTATACCCACAACGGTATTTTAACAGTAGATTTAGGTCAGCAATACGTTGACTTTTTAGCTTTTTTTAGAAGCAACCTCTTCACGCATCCCCTTAAACTAATCTACACCTTTTCTAACGGCTTAGGTGGCTCAATGCTAGCTACTGACGCTTATTATCTCTTTAGTCCGTTTAATTTATTGCTGTTTTTATTCCCACAAAAATTCGTTCCCCAAGCAATTTTAATCATTATTGCATTAAAAATCGCAATGGCTGGCTTGACTAGCTATTACTATTGGCATCAAAAAATCGCTAATTATTTCTATGTTTTAGCTGCTAGTTCATCTTACGCTTTATCTGGTTATGTAATTGGCAATTACTATAACTTAATGTGGCTAGATGCAGTTTTGCTTTTGCCTTTATTAATTGATGCCATAGATAAAGTATTAGCTAAGCAAAAAAATCATTTAACACTAATCACCTTTCTATTATGGTTAACCAATTTTTACACAGCTTTTATGGCACTATTATTCGGCTTGCTTTATTTCTTAACTAAGATCTTCTTCATTAAAAAAGAAAGCAGATTGCCACTTTTTTGGAATTATCTCAAATGTAGCATGTTTGGTTCCTTCTTCAATGCTTTTATGTTGCTGCCTGTTTTTGTAGAAATGCTGCAGGGCAAAGCTGCGTCCTCAGCTCAATGGTCATGGGGCTTTCAGTTCCCACCATATGAACAATTTAGCAAATTAGCTGATGGTGCCTACAACTTTCATGAGATGCAGGAAGGGATGCCTAATATTTATATCGCCCTGCCCCTGCTTATGTTTACAATCCTATATTTCTTAAGTAAAAAAATAAATTGGCAAAATAAACTAGCTAACGGCTTATTATTATCATTTTTAATTGCTTCATTGTTTTGGACACCGTTAGTCTTACTATGGCACTTAGGTCAATTTCCAGTGTGGTATCCAGGTCGTTTTAGTTTTGTCTTGATCTTCCTCAGTTTGAACCTAGCGATTGACTTTCTTCGACAACATGAAAAAATCTCGCTTATTCAAATTGGCATCTTAGCTATATTAGCATTGGGATTAGCTATTTACTTATGCTTAAATCAAGGTTTTGAATTTTTAACTCAAGAAGCACAAATTTCATCCTGTAGTTTTCTTGCATTAGGTCTGCTTTTTATTGGCTTAATCTATCAAAAAACTGAATTAGCCGCGCCATTCTTTTATTTAATTGTAGAACTAGAATTAATTATCAATGTTGTACTTTCTTTAGGCAATTTGGCATATCAGAAAGACAGCGATTTTCAAAACTTCGCTGCTAATACTAACCAGGCTACGCAATACTTAAAAATGCATGATCAAGGCTTTTACCGCACAGAAAAAACTTTTTACCGCTCAGATGGTGATCCCTTTACGGCTGATTATAACGGCCTCAGTAGTTTTAATTCCATTTCTGACCAACGCGTTCTTAATCTTTTAATGAATTTAGGTTTTGTCAATAACAGTAATTCCTATAATAATTTTGGTGGCACGCCAATTACTGATGATTTATTAGGGGTTAAATATTATCTCTTACCCAACAACGATATTATTCCGCTACGTAAAAACAAGCAGATGAAATATGATAATCCTAATCACCGAATTGATGTTAGCGACTATGCAATGCAGAAAAAATTCAAGCAATTACTAATAGTAAAAAATAATCATGCCTTGCCTCTACTATTCCTTTCGCCAACTGCTCCTAAAGAAATTAAGTTTGATCCTGCCAGCATCAGTAATAACCAAAACCTGTTCTTTAAACAGGCTACTGGTAAGAAAACGCAGCTTTTTACCCGTGTTATCTGGCCTGATCCTAAAAAAATTGGCGTCACTGGTTGGGAAGGCGGCTGGATGCAATACTCCAGAAAAAAGCATGCTCAAGTTAGTCGCGTAATTTTTAATTTCAGACCGCATACTAATGATTCTTATTATCTCGAATTGCCAGGCGATCTTGATGAAAATAGCGCAGAAATTCATGTTAACGATTCTAACCTTAATTTATCCGTGCGTGATCCCGACCCACGATTAATTAATCTAGGCAGCCAAATGCAAGGCCAACGTATTCAAATCGCTATCACTCTAAAAAAGAACGATTTAAATCTAAATTCAGCTAACTTATGGCGATTAAATACCACTAAATTAAATACGCAAATCACCGCATTCAAACGAAATCAACCAATATTTTCGCAAGCTGGTTTAAAAATCAAATCCAACCGGTTTGCAACCAAAAAAGCAATGACCATGAATTCCACTATTCCTGCTAGCTCCAATTGGCTCATTTTTGACAAAGGCAAACTGCTGCATCAGAATAAAACTTTATTCATGAAGACATTTTTAAACTTTAAATTAGTTAAAGGACAGCATCAAATTACCTTAATTTATATCCCATGGATTTTTCTAATCGGATTACTGATCACTATTATTTCAATCATTATTTACTATTTTTCGATAAAAAATACGCACTGTTAGCGCTAACAGCAGAAATAATACTAGACCTAGCCAATAAAAATGTAATAAAATGTATACGTTATCATTTGGATAAATTAATATAGAAGGAAGATTTAATTATGGCTCTTAAATACCAAATTGGTGTTGATGCAGGTGGTACACATTCTACTGCAATCGCATATGATGAAACTGGCAAGGAAATCGGTCGCGCAGAAGGCGGTACAGGTCAAATTAACGCTGACTACGAAGGCGGTATCAAGAATATTTCAGATACAATTAATGAACTGCTGAATAAAGTCGATGGCGACTGCATGCGCGTTTTAGTTGGGATTGCGGGTTTATCTGTTGTAGGTAACGCACCAGAAGTCGCTGCAACTATTTCATCAAGAATCAATAACTTGCCTACACGCGCAATTACCGACTCACTCTTAGCTCTATATGCTGGTCTTGAAGGTGATGATGGTGCTTTGGTTATTGCCGGTACCGGATCCGTTTATAATGGTTTACAAGATGGTCACTTAATCGCAGTTGGCGGTTATGGTAATATCTTAGGTGACGAAGGTTCAGGTTATGCAATTGCTCGTTCAGCTATGCAATCTGCACTTCTTAGTTGGGACAAACGTGAAGAAAATTCACTTATCCCAATGTTTACCAAGTTATTCGATGTAGAACACATGAATGAATGCAATGCTAAGTTCTACAGAATGTCTAATCCAGAGGTTGCTGGCATGGCCGTTCACGTAGCTAAGCTTGCTGACGCCGGCGATGAAGATGCAACCAAGGTTATTAAAGAACAAGCTCACCTTCTTGCTCGTGATATCTTGATCGGTTTGAGTCGCTACGAAGATCCTAAGCCAATGAAGATTGCCTTAACTGGTTCTGTTTTAGCCAATAATGCTATGCTTAGAGGCTTAGTTGAAGATGAAGTTAAGACCCAATATCCTGATGTTGTTTTCTCAATTTCTAATGGTGAAAATGCTCGTGCTGTTTTATTCGACAAGAGTAAAGATTACCGTTACTTCACTAACCATGAAGATCACTAATGATCTGTTCTAAATAGTTACAAAGAAGCTCACAACTTTGCATAAAGGTTGTGGGCTTCATTTTTATCCATATTTTTAGTCGACATCCAAACTATACAATTCTGGATGATTTTTCAAATACAAAATCTTTAGAAGAAAACTTATTTGTTTTCATATTCACTACCTTCAAAATTACATATCAATTACTTTTTTAATACTTTTTTAAGCTAAAGATGCTGACAATAACTCTTGCCACTAAATTTTTGCTCTATCTTTATTCGGACATTCGGGCTTTTCATGTTCTAATTGACAATTTTCAAGATAGTCATCAATACCCGCCTTAAAATCTTGTTTTAATTCCGCTAAAGTTTTTCCTTCATAAGAAATGAAAGTATTTTCTAACCCTAATACTTCACCAAACAAGATGTCGTCTTCTGTTTCAATAGTACCCTGATATCCCTTGTAGGTTAGTAGACTCATAGCCTTATACCTGCCTTCCTTAATCCATCCCTTCACTTTTTTAATTGATATTGTTTAAGAGTGTTCTGTGGATGTGGTTTATGTAGATTAATTTTAACATCACCACGCTCAAATTGCACTCGTGAGCCACTTGTACGACCTTTGTTTAATAGCTTAAAACCTGCATATCTCATTAATCTAATAGCTTCATCATATGTAAAGTCACCAGGATTTTGCTCAAACTTCTTGATCAATTTTTTCATTTGATTCAAAAAAACTTCACCTCTTTTGCGTTTAATTTTCAAAATTTACCTCCCATTATTTATTACGCAAAAAAAGGCCAAAATTTTTTGAGAAAAATACAAAAGACCGAAATTAATCAAAATTTCGATCTTTTGTACAGTAATTAATTTATCTTAAATTTTACTTACTCAATTGCTCCAAGTGTTCCTTAATCTTATCAGCAGCACCTTGCAACTTTTCACGTTCATTTGAAGTAAGCTTGAGTTCGACTACCTCTTCAATCCCATCGCGACCAATGATTGCTGGATAGCCAATATAAGTCTTAAATTCTGGATTATAAACTGAAACTGGGCAATATAACCGAGCATCGCTAAACACAGCTTGTACTAAACGAACTGCACAGGTAGCAATAGCATAACTGGTATAGCCCTTGCCTTTAGCCACGATAAATGAGTTCTTATTTGATTGTTCACTAATCTTCTCTTGCTCATCTTCGCTAAATAACTGCAAGGCAATTTTATTGTTAACTCTAACCGTTGACCAAGCAGTAAATTGTGAAGAACCATGTTCACCCAACACAAATCCTTCTACATTACGCGGATCTTGACCCAATTTTTCACCAATAATTCTTTGAACTCTAGCAGTATCAAGGAATGTACCAGTGCCAAAGACACGATTCTTCTTTAAGCCACTTGTTTTTTGCAAAATTTGCGTAATGGCATCACATGGATTGGAAATGTTAATCAAAACACCATGGAAACCTGATTCCTTGATGTCTGCACCGACTTCTTTAGCATTCTTAGCGTTTAAATCAAATTCACCAAAGCGGTCGCCGGTCTTAACTGAAGCTGCAATATCACCAAAGGCTGTAATGATAATATCTGCATCTTCCAGGCCATCCCAGTCTTGTTTTCTTACGTTGACATAGCTGTCGTTTCTAGCCAAAGTGTCATGCAAATCATTATATTCAGCATTTACTTTGTCTTCATTTTTATCAATTAAAATTAAATCGTCAACCATACCATGGGTAAATAAAGTATATGCAACTGTAGCACCAACATGCCCCATGCCAATTATTCCTACTGTTCGCATTTTAAAAACCTCTCTACACAAAAAGGCCAGAAAAATCCCGGTCTTTTTTGCTAATTAAGCTTTAACCTCGTTAATTACAACGTCAAATTGACTACCAGGAGTGGTAATTGATACGGTTTCACCCTTCTTTTTGCCCAAAAGAGCTTGAGCGATTGGTGAATCGTTAGAAATCTTGCCGTTTAATGGGTCAGATTCATCACTACCAACAATAGTGTAGGTTTCAGGATCATCTGTACCGACCTCAGTATAGGTAATAGTCTTACCAACTGAAACTTCATTAGGATCAACACTGTCAGCATCAACAACTTGCGCATACTTAAGCATGTCTTCAACTTGCGCAATTCTGTCTTCTACATGACTTTGCTCGTCCTTAGCTGCATCGTATTCAGAGTTTTCTGATAAGTCACCGAATGAACGTGCAACCTTAATTCGCTTAATTACTTCCGGACGCTTAACTAATTTTAAATTTTTCAATTCTGCTTGAAGTTTTTCTTTACCTTCAGCAGTCATTGGATAAGATTTTTCAGGCATATTTTTAACTCCTCAGAAATTAAATTTTCTTTGCACTGATCAATAATATTGGTTTACACCAGTAAAGTCAACCTTTAACGAACTTTAATGTCAAGATCATTTTCAAGGCCAGCTCTGATCTTGTCCATAGCGTTATTAACAACCTTGTCAGTTAAAGTATCCTTTTCGTTTAAGAAGGTCAAATTGTAGGCAAAACTCTTCTTACCAGCTTCAATATGGCTACCTTCGTAAACATCGATTACTTTAAGAGCCACTAAGTATTTACCAGCATTAGACTTAATGACATTTTCAACTTCTTGGTTAGTAACTTCCTTATCGACCAAGAGTGATAGGTCACGTTCAATTGCTGGGAACTTAGGAGCTGGCTTAGCAGTCATTCCTTTAGTCAACATTGGGATAATAACATCCAGGTTAATTTCATAACCGTAAAGTTCGCTGCCGCGAAGAGCCTTGTCAGCAAAAGTTACAGCATGAGCAATCATTCCAATCATCCCAACATATTGCTTATCAATATAAATGCCAGCAGTTCTCGTTGGGTGCATCCCTACAATTCCTTCAGCTTTATAAACCACTCTTTCAGGATCAATCCCTATTGCAGTAAACAAGTTAGTCAATTGGCCCTTAACAAAGTAGAAGTCTACTTTTTGGGTCACATGTTGCCAATTTTCTGCAAAAGTATTACCTGAATAAAGAGTAGCTAAATGTTCATGCTCATTAAATGTACCACCATCGTGGTCATAAACTCTACCCTGCTCAAAGAAGGCTAATTGGGTTTGCTTTCTAGCGAAGTTGTAGCTAGCAGCGTCAACCAAACCAGTCATCAAGTTTTGACGCATAACTGAACGACCTGAGTTAAGTGGCATTTCTACTTTAGCAACAGCCTTAGGATCCTTAGTGTAGCGAACAGCCTTTTCTGGTGAAGTCAATGAATAAGAAATAGCTTCCATCAAGCCTTGGCCTTGAACAATAGCCTTCATCCGACGCATCATTTCTTCTTTTTTGGAATAGCCACCATGAGTTTCAGCTAGCAGAGGCTGAGTCGATTTCAAATTGTCATAGCCGTAAATTCGACCAACTTCTTCTACCAAGTCGGCTGGAATGGCAATATCCCATCTTCTGTTTGGCACATGAACAGCAATCTTGTCACCGTCTTGGTCAATGGGGAAGCCCAAACGATCAAAGATCTTAATCATGTCAGCTGCGCTAATTTCAGTACCTAAAACCTTATTAATGTATGAAACAGTAGTATTAACTACCACTGGACCACGCTTTTTATCAGTAGCCTTTAAAATGCCTTCATCAACAGTAGCTGAAGCATCATTTCTAAGCAAAAGTGCAGCCATGTTGATTGCCTTCTCGGTTGCATCCCAGTTAACGCCTTTTTCATAACGACTTGAAGCTTCGGTACGGTTAGCATGACGAAGAGCAGCCTTTCTAACCAAGGTTGGGTCAAAAATAGCTGATTCCAAAATGACGTCAGTAGTTTCTGAAGTGATTTCAGAATTAAGTCCGCCCATCACACCAGCCATCATTACCGGCTTATCGCCATCAGTAATCACGATATCGTGCGGATCAAGCTCAACTTCTTTTTCATTAAGCAAAGTAAGCTTTTCGCCCTTGTTAGCCAATCTAACTTCAAGCTTGCCAGTAGCAAAAGTCTTGGCATCATAAGCATGCATTGGTTGACCAGTCAAAAGCATGACGTAGTTAGTAACGTCAACGACATTGTTAATTGGACGAATGCCGGCATTCCACAGACGTCTTTGCATCCAAAGTGGCGAGTCTTGAATCTTAACGCCAGTCAATTTACGTAAATAAAACTTAGGAGTAAGCTTTTCATCAACCTTAGCATCAAGTGAGTCAGTCCAAGCGGGACCGTCTTCTTTTAATACAACGTCTTCAACCTTAGGCTTTTGATCAACAATGGCACCAACTTCATATGCGGCACCTTCCATGCCCAAAGTATCGGCACGGTTAGGCGTAATATCGAAGTCCAAGATGTAGTCATTCATGCCAAGTGCTTCATAAACGTCTTCCCCTGGCTTAACGTCAGCGTCTTCTGGGAAGACATAGATGCCGTTGGCAAATTCTTCTGGTACAACACTGTCGCTAAAGCCAATTTCTTGCATGCCACAGATCATGCCGTAGCTTTCCATGCCGCGGATCTTACCCTTCTTGATCTTTTCATTGCCGGTAATGCGAGCACCGTGTAAAGCAACGATGACCAATTCACCTGCGGCAACATTAGGCGCACCACAAACAATTTGCAACGGTTCATCTTCACCTACATCAACGTGAGTCAAGTGCAAGTGAGTGCCTTCAACGCCCTTGCAGTCAAGCACTTTACCAACAACTAATTTCTTTAAGCCCTCTGCTGGATGCTTAACATCAGCGATTTCTACGCCAGTACGAGTGATTTTTTCAGCTAAAGCGTGAGGTTCTTGATCTAAATTAAGAAAATCTTGTAACCAATTATATGAAACTAACATCTATTAATTTTCCTCCTTACGGAATTGCTTCAAGAAACGAACATCGTTAGTGTAGAAGTCACGAATGTCGTCAATGCCGTACTTCAAAATAGCAAAACGATCAAGTCCTAAACCAAAGGCAAAACCACCATAAATAGTGGAATCAACGCCAGCATTTTCCAAAACATTAGGATGAACCATACCAGCACCCAAAACTTCAATCCAACCAGTATACTTACAAATCGGGCAGCCCTTGCCATCACAATTGAAGCAGGATACATCCATTTCAACTGATAGCTCGGTGAATGGGAAGTAACTTGGACGAAGACGAGTTGCTCGATCTTGACCAAAGACGTGCTTGGCAATCATTTCCAAGGTACCCTTTAAGTCACTCATCGTAACGTGCTTATCCACTACCAAACCCTCCATTTGCATGAATTGATGGGAGTGAGTAGCGTCATCATCATCACGACGGTAAACCTTACCAGGACCAACCATCTTTAATGGACCCTTAGCAAAATCATGCTTTTCAAGCACACGAGCTTGGTCACCTGAAGTTTGACTTCTCAGCAGATTTTCGTCATCGATATAAAAAGTTGCTTGCATATCACGAGCTGGGTGACCCTTAGGCAAGTTCATCATTTCAAAACAGTAATGGTCAGTTTCAATTTCTGGACCTTGCACAACTTTGTAACCCATACCGATAAAGTAGCTTTCAAGATCGTCTAAGATAATATTGATGGGGTGCTTAGAACCTAAATGAGCTTCACGTCCTGGCAAAGTAACATCAATCTTTTCATCTTCAAGGCGCTTAGCCAAAAGTGCTTTAACCATTTTTTCCTTAGCAGCATCCAATTGCGTATTAAACATATCACGTAATTCGTTCACCTTTTGACCGACTTCACGTCTGTTCTCTGGTGCAACGTCACGCATCGAGTGTAAAATCTTGGTTAATTCGCCTTTTTTACCAACTAATTTAACTCTAACTTTATTTAAAGCATCTTCATTAGTTGCCTTATTGATTTGGTTAACTCCCTCTTCATGGAGCTCTTTCAACTTATCAAATAAGTCCATTAAATCTTTTTCCTTTCACAATAAAAAAAGCTCCGTCCCTTCATAGGGACGAAGCGTCGCGGTACCACCCTAGTTTGAGCATCTTAAGCTCACACTTTAATTTTCGTTAACGGTGAAATACCGGAATTGATTAGATTCTACTCCCAAGATGAAATTCACAATTGCTTCTTTTATCTTTTCTTTCAGCTATTTAAAAAAGATTCTCTGTCTCAAAAAGCTAATCGCTACTAGTCTTGATCTCAGTAATTAATTAATATGATATTTCTTTTTTGATTTTCTTGCAAGTCCTAGGCCCATTTATCGGCCCAATGATGCACTTGATCAAAGACTGGCTTAAGTTCAGCACCTTTTTCAGTTAGCCCATAAGAAATAATGCCAGTCTTATCATCTACTGTTCTGCGAACGATTTGATCGCGTTCAAGTTCCTTCACCCGTTCAACCAAAACCCGATCAGAACAAGCTTCGATGCAACGAGCTAGGTCCTTAAAACGCATATCTTCGGTATCACAAAGTGAACTAATAATTAAGCCATTCCACTTTTTGCCAATAATCTGGAAAGCTTTAATAAAATGTTTGCATAATTCATAATCTTCTGGGCTACAAGGAGCCTTTTCTTGTTTTTCTTTAACCTCAAGCATAAGTGATTCCTCCATCATCATCTAATTCCAACAAAAAATATTAGCATATTTTAACATAATAGTTGAGTTGTTCTTGCTAATGATCATTATAGAGAATTCACTTACTTAATACAAGTGTTATGCAAAGTGATAGATCATAATCCCGGCAGCTACTGCAGCATTTAACGATTCAGCCTGTCCCTTAATTGGAATATACAACTTCTCATCACTTAAATTGGCAATCGTTTCACTTACGCCATGTGCTTCATTGCCGATAATTAAAGCAAGCTGGGGTACTTTTTCAAAGTCTAGCAATTGTTTAGCAGTTCTATCTAACATGCTAGCATAAACCGGAATGCCAATATCTTGAAAATCAGTAATAACATTAGCCAAATCGCGTTTAATTAAGTCAATATGGAATTGACTGCCTTGCATTGCTCTTTGTGTTTTTGGATTGTACAAATCTGCACTTTCTGGTGACAAAACCACGCCATCAAATCCTGCAGCATCCGCAGTTCTAATAATCGTACCGACATTTCCCGGATCAGCTAAATTATCCAGCAATACCCATTTGCCAAAATTAAATGGGAATTCACGCGGCTGGTCAATTTTAAGCACCATAAAAATTTCTTGTGAATTCTTGGTGCTGCTTAAGTGTCGAGCAATCGCTTTGTTGATCAAAATTACGTTTTTACCACTAAGATCAACATCATACTTTTCTTCTGCCTGATCAAGTGCCTGTTCAGTACCCAAAATATATTGATACTTCTTGTTAGCCTTCATTGCTTCTTCAAACAAGTGAAAGCCCTCAATCAAGTAGCGATTTTCTTCGTCACGATATTTCTTTTGCTTTAATTTAGCTAATTTCTTTACTGTTGCATTGTTAACTGAACTGATTTGTTGCATATTTTTCTCCTTTTTGCTTCTCTCTACATTATAGATGATAATTAGACATGTTAAAATTAAAGATGAAACTGTTTTTAAAAAGAGGAAGCAAATATATGGAAACTAGAAAATTAGTCGTTTCAGGTTTAGTACAAGGCGTTGGCTTTCGCTGGAGTACTCAAAATTTAGCCAATCAAATGGGCATTCCTGGCACAGTAAAAAACAACTCTGATGGTACAGTTACTATTTTCTTGCAAGCCGAAGGTAGCGAAATCGACCGTTTCATTGAAAAATTGTCATCCGCATCTGGTTTTGCTCATATTGAAAATATTAGTCAAGAATCTGTCCCAAATGTGGAAAAAATGCATGATTTTCATGTATTATATTAGATGTATCTTTTTAATAGAAAATAAGTGGTGATTAATTTAAATGAAAAAAATCAAAAAATATGCAGGACTGTTAGCTATCGTCGTAGTAGCTACTCTTGTGCTAAGTGCTTGTGGTGCAACGACTGATCCTCATGTTGCTCCACACAGTGGAATTTACGGCTTGGTCTACCAATGGCTAGGCAAGCCTTTGCAAAATATCATGGTGCATACAGCCCAAACAGTGGGTGGCAACAACGGTGCCGGCTGGGGAATCGTCATTATTACTGTAGTCGTACGGTTAATTTTGATGCCATTGATGCTGGTTCAACAAAATAAGAGCGTGCGTCAACAAGAAAAAATGACTCACCTGCAGCCACAAATGAAGCTAATCCAAGGCGCAATGAAGCATAAGGACATCACTCCTCAGCAGCAGATGACTTTATCAGGCTGGCAAAGAGAACTATACTCTAAGAATGAAATGTCCTTAACTGGCGGCATGGGGTGTTTGCCATTGATTATTCAGCTGCCGATTATGTGGGGGATTTACCAAGCGGTATTCTACTCACCACAATTAGCGCAGTCTACTTTCTTTGGTATTTCTCTGAGTAAAAAATCAGTAATATTGGCCATTATCGCTACTGTGTTCACCGTTATCCAGAGTTACATCTCACTGATCGGTATTCCTGAAGAACAAAAGAAGGCCATGCAATCAATGATGATCTTCAACCCAATTATGACTTTATTCTTCAGTTTATCCTTCTCTGGTGCCTTAGCCTTATACTGGGCCGCCGGTAACTTAGTAATGATTATTCAACAAGTAATCGTTACCTTTATCCTAATGCCAAGCGTAAAGAAACATGTAGCTGCCGAATTGAAGGATAAGCCAATTGAAGTTGTAGTTACTAAAGAAAAGATTAATGCCTTATTCAAGACCGACTCTAATAATAGTCAAACTAACGAAGCTAAAAAAGAATTGCATCAAGATCTACGCAAACGTAATCAAGGCAAACAAAAACGCAAATAAACAAAAAAAGTCAGGATTAAACCTGACTTTTTTATTAAGGAGAAAACGATGAACAGTCAAGAAATATTGCAGTTACTAGATGAACATAATATCACCTACCGGCTCCTCTCTCACCCCGCAGTATTTACCAGTGAAGAAGCCGATCAACATTTAAAAGATAAGGACTTCGCTAAATGCAAGAATCTTTTCATCAAAACGCGCAATAGCAAACACTATTATTTATTAATGCTGCCAGAAGATAAGAAAATCGATTGGCAAAAAACTAAAGCTGAATTGCATTCCAGTAGTTTAACCTTTGTCTCTGAAACAGAGCTTGAAGAGAAATTACAGATTAAATCTGGTTTAGTCTCACCCTTCAGTTTACTTAATGACACTACCAATACAATTCCATTAATCGTTGACCAAGCAGCTATGGAGGAAAGCAACTTAGTTGGCGTACATCCCAATGATAATACCCAAACGATCAGTCTTTCTTGGACTGAACTGGCCAGAATATTAAGTTCAACTGGTCATCTTTTTGAAGAAAGATCTCTATGAAAAAAAGCAGTTCTCAATTTGAACTGCTTCTTTATTATGCCTCCAGATTACTCTTAGGCATTTCTTTTTTCTCATTTAGTTTTCTTAACTTGGCAGCTTTCTTTTTAGTCAATCGTGGGAACCTCATCTTAAATTGACTGCCTTGTCCTTCAACTGACTCTACGCTGATTTCACCATGATAACTATCAACTAATTTTTGCGCAATTGATAAGCCTAGGCCATTACCACCTTTTTCACGAGTTCTAGCCTTATCGACACGGTAGAAACGGTTGAAAATCTTATGTTGATCTTCTTTAGAAATTCCTTCACCAAAGTCTTGCACAATAATATTGACATCTTTCTTGGTCACACCAGCAGAAACAATAATTTGCTTACGATCGGTAGAATACTTAATCCCATTATCAATCAAAATAACTAATAATTGCTCCAAGTGACCATGATAAATTTGAATTTCAGTATCTGCTGGCAGATCATCTTCATCAAGTTGAATCTTAAAGTCAGGATGAACCATCGCCATATCGGCTACTACACGCTGAGTTACTTCATTAACATTAGTAACCTCATATGGATATTGCACATCGATTTGTTCAGCCCGAGTTAAATCCAACATCTCCTGAATTAGATGTTTCATCCGATCAGCTTCTTGCAAGGAAGCATCGATTGATTCAGCTAAAATTTGAGGATCATCTTTGCCCCAGCGTTCAAGCATATTAAGATGCCCTTCAATTACCGCCACTGGCGTTCTTAATTCATGAGAAACATCTCCCACGAATTGCTTTTGTTGATCAATATAGCCTTGCATCCGATCAAGCATCTGATTAATCGATATTGCCAAATCCTCTAATTCGTCATTACGATGAAGCTCCTTAATTCGAGCTCCACTATTAGGATCGGCATTAACTTTTTTAGCCACTTTGGACATATCTTTAATCGGCTTAACTACATTAACTACTAAAATATAAGAAATTACAATGAAGAAGATAATCGCAATTAATGAGATAGCTATCACTGAATGCAACAAATTATTCATTAAATGATTGTAATAAGTCATATTATTTGAAATAACAATATAACCTGTCAACTTATTGTTAACTTCCGAATGTACCTTTTGATAAGTTACTAGAACTGAATGCCCTTTACGCTTAATTACTTTATTCTGTCGTTCTGCAGAAAATGGCTTTAAATCCGGAATAGCATTGCCATTAGTAAAAACTACTTCTCTATGTTTATTATAAACAGCAATATTAATATCAGGATTATAAATAGTTGCTAACAAATTATCATTAAAAGCATTGTTCTTAGTATCTTTTTTGCTAATCGCTGGTCCGCCTTGCAAAATTCTACGCGTTGCTGGCGAAAGCGATGGAATAACGTTAGAAATTTCTAATTCATCTGGAATTGAACTCAATGTCTGATCTAATGTAGTTACGACATTAGTAGAAGTTTCCTGCTGCTGGTCCATTGATTGCTTACTTACCAACTGATAGACAACTACTGAAAATATGACAAAAGAGACCGTGATCGTTAATGCCACGATGCTAACCCACCGGACGATCAACGAAGAATGCTTGGTCTCTTTACTTTCTTTATTATTGGTCATCATCTTCATCTCTTACCATATAGCCGGTACCACGAACCGTCTTAATGTATGAAGGTTGACCTGGTACGTCAATCTTATTACGTAAGTAACGTACATAAACTTCAACTACGTTAGTTTCAATATTTGATTCAGGACCCCAAATCTTGTTGAGAAGTTGATCACGACTAACTACATTGTTTTTGTTCTCAATCAAAGTCATTAATAGATTGTATTCGCGCTTAGTCAAATCAATTGCTTTGCCGTCGCCACGATGAACAATTCTATTAGCAGTTTCAATTGTCAAGTCTTTAAACTTAACAATCTTCTGCTTAGCTACTGTAACTTTAGAAGCGTCTTTTTCGATCTTAACGCGACGTAAAACAGCACGTAAACGAGCTAAAAGCTCTTCAATTGCAAAAGGCTTAACAATATAATCATCTGCACCATGGTCTAAGCCAGATACACGATCAATCACAGAATCACGTGCCGTCATCATAATAATCGGTGTCATCTTAACTTGACGAACGCGACGCGCAATTTCTAACCCATTTAAATCAGGTAGCATTAGGTCAAGTAAAATAGCGTCAAAGTCTTGTTTCAAAGCATCTTCTAGACCTTTACGACCATTATTTTCTACTACTGTTTCATAATTTTCATGTTGTAATTCAAGCTCAACAAAACGAGCCAAATTCTTTTCATCTTCAATAATTAGAATTTTTGCCATGTTAACTCAGTTCCTCTAGATCAATTTGGTTTTTAATACTAATAAATTAATTAAAAAATGTTTTTATAATTAAAGGATACTTTAAAAATGCTTCTAAAACAAGCAAAAAAACAGTCAAAGTAAAATTTCTCTGGCTGATTTTTAAAAATTGTAAAATTTTGTTACTTTTTCTTCTAATCCTCATTATCGAATAGCACTTTTAACTTCGCAAAAGCTGGATTAATTTGATTCTTTTTGCCTTCCTCAAAAACTGCTTCAGAAACTACTTCCCAATCCTTGCCCTCAGGATAAATATTCTTCTCCTTTTCTTCTGGGGTAAGAATAGTAGTTGGGATATTTAATAACATATTATCTTCAACGGCCGTTTGTAAATCAATAACGTCATCCTTAACTTGAACGATGGTATCGTTATCCTCTAATTCTTCTTTAGTTGGTTTGCGATCAACATAATTTTCAGTAAAAGCGAAGTCTTCATGATACTTAACTGGTTTCAAGCTTCTACTTGACGGAACAACTAAACCAGCTGTTACTTGGAAATTTCCAGTAACAAAAGGCTCTTGATAAAACAGATCACCTGTTACATGTATATTTTGTGCATCAATTAATAAATCTTTACTTCGTTTAAAGAATTCTGGTCGCATCTCTACGTCACGTTCAATGTGAACCAACGGTTCGGCAGAATTTTGAATTTTAGCAAAACTAATTTCTAGCATATTACACCTCGAGCGGACGCCGACCAAAATTTTGATCCACGCCCATTATTTGTTCAAATAAGCGATCAACTCGCACTTGTAATGCCAGTGAACCACTTTTAGCACTTCTTTTATCTACTTTAGAAATAATTTTCGTTTGAGAATTTTTACGATTGTCTTTTAAGAATTTACGTCCAATCTTGCTAAAACCTAAAAGCAGCAATGACTCTTCGTTAAAGCTGGCAATCATATCTGCCTGAGTAATATTTAACAATGTATACAGGCTTAAGCGACGCAAACGTGAATATGTATAACGCTTAGACTTAATCCGACGCAAAAACTCAGTAAAATCACGTGCTAAATGAATTCCTTCCTTCATCTTATATTCTAATCCCTCACTCATTTGATAGATCTGATGCAGATCTTCTATTGAAGAAGATTCTAAACGATACTTTAAGAAAGGAAAAAGCAAATTCCAGTTAGGATAAACTTCCTGCTTAGCAAGTTCAACGGCTTCAGATTTAGGCATCCAATATTTCAAATTATCCGTATTTTCATTATGAAGCAATAAATTGCGAATCGCACTAGCACTTTGAACCACGCCACTACGTTGAAGCAAATCATCGTGTCCCGCTCCAATGCGATGAACTGGATGCAAACTAAGCGGTGAACCTAAATTATGGTTGGCAACAGCATAAGCCAAACCTAAGATCGCATTAGGCTGATTAATTTCATGACCAACTTCCCGCGCAACCATTTGATTATATTGAGTCGAATAAGTTTGACTATAATCCTTAAAATTCATATGATTTTGTGGGATTTCAGCAATCTTGCTACCAAGATAAGTAAAATTCAAATTTGCATCTTCCACGCCAAAAACTAGATCGGTCACACCTAATTTAGCTAGTTGCTCAATATTGCCTAATGAAAATAAATCGGCTGGCTCAACCGTGGTTGAAAATGGTGTTTCAAACACTAAATCGGCTCCTGATTGAAGTGCGGCCTTAGCTCGATTCCATTTGCTCATAATTGCCATTTCACCACGTTGGACGTAGTTACCAGACGTTAAGACTACGATCGGATCATTGCCAGCAATAAGCCGCGCTTGATTTAACAAAAATTCATGTCCACTATGAAAAGGATTAAATTCCGCAATAATCCCCACCACGCTCATTGATTAATCTTCCTTCAATTCAACTTGCTTACCATTAGCCCATAATTTTTCCAAATTATAAAATTCACGAGCTTCTTGAGTAAAGACATTAACAACTACATCACCTAAATCAAGCAAAAGCCAGTTAGAGTCTCTAGTACCTTCAATGCGATAATCGGTGTAATTGTTCTTATGTGCCTCTTCGACAATTGAGTTAGCAATCGCATGTAGTTGTCGATTAGAACCAGCACTGGTAATGACATAATAATCGGCTAAGATACTAATTCCACGCATATCATAAGCTTCTGTGTCTTCACCATGACGGTCACTAATTGCCTTAGTAGTAAAATTTAAAATTTCTTGACTAGTCAAAATATTATCTCCTTTATGAATTAATCTTTCTTAATACCCCAAAAATTGTACGCATCAATTGTGCGAGGATAAATTTTATTTCTTTCTTCAATTAAAAATGCCAAAGTATGAGTCAATTGGTAACCCACACCTTCATCTAAATTAGCATAGGTAATTTTACGTGCTTCTTCAACTCCAGGAAAATGGCGTCCTGGCTCAATAAAATCCGCCATAAAAACGATCTTATCAAGCGTCGTCATTTTAACATCCCCAGTAGTGTGACGCCGAACAGCAGTCAGAATTTCTGGATCACGGATTTTTAAATCACGCTCAATAAAGTAGGTCCCTACAATCCCATGCCAAATTGCCCGATTCCAATTAAGCAAATCTAAATCAAAATCTTGCTCTTTAATTACTTTGCGATATTGCTCTACAGGTACTTGCTTAGCATAATCATGAACAAATCCAGCCAATGCTGCCTTATCTTCATCATATCCATTTAACTTAGCTAATTCTCGTGAAGTTTCACTAACGCGAACACAATGCTCAAACCGCTTTTCATCCATATTAGCTTTTTCTTTAGCGATAATTTCAGCACTAGATAATGGTGAATACGTTTTTTTAAATGTTAGTTTCGTCAAGATAAAGTCCCTTCTCTATAATATACTTTCTAACTGCTTCTGGTACCAAGTATCTAATTGAGGTGCCCGTAGCCACGGAACGACGAATAGCTGTTGAACTTAAGCGAATGTCAGGTGCATCTACCCAAATCATTGGGTATTGTGGATCTTGCGGGTAACCTGGTCGCCGAATTCCAACTAAAGTTACCATTTTAGCTAATGTTGGTGCTTCTTTCCAAGTATGGAAACTGTTTACCTGATCGCTGCCCATAATCAAATAATAATTATTTTGAGGTGCTTTCTCCTTCAAATAACGCATTGTGTCAACAGTATAAGAAACACCGCCGCGGAACAATTCCAGTAATTTTACTCTAAACTTAGGATTATCCCGAGTTGCTAAATCTAGCATTGTAGCTCTATCTTTAGCAGAAGTTAATGGAGCGTTTTTATGTGGCGGAATATTATCTGGAATAAACCATACTTCATCTAAACGTAGCTTAGTCATCGCTTGTTCAGCTGCAACTAAGTGCGCAATATGAACCGGATTAAAAGTGCCGCCCATAATGCCAATTTGCCGGCCGCGACTTTTTTCTTGCTCCATCTTTGGTTTTGCTTCAACTGGTGGTGTTTCTTTTTCAACGCATTTTGGATTAACCATTTTTCAAACCCTCTAAATCAATGCACGACGAATTCCTAATCCAATACCAGCTGGGGTATAAGTCTTCACAACACAGCCTTTAGGCACAGTAACAAAGCCAATCCCACCAAATAAAAGATCACTCTTATAGTTGGTATTAAATTCTTGCCCCTTAAGTGCAGGTAATTGATCATCACTAGCAGGAGGTGCTAACAGCTCGCCTCGATGTTTTTCATAAAAAGCATCAGCGTTAATTGTCTTAGTGCGGTGAACATACATCCCTCTAGCTACGTAAACTGTAAAACTGGTTGACTCACCCTTCAAGTAATCAATACGACCTAAGCCCGCTAAAAATAATGTATTCCCTGGCAACAATTGATAGGTTGCCGGCTTAAGTGGCTTTTTAGGTGAGATTAATTCTAAATCTTTGGCATTCAGATGTGTAGTCAATTGACTCTCGGTCATAATTCCCGGTGTATCAATCAAAAAATGTCCATTCTCTAAAGGAATTTCAATCCTATCTAATGTAGTTCCGGGGAAACGAGAAGTAGTAATCAGATCTTGAATATCACCCATCATGTCTACGATAGCATTAATTAAAGTAGACTTACCCACATTAGTAGTTCCCACGAAGTACACATCTTTATCTTGAGACTGCTGATTAATATACTCAATCAAAGTGTCTAAATTCAATTTCTTACGCGCAGAAACCAAGAAGATTTTCTTAGGATAAAGTCCCATGCGGTTAGCTTCTTGCCTTATCCAATCCTTAATTTTGCTTTGTTTGGAATTCTTAGGAAATAGGTCAAATTTGTTGCCAACTAGGATAAAATCATTATTACCAACAAACCGTTTAAGGGATGACAACAGCGAATTTGAAAAGTCAAACAAGTCAACTACATTCACAACTAATGCTTTCTTTTCTGCCAACGAATTAAGCAACGCTAAAAAATCATCATTATTTAAATCAACTGGCATGATCTCATTATAATGACGCAATCTAAAACAGCGCTGACAATAAACATCAGTATTTTCATTTGTTCTTGCCTTATCTAACGCGCTTTTAGGCAAATAGCCGGCCTTTTTAGGATCATCTGATTGCAGTACAGCGCCACAGCCGATACAAATAATATCCTCATCCATTTTGCAAAGTCTCCTTAAATGTTACTCGATGCGATAAACCGAGGAAGAAATAAATAATTTTCTCAAAGAAACGGTTAATCCGCGTATTCCACTTATCCGTTTCAACCAGTGGCTTAACCAAAACCGTATTAACGCCCGCTAAATTGCCGGCTTGCATGTCGGTAATCAACTGATCGCCAACCATCATCACCTGACTCTTTTCTAAATGCATTTCCTCACGCTTGCGGGTAATTGCAAAAGGCAATGGCTTGCGCGATTTAGCCACAAAATCTATGTGGTAAGGATTAAGCACCTTGCCCACTCTTTGAGCATTATTGTTGGAAATTACGACCAGCTTAATATTAACCTTAGCCAATGCCCGGTTCAATTTATCCATTTCCTTGGCAGTTTCAAACTTATTCCAGGCTAGCAATGTGTTGTCTAGATCTGAAAAAACTGCTTTGATTCCCATTTCATTTAATTTGGCGGGGTCCAAATTGTAAATCGTATTTATTGTATACTTTGGTCTAAATAACATATAAACTCTCCATTTTTTATCACTCTCTATAATATCAAAAATGCGTTTGCATTAGAAATTTTTGTTCCATTCTTACGAAAAAGTGATAAAATCAAAACAATTTAACCTATTATCCTATTCATCAATTAAATTTAGAAAGGAAAAATGATGAAAAAATTTATTGATTTGCACCTTCATTTGGATGGCTCTGTTCCTTTTACCACTGTTAAAAAATTAATGGCTGAACATAATCTGCCCATACCTTCAGATCATGACTTAAGACAACAGCTCTCAGTTAATGCTAACTGCAAAAGTCTAGATCAATTTTTAGAAAAATTCGCTTTACCTAATAAATTAATGCAGACTCGTCATGATTTGGAGACGATTGTTTATGATTTGCTTACTGAATTAAAACAGCAAGGACTAGTCTATGCAGAGATTCGTTTTGCCCCACAATTACATACTAAAAATGAATTAACGCAGAAAACAGTTATTGAAGCGGCAATCGCCGGCTTAAATCGTTTTTTAGCGGATCAACAAAGTAAAAATAATCAACCCGAATTACACGCCGGATTAATCCTATGTTTAATGCGTTTCAAGAATAATCAAGTAGAGAACATGAAAACGGTAGAGTTAGCCAAGAAATTCTTACACCATGGCGTTGTCGGCATTGATTTAGCTGGCAGCGAAGGCCCGATTCCCAATATTAAATACAAACCTTTCTTTGATCGCGCAATAAAATTAGGCATACCATTCACTATACATGCAGGTGAAGCAGCTGGCCCTGACTCCATTCGTCAAGCATTAGCCATGGGCGCTCATCGGATTGGGCATGGCATTCACTGCATTGAAGATCCTGAACTAACCAAAGAATTAATCCAACAGCAAACTGTATTAGAATGCTGCGCAACATCTAACATGGATACTAAAGCTTTTAATCGAATCACTTCTTACCCTATCAAGAATCTGTTGCATAAGGGTATGAAAGTTACCCTTAATTCTGATGACATGACAGTTTCTAATACCAATCTTCCACGTGAATATAAATTACTTGAAGAAAAGACTAACTTAACGTCAGAAGAAGAAACTACACTTTATCTAAATGCAGTCGACGCTGCCTTTACATCACCTGACGAAAAAATCAGGTTACGTGCTTTAATTCAAAAATGAAATAAAAAAATAAAGGTCAGAGATATTTCCCTGGCCTTTATTCATTAAGCAACTTTAGTTCAATGCCTTCTTAGCAGTTTCTGCTAATTGTGCAAAAGTCTTTGAATCGTTGTAAGCAATATCAGCTAACATCTTACGGTTCATATCAACACCGGCTAACTTCAAACCATGCATTAACTTAGAATATGAGATGTCATTTTGTCTTGCAGCAGCGTTAATACGAGCAATCCATAACTTTCTGAATTCGCTCTTACGTCTTCTACGGTCGCGGAATGCGTACTTGTATGAAACAAATAATTGAGTACTTGCGGCCTTAAATTGCATGTGCTTTGCGCCACGGTAACCCTTGGCAAGCTTCATGACCTTCTTACGACGTTTACGTGTTACAATTCTACCTTTAACTCTTGGCATTTAAATTTCCTCCTACTATAGTCTTAAAGAACGAATAATTAACGCATTTGAGCAAGCATTTGCTTGATACGCTTCATGTCACTACTTGAAACCATAGCAGCTTTTCTCAAGTGACGACGTTGCTTCTTGGTCTTACCGTGGAAACGGTGACCAGTAAATGCGTGGTGACGCTTCAAGCCACCGTTTGCAGTTCTCTTAAAACGCTTAGCAGAAGCGCGGTTTGTTTTCATCTTTGGCATATTTCTATTTCCTCCAATTAACTACTTTTTCTTTTTGCCCTTTTCACTCTTAGGTGCGAGCATTAAGAACATTGAACGACCTTCCATCTTCGGTCTGCTAATTACACTAGCAATATCCGAATTGACTTCGGCCATCTTCTCAAGTACTTGTTGACCTAATTCCTTATGAGTGATGGCACGACCTCTAAAGCGAATTGATACACGAACCTTAGCACCTTCTTTAGTAAGGAACTTCCGAACATGCTTCAATTTAGTATCGAAGTCATTGCCTTCAATTGTTGGACTCAAACGAATTTCTTTTACACTGACTGTATTGGACTTCTTACAGGATTCCTTAAGCTTCTTTTGTTGTTCAAAGCGGTACTTACCGTAGTCCATGATACGTGCTACTGGTGGCTTAGCATTAGGTGAAATTAAGACAAGGTCAAGACCTGCTTCACTTGCGCGACGCAAAGCTTCCATCTTGTTCATAACACCAACTTGCTGACCATCTTCATTGATTAAACGAACTTCGCGAGCGCGAATTCTTTCGTTTAAGATTAAACTCCTTGGTATGACTATTCACCTCCGTGTTAATTTGAGGACAAGAAAAAGGCGGGATAAGTAACGCCCGCCTTTAATCAACAGAAATTATCGATCAGCCCAGAGGTTAACTTAACTTAGGCGAGAAGCGGGAGCTTCTTCTTGTTCTCAACTCCTGTATTATACGAGTTTAATTAAAACTCGTCAAGAGAAAATTCTATTTTGTTGCATCAAAAATATAGTTGTCTGGATAGAACTTCATTCGATATGCCCGGTAAACGTAAGTCATATCCTTGGCACTATTGCTAATCGTTAAGTTAAAGACCTGGTTGCCATGAGCATCAACTTCAATGATATTGCTCTCCTTGCCTTTATTCTTAAAACCGAAATCAATCAAAGTATTGCCATTAGCTAAACGCTGAGCATAGCCAATTACTTCAGTAAAATTGCTCTTACCCAATTTTTCACCATAGCTCCATACCTGTTTAATTGTCTTTTTCTTAGTATCAATCTGATATTCAATGGCAGCAGAGTACTTTCCACTTTGCTTTTTATCACCGTTAGTTACAGCAATATTATTGTCATAAAGCAGAATATCTAATTTATTGCCGGACTCTTTTAAGATGTATAAACCATGTTGCCCACCAGTATATTTAGTACCCTTCGTTGGCTTTAACAAATATTTTCTAAATGAACTTGGCCATTCTTTAGCCGGTTTACTAGTAAAGATCCAATTAAGCTTATTCGTACGATAATTCATTGACCAAATAATATCCTGATTACGAGCTGACAGTAGAATATTATCCGTCTTAGGGTCATAATAGATTGAATTAATATGCAGCCAATCCATCAGGCCCAAGCCGCTACTTGTATTATCATTAGCCTTTATCTTGTTATTCTTATACATGGATTCTGGAAAAAATTTCTTAAAGTCAATTACCTTCACAATTTTACCAGTCTTAGGATCTAGTTCAGCAATTGTATCTTCAACATACTTGCTGCCATCATCAACCGTCAATAGCCAGTTGCCATTAGGCATCTCAGCAACATCATGGTGCACTAAAGACAAACCGGCCGTTCCAGCATAACTACCACCTAAAGTTTTATCGAAGCTAAATTGACGATAGACGCGGCCCAAATAATCAGTTTCTACTAACATATTATATTTTTCATCGCCAGATTTAATTTTATTAAACAAAAGCAAACGTCCATTGCTCAATTGTTCAAAAATATGCTCGTTCCAGCGTAAATAATACCAGCGAACTTGTCCATCAGCATCAACTGCAAAAGTTTGTTTAGTCGTTCTATTTAAGACAGTTAATTCATTTGAACCAATATTCATTTTGTTCTTGTCATTAACTGTAACCTTAATTGGGAAATTTCTAATCCATTTAGGTAAATTAATCGTCTTAATCTTGAAGGTTTTAGTTTCCTTTTCATTATTTTTGCTAGTCATAGTAACTTCAACGAAATTTTCATAACCAGCATATAGTCCTACAATCGGAACTTGATGATCAGTTTGATAGCCTTCTACTTTATTAGAAATAGTTGTATTAGCTGTTTTCCCAATTACCCGATAGCTAATCTTGGTAGGTTCATCAGTATGAAAAATCATCAACGCAGTCAATGGTGAATTCTCATATGGGTTGACTTTAATATAAGGATTCTCCCAAGTGTAATTTTGACCCTTTACAATCGCTGCATACTTAGCAGTCAAACTATCATTAGTAAGGTTAGCTACTTTCTTCACGCCTAAGTTTTTAATAATTTGGCTATCACTTAATTTTGTCTTCTTAGCATTACCATTCTTCTTGCTAGCTAACACTAATTGTGGTTGTTTATTAAAGAACACCGGCACGCTAGATAGCAGCGTAATTAAAGCAACTACCGTTATTAATTTATGTCTCTTCATTTTTTCTCCTTCTATAACTATACGCATCTTCTATTTTAATATTTCGGCTTGATAAACAAAATATTTATGCAAAAAAGACACTGAGATTTTTTCTCAATGCCCCTATGCCTATTTAGCTAATTTTTTACTTGAATAGCCGTAGAATGAAAAGCTATTATCCGTGCCATTTCCTACTCGTAAAACTGTGACTTTTTTACCCTTACGGTGTTTTTTCACTGGTGCATAATATGAACCGGTATTTGTACTATCATTGGCCAGCCAGTCACTAGCGTTAAACCCATAATTGCCATGGAATTTAAAAGTATAAGCCTCATATTTAGAATTACCTACTTTTTTGGCTAATTTAAAATTGGCATCTTCATCTGCTTTAGCCAATTTTCTTGTCCAGCTTTCCATTGCACTGCCTTTTAATATTTTGTAAAGTTTAACCCCATTCAGCGTATGAGTAGTAATTCTAAGCTTTCTAATTTTACCATTTTTCTTATAATACCAATTACCCCGCGTACGTTTAGGCGTTGTATAGACTTTTTTAGCTCCCCAGGAAGCAGCACTAGCTTTAGCAATAAGCGTACTAGATAATCCAAGCATCAATAAAATAGCTATTAACAACATACTTATTTTTTTCTTCATGCTTAAGTCCCCTCGCTAAAATCTCGTTACTCTTATTGTCTCATCCAAATATGACAAACAGATTAATACAATTAACAATTAATTTGCATTTTCCTTACAAAAAAATCGCATGCAAAAATTGCATACGATCTTCTTTATTAACTAATTTAATTAATTTTCGCGTGAGTATGACTTAACATCAGCATCGATTTCCTTGATGAATTCATCAAGGCTCATTGAGTTTTCTTCCTCAGTACCATAAGGACGAACGTTTACTCCATTAGCCTTCATTTCATCGTCACCTAATACCAAAGTGTAAGGTACCTTTTGGGTTTGTGATTCACGAATCTTGTAGCCTAACTTTTCGTTACGGTTGTCAACCTCTGCTCTAAAGCCACGCTTAGCAAGTTCTTGACGAACTTTTTCAGCGTACTCGCCGTGAACTTCGTTGTTAACTGGAATGATTTCAGCTTGAACTGGGGCAAGCCAAGTTGGGAATGCACCCTTGTAGATTTCAGTAAGATAAGCAATGAATCTTTCCATAGTACCAACAATACCACGGTGAATCATAACTGGACGGTGTTCTTCACCATCTTGACCAACATAAGTCAAGCCAAATCTTTCTGGAAGCATGAAGTCAAGTTGGATAGTTGACATAGTTTCATCATTGCCCAAAGCAGTCTTAGTTTGAATATCAAGCTTAGGGCCGTAGAATGCTGCTTCGCCTTCAGCTTCAACGTAATCAAGGCCAAGGTCATCCATAGCACCCTTAAGCATCTTTTGACTTCTTTCCCACATTTCATCGTTAGCAAAGTACTTCTCAGTGTTCTTTGGATCACGGTATGAAAGTCTGAAGTAGTAATCAGTAATATCGAAGTCCTTGTAAACATCCATGATCAACTTCAAGATCTTAGCAAATTCATCTTGAACTTGGTCAAGAGCTACGAAGGTGTGCCCATCATTCAAAGTCATTTCACGTACACGTTGTAAGCCTGATAAAGCACCTGATTTTTCATATCTGTGCATCATACCAAGTTCAGCAACGCGAAGTGGAAGGTCACGGTATGAACGAATGTGGTGCTTGTAAATTTGAATATGTGATGGACAGTTCATTGGACGAAGTTCAAGCATTTCACCATCACCCATGTCCATTGGTGGGAACATGTCATCACGGTAGTGTGCCCAGTGACCAGAAGTCTTGTAGGCATCAAGGTTCATTAACACTGGAGTATAAACGTGTTGGTAACCGTCAGCAACTTCACGGTCGATGATGTAGCGTTCAACAACACGACGAATAGTAGCACCCTTTGGCATCCAGTAAGGAAGACCAGCACCAACCTTAGGATCAACGAAGAAGAGATCAAGGTCACGGCCGATAGTTCTGTGATCGCGTTCCTTAATTTCAGCACGACGCTTTAAATCATCTTTTAATGCTGCTTCCTTGAAGAATGCAGTACCAAAGATTCTTTGAAGCATTGGGTTTGATGACTTGCCTAACCAGTAAGCACCAGCAACTGATAACAGCTTGAAATGCTTAATCTTGCCAGTATTTGGCAAAAGAGCATTGAAGCCAAAGTCAACAAAGTCGCCTAACTTGTAAGCATCAACCTTATCGCCTTCAACCCTCTTTAAGAGTTCGCTCTTGTAAGGATCGTCCTTAATCATATCTGCAAGAACTGCTTTGTCCATTTCAACGTGTTCAATTGGTTGACCGCTCTTGATTAACTTCTCCATAGCCTTTTCAAGATTTGGCAATTCAGTAACCTTGATTTGGTCCTTCTTGTCAGTATCAACATAGAAGCCATCTTTGTCAGCAACATGTTGACCCAAGTGAAGTTCTGGGTATTCCTTCTTAGCTACGGCTTCAAGTGCGAATGCTGCAGTAGCTCTTAAGATGTCTAAGCCCTCTTCATCCTTATCAGTAAGAATAGCAACTTCAACATCATTGTTAATTTCATAATCAACTGGCTTAATTGCACCGTTTACCTTAGCACCAACAGCAGCTTTTCCAAGAGAAGTTGCAATTGATGAAGCTAATTCCTTAACTGAAACGGCTTTGTCAAAATCTTTCTTTGAGCCATCTGGTAGAGTAACTGAAAAACTCATATTTTTTACCTCCAAATAAAAAATCCCAGTGCTATTGCTAGCACCGGGACGTTAATTGCGTGGTTCCACCCAAAATTCAGGTTAGCGTACGTCTAACCTCTTATATGGATTAATAAAGGTATCCAGCCTAATAGAAATTCAACTTTGGGAATAAACGAGTCGGGAAGATGCTCTAATGAAAAGCTTCCAGAACTAGGCTTTTCTCTCTGAGGCGAACATCAACATGTCTCGTTTAATTAATTTCAATTATACGCAATGAAGACATCAATGCAAGACTTTTTATCAAATTAATGCAAAGAATTTCTACGATCATGACCAGAGACCACCACTTCTGTTGCCAAAAAACGTACTCGCTGCATTAATCTTCTGGCCTTAACCGGATCAGTAGCATTACGCGTCTCTTCAAAGTGAGATTGCAAGGCTTCCATATCTAAATTAGACGAAAAGAAAGTAGGTAATACATTGTCCATTCTAGCTTGTAAAATAACGCCTAAAACATCGTCACGTGACCACTGACTAAGACTCTCTGCACCAATATCATCTAAAATAAGCAAATCGCACTCTGACAAACGTCGAATTTCTTCTTGCAAACTTGTTCGACTATTATCATCAAAATGACTAGCAAGCCCTGCTATAAAAGTAGGTACATGTAAGAAGATTACATTTTTATTCATGTTGGTAACTACATAATTAGCTAGTCCTGCTAAAAGATAGGTTTTACCAACGCCAAAGTCTCCTGATAAATAAAGTCCTTTGGCATGAGGATTATGCTTAAAATTTCTCAAAAAAGCATAAACTAAATTTAGTGCTGGCTTACGCTCATCACTAATATCAATTTTGCTCAGTTCAACATTTTGTAAACGAGCAGGCAGATCAATTAGCTGCAACCTTCTTCGAGCATCACGCTTACGATCAACCGCTATTTTGCTTCTGGTAGGCGTATAACGAATATCAATCACCTTACCATTTAGAAACAGTTGGGGCACATAGCCCGCCATTATTTTGCTCGGATTCTTTTTTTGACTATAGAATTCGTAAATCGTTGAAATGCTATTTTTAACCATTGCCTTATCAATTTTATCCGCATTCTGAGTCAAAAAGGCTTGCACATCTGGATCTTTGATAGCCTCGTTAATTAAATCTTGCTCACTATCTAAGTTGCGTTGTTTGACAATTCTCTTAATCACCTTACCAATTGGCTCCATTATCTCACCTACTCTCTTTATTTATTATTCAAGTCTTTGAATAGATCCTTTAATTGCTCGGTTGAAAATTCTCCACTATTAGGATCAGCTTTCTTTTTACTCCAATCTGTACCTTTTTCAACGCGCTTAGTAGGTACCCATCTATTTTTCTTTTTACCCAAACTATTGTGACGTTTCTTTACATATTGCAGGGCCTGTACGCCAGTAGCTACACCATGCTGCAACCAATCATTAGCAATCTTATAAGCCAATTTAGAACTAACTACAGAATCATAGATTAAACAAGTATAAGTCAAAATATTAATCAAATCTTCTGGCAAGCCATATTGCGTATGCAAATTATTGATAATATATTTTTCATTAGTACTAGCGATTCCACCCTTTTCGGTTTTCAGCCAATACAAAAACTCAGCTGGTGAATTCTCTTGAGCTTTTTTCAGTAGCTTCTTGTCATTTGCATCTAAGCTTTCAATCGCTGCTAATGCTTTCTCTTGACCTTCATTAAGCTGTTTTTGCACATTTTCTCTAGTCTTAGAACGTTTATAATTTTCAGCCAAGGTATTACTAATGTCACGCATATTTAATTTATACGAGCCATGCAAACAAGGCAAACTTTCATCTACGAATTCTTCTTCAGATAAGCCGTAAGTCTGCATTAAACTACGAATTTGATTTTGATTGATTTCAACTTCTTTGGCTGGAATCTGATAAACTTGATATTTATTTTTGATAAAGTCCCAATCTACATTATCATGATCATTAACTGTGGCTGTTTCTGCCTTTTTAATTTTATTCTCTTTAGCTGCCTCTACTACATCTCTTGATGGCGTAATTGCTTCATCTCCAGGCAGCCGAAAGACATCAATAAAATTAGCTGACACATCACGAGCATTTTTGATCGGCTTTTCTCGTAACTTGGCTGCTTCCGCAAAATTATGGCTCAACTGATGAAAAGTAGTTATGCCCACTTTCTCTTTTAATAAACTAGCCAACAACTGAGTAGCAAAAAATTTATCCGCACTCGGCACCTTAAATAATTTAAAAACTAAGATATTATTAAAAACATTATCGGATAAATATGTCTTAACTAATCCCACCGCTTCTAGCTTATGCAATGCTCGAAATAATTTTCTCAAGCTACAATCAAGCTGCTCCTGTAATGAATATATCCCCTTTGAATCAGAGATTATCCCATAGGGATCATAATCACTAATCAAAGTTTGATAAAGTGCAACCGCAACTGCACCCACCAACGGTTGATAAAGCTTGATCAAGATCTTTTCATCATCTGGATAAAGAGTAATCTTATTGGCCACGTAATAAAGATGTTTGGGATTAGATGTCTCAAACATTCCTAGTTACTCTTTCCCTTCTTGGCCATCATGTCTTCCATCGTCTTCATAAAACTAGACATATCTTTAAATTCACGATAGATAGAAGCAAAGCGAATGTAGGCCACATCATCTAGGTTAGCCAGATCATCCATTACGTATTGACCAATCTTCTTAGATGAAATCTCACTGACACCTTGTTTTCTAATTTTATTTTCAACCCGATCAACCAATTTCTCGAATTGTTCACTGCTGATTGGTCGTTTTTGACCGGCCGCCATGACTCCATGCAAAATTTTATTGCGATTGAACGGTTCACGCGTACCATCATTTTTTACAACTAGCAACGGTGCAGTTTCTACTCTTTCAAAAGTAGTAAAACGAAAACCACAATTTTCGCACTCTCTGCGTCGTCTGATTGCGCGATTTTCATCGCTTGGACGTGAATCAATAACGCGGGAGGCATTTTGATGACAATTTGGACATTCCATAGCTATCCCTCTTTTTTGATTTTAATTAATATTTGTTCTAATTTATTTTCTAGTTCTTTTATTGTACCAGTATTTGCAATAACAAAATCAGCCATTTGCGCTTTTTTCTTAAGCGGTATCTGACTATTGATGCGAGCCTTTGCCTCTTCATCAGTCAATTGATTGCGCTCTTTCAACCGTTTAAGCTGCAATTCAAAAGGCAAAGTAATTACTAAAACACCATTAGCAATATTCTTTTTATCCATTCCTGACTCAAAATAAACCGGTGCATCTAAAATAATTAGACTACTATTTTGATATTCTTTTATCTTTTGAATAGTTTTAGCGAAAATTAACGGATGAGTCAACTGGTTTAACTTTGCTAAGGCATTTTTATCATTAAAAACCAATTGCCCTAATTTCTTACGGTTAATCGTTTGATTAGGATTTAAATATTCCTTGCCAAAATTATTTTTGACTGCCTGCCAGGAAGCCTGATCTGGCTTCATTAACTCATGTGCAATCTGATCGCAGTCAATTACCGGGATCTTTTTCTTTTTAAAAAAATTGTCCGCTGTACTCTTGCCGGTAGCAATTCCACCGGTTAATGCTAAAACATAACTCATTGATACATCACCTGACACTTGGGGCAAAAAGTAGTACCTCTGCCTGAAACCTTAATTTTTTCTAGCGTCGTGCCGCACTTAGAACAAGCTTCGCCAGCATGACCGTAAACCTTAAGCATTTTTTGATAGCCGCCGGTTTGACCATTGGCATCCAGATAAGTATGCACCGTTGTGCCGCGTTCTTTAGTAGCAATGGTAATTGTTTCGTTAATGTTGCGACGCAACTCCTTCACTTTATCAGCCGGGATCTTATTGGCGCTGCTTAAGGGATGGATCCCGCTTTGCCACAAGGTTTCATCAACATAGATATTGCCCAGGCCCGCAACGGTCTTTTGATCAAGCAAAGTATTTTTGATGTTTTTCTTCTTGCGCTTTAAACTAGCAATAAAATATTGGTCGCTAAATTCCGGACTATTAGGCTCGGGGCCCAGTTTGCCGATTGCCGTCGCTTGTTTTTCAGTACCAGTTAAAATCAGCTGCATGCGGCCGAACTTTCGCACGTCGTTATAGCGCAAAGCCGTACCATCAGTAAAAATAAATTCCACATGATCATGCTTATCCTTAGGCGCATTTGGCGTGGTCAAATGATATTTGCCTTCCATGCGTAAATGCGAAACGATCGTTAAATTATCGCTCAAACGAATAAGCAAATACTTGGCATAGCGGTCAATATCAATAATTTCTTTACCAGGAAGCTCCGTTAAAAAATGTTCATGATCCGTCGCCACAATCTTGGGATACCACAGAATTACTTTTTCAATTGTTTTTCCTTTGACTAAAGGAATTAAAGTTCGCCGTACGGTTTCTACTTCAGGCATTTCAGGCATTCTATCACCTACTTTGCATCATACCAATTGTGTCCCCAGCCAGAATCAGCAATCAGTGGCACATCAAGTTTAACTGCTGATTGCATAACTTCAGGGACAATCTTTTTAATCGTTTCTAGTTCATCCTTTGGCACATCGAAAATCAATTCATCGTGCACCTGTACTACCATCTTGGTCTTCAGATGAAGTTCATCCAGCTTCTTTTGCATATTGATCATCGCAATCTTGATGATATCGGCCGCTGAACCCTGAATTGGCGAGTTAATCGCGGTTCTCTCGGCAAAAGCACGGACAGTGTATTTCTTAGCATGAATATCGGGCAAATATCTGCGCCGGTGCATGATCGTTTCAGCATAGCCCTTGTCGCGTGCCTCTTGCACAGCCTTATCCATATAGTCCTTAATTTGCGGATACTGTTCAAAGTAATTGTTAATAAATTCTTTGGCTTGCTTTCTAGAGATACCTAAATTTTTAGACAAACCATAATCAGAAATACCATAAACAATTCCGAAGTTAACGGCCTTAGCATGTCGCCGCATTAATGGAGTTACTTCGTCTGGTGAATCCAAGTGGAAAATCTTCATCGCCGTGTGCGAGTGAATATCATAGCCGGTCTTGAAGGCCTCTTGCATATGAGCATCCCCAGAAACATGAGCCAATACACGAAGTTCAACCTGTGAATAGTCACAAGAGAAAATATAACCATCAGGGTCGGTTGGCACAAAGGCCTTTCTGATTTGCTTACCTTCCTCAGTACGCGTTGGAATATTTTGCAAGTTAGGATCAACACTAGATAAACGTCCGGTTGCCGTTAAAGTCTGCAAGTAACGCGTATGTACGCGACCATCAGGTTGGATGACATCAAGCAAACCTTTAACATAGGTTGACTGAATTTTGGCAATCTGACGATAATCCAAAATCTCACTGACAATTGGACTTTGCGTCTTCAATTGATCAAGCACCTCAACCGAAGTTGAGTAACCTGTTTTGGTTTTCTTTAAAACTGGCAAGTTTAATTTTTCAAACAAGATATGGCCTAATTGCTTAGGTGAATTCAAATTAAAACGTTCCCCAGCTTGCTGGTAAATCTTGTCTTCCAGTTCTTTTAACTTAACGGCAAACTCATTCTGCAACTGAATCAAGGTGCTGGCCTCCACCTTCATGCCATTCATTTCCATTTTAGCTAAAACGCGAGCCGTTGGAATCTCAATTGTATCAAACAAGTCATCTTGTTCATGTTCCTTCAACTTCTGCAATAGCGGTTCTTTTAATTTGGCGATGACATTTACTTTGGAAGCCAAGTGGTTGAATAAGTCATCGTCTTCATCTGGAACATGTTCACTCTTGCCTTTACCATAAACTTCGATATCGGTTTTAACAGAGTAATCACCATATAAATGCGCAATTTCGCCTAAATCATTGGAGTTGTTTTCATTATTAACCAAGTATGAAGCTAAAAGCATATCGTAGTCCAAACCATGGGCATGAATGCCTAAGCGATTTAAACCAACCGTGGTCCGCTTTAAATCAAAGACATTTTTCTTGATCTTTTCATCTTCCAAAAGATGCTTCAAATTGTCTTCACTAAGTAAATCGACATCCCTTGAAACGTAAATCTGATCATTGATCTTCAAGCTAAAGCCGACAAAATCCGCTAAATGATAGTTGGCACCGAGCATGGCTAAGTAGAATTCAACTTGATCGTTTTCACTAGCCTTAATATCTTTAACATTTTGATCATTTAAAACGGTATATTCAACTTTTTCCACTTCAGTAGCTGCTTGACCTTTGCCTGAAGCATTCAAGTCGGCCAAAAACTTACGAAAGTTCATCTGCTCGTAGAATTGGCGCAGTTTTTCATAATCAACTGGTTCACGCTTAACGTCGTCGATACCAATCGTTACTGGTGAATCACGATCAATGGTAGCTAGTTTCTTAGCTAAAAAGGCCTTATCCTTATCATTGATCAGATTTTCCTTCAACTTAGACTTCTTCATTTCATCAACATGTTCATAGAGATCTTCTACTGAACCATATTTTTGAATCAAACGAGAAGCAGTCTTGGGACCAACCTTAGTGACACCAGGATAATTATCGGAATTATCGCCCATCAAGGCCTTCATGTCGATAAATTCAGTTGGGGTCACGCCATTAACTTCTTTCATGTGTTCTGGCGTATAGGCTTCAAGTTGAGAAACGCCAGATTTAGTTACTTCAACTGTTGTCTTATCTGATGCTAACTGAGTTAGGTCGCGGTCACCGGTAACTACAGTAGTAGTAAAGCCAGCATCTTCACCCTTTTGAACAAAAGTACCAATGATGTCATCGGCTTCATAATCTTTTAGTTCATAGGTTTTAATACCCAAATCATGCAACAGTTCTTGGATATAAGGCATTTGTTCAAGCAATTCTTCAGGCGTTTTGGCTCGACCACCCTTATAATCACTGTACATCTTGGTCCTAAAGGTTACCTTGCCTGCATCAAACGCAACTAAGACGTTGGTTGGTTCAACATCTTTTAATAAGACGTCCAACATATTTTTAAAAGCATAAATCGCATTGGTATGCAAACCTTCAGGATTTTTGAAAGATTCTAGCTGACGATAAAGCGCATAAAAGGCTCTAAAAGCTACTGAGTTACCATCAATTAAAAGTAATTTTTTATCGGCCATATTGTCTGCCCCTTTATTAAATAGTTCTTTTCTTACTTATCCATTTTACCAGTTTTAGTGCTATTCTTTCAGCCTGATGTTTTTAGACAAAATAAAAAAGCACAGATGTGCTTCTTTATTCTAAATTATTCTTCGTTTTTACCACTGGCATCCCAGACCTTCTTTAAAGCTGGAACCTTACCCAGATCGGTCATTTCATCTTTGCCTACAACAATCAAATTGTTAGGCCCTTGGGCCAACTGGTTGAAACTATCCAAACTTTGATTTCTAAAGTAGCCTTCACCAGCCTTAGACAAAGCATCCTGCATCTTTTGGACACGGTAAGCATCAGCATCAGCCTGTGTCTTAACGGCTTCAGCATTAGCCTTAGCCGTAGCAACCAAGGCATCATTTTTAGCCTTAGTGGTCATTTCAATTGTTCTAGCTTCACCTTCGGCCTTGGCAATTGAGGCAGTCTTTTCACGATCGGCCGTTAATTGCTTGTCCATGGCCCGTTGAATCTCAGGACTTGGCAACAATTCATCGACGTTCACCCGGACCACCTTGATGCCGTAGATATCAGTCAAATCGCCGGTAGCTACGAATAATTGATCGTTGATTTCTTTAGTAGAACCTAAAGCAGAGTTCAAATCCATTCGACCGATAATATCACGCAAGTGACCCCGGATTAATTGCACCATCGATTCAACTGAATCAGTGTTGTTGTAGAAGTAGCGGTATGAATCGGTTACCAAGTAGTTCAACGTCAAGGAAGTCGTAATCTCCGCATTATCCTTGGTAATAATTGAATACTTAGAAATCTCCAGTGGCTGCAAAGCAAGCGGCACCTTGCGAATTCTCTGGAATAATGGCCAAATAAAGATAAAACCAGCCTTCACAGTCTTAGAATACTTCCCTAAGGTTTCAACTAAACCTTCATTGTTCTGCGGCACGATTCTAAAACCACAACAAATGTAAGCAATGATTAAAACAATAATTACACCTAGTAAAACTTTCGTAACCATAATTATTACCTCAAACTAATTGTCTTTCTTATCAGCATTGAGTCGCCTAGCGACATCCCCCCAATAGATCTTCCCTTCCGGTGAGCGTATTAAGCCGTTCATCCAGGAGCTTAGCATATTCATACTTATTCATATGATCCAAATTATCCCACGCATTTGGAATTTCAACTCTAAAAGGAATACCATTATGTAAAATAATTTGATCATAAAACATGTTAATCGCAGTCGCAGAATTCAAGCCTAATTGCTTCAAAATTGCTTCTGCCTTTTCCTTCTTCTCAGGATTCATTCTGACATACAGGCCTGTTGTCTTCTCTGCCATCTCAATCACTCCCTTCTGAATTTATGGATATTATATATCATATGCATATCGTTTGTATATATTTTTGCAAAATATTTTTAAAATAAAAAGAGATCACCTTTCGGCAATCTGCTCATCTAATTCTACAAATCACTAATATGGAAAACTTGATTTTCCAAAGTTCTTAAACTGAATTCACCATTCTTAATGTACTTTTGGTGGTAGGCAACCGTCAAATAAATATCATCTGGGGCATTAACTTGGATGCTTTCTACTTCGCTGTAGCGATCTGGTAAATCAATGCCATCAATCATAGAGACATCCCAGTTGTTGCTATTAGTTTCGCCCCATGGGAACTTAACAATCTTGCGCTTCCAGGTCGTTACCTCACCAGTTGTGTGGTTAATCTCTGGTGACAATTGGTTAGAAATATAAATATTCTTGTCATTGTCAATTGCATAGCCTTGAACTGAATCAATTACTTGATCCTCTTCTTGGTTCGGTGCAACGCTTGGATGATCAAAATTATCAATATGAAATGCACTTAAGCAGTGCAAATCGGTGATTGGCGTATTCTTAGTACCATTTTCATCTAATTTTTGGTTAACTTCGTTCAGATCATACAAAGCAAAGTGACCAGAATCATCATTCCAAATAGCTGCAATCATAAAGTATTTACCATTTGGTGAAACGCAGGCCTCAACCCGGTGCAAGTGGTTGTGCCCATCATAAGGCACATCAGTTGCATGATTTAAATGGGACAAACGTGGCAATTGCGTATTTGAAGTGTAGTTTTCGGACAATAATTTAGGATACTTTACCCTTGCAATTTGCGTCGTCCAGTTGCCTGAGTTCGGCTTAGCCCCAACAAAATATTCATCTTTATCGTTAGCAGGAATCCAAGTTTGCGTATGACCAAAGCCCGTCATTACTAAATGTGGTTCTGTATAATCAATATTTTTAGTTAAACCCTCATGTTTTCTATAAACTAAAACATCGTGTGCACTGTGCAGCAGCTGCAAAGCAAAAACGTGTTTATCCATAACTGCACCAACTTGAGCAACAACATTGTGCATCCCATTTAAACGATATACTAAGTCAGGCGTAATGTTCTTTACCATTTTGATATCTTCTTTCTATTCAAACCGAATTATAAAACCTAATAAAAACTAATATTCCTAATAGCTTTTATCATGTCTCACTCACTCTAGCTTTTGCTAGAGCGATTTTTTTAAGCGTTAAGCTCTGTGGGTACGGTTGAACGCGGCGCGGTTAATATTTCTATTACCCTATTAATAGGGACTGGCTTTGATCTGCCCCACATGAAGGTTCTTCGATTCTTGTTTTTCTTTAGCCTAGGAACATTCCCTAGCTCTAAGAATGGACTTAAAGTCCTTTGCGACATGTCCTCAGCTTAGCTGATAAAAGGAGAGGCATTCCGCCTTTCGCTTTGTGGCAGTCGACTTATTTAATAATTCTTCTTAACTGGCAATTCTTTGATCAAGAATTGCTTTTACTTTTTTATATGGCGTATAAAGCGTAATTTCTTT
>NZ_FMXC01000022.1 GCF_900103655.1 Lactobacillus kefiranofaciens
AATCCCGTGATGAATCCGGCCTTTTTTCTTTTGTTTTTTGCTTGTTCCCCCCTTCTTTCTTAAACATATGTTTGATATAATCTTAAAAAGAAAGGAGGGAACAAATGTGCTAAAAGGGATCAAATTAAGACTCTATCCTAATAGAACACAACAAAACCAGCTTGAGCAGATGTTTGGCAATGATCGTTTTGTTTGGAATCAAATGCTGGCCATGATGAATGAGCGCTATCAGAATAATAAAGCTTTGCCTTTTTTAGGCAAGTTCAAGCTGAATTATCTGCTTAAGCCGCTTAAAAAAGAATATCCTTTTTTGAAAAACAGCGATTCTTCAAGCTTGCAGGTAGTTAATGAATTTCTAACTCAGTCTTGGAAGAACTTCTTTCAAGATAAAACTGGCCAAGTAGGCAAGCCTCGTTTTCATTCACGCAAGTATCTGAAAAAGTCTTATACGGGCAAATCAACCATAAGAATTACAGGTAAAAGGTACTTGAAGATTCCCAAATTGGGCTATGTCAAAACCAGCAAGACTGGAGTTTTGCAAAACACTAAGGTTAAGCGTTATACGGTCGTACTTGAACCAACGGGCAAGTATTATTTGTCTCTACAAGCTGAAATACCTGAACCAGAGAAGTATAGCTTAACTGACAAACAGGTTGGAATTGATGTTGGCGTAGCTGATTTAGCAATTCTGTCTAATGGGCTAAAATATCCTAGTTTTGACAGTTCTTATTTTGAAAAGAAAGCCAAAGTCTGGCAAAGAAAATATGCTCGTCGCAGACATTTAGCTAAATTATTAGTTTTGCAAGACAGGAATAAAAAGGTGCTTTGTCCTAGAAGCTTAGAAAGCTTCACTAATTGGCAAAAAGCGCAAAAGTCAAAAGCTAAGTGCCAAGCTAAAGTAGCAAATCAGCGCAGAGATTACCTGCATAAATTAACTACGCATTTAGTTAAACAATATGATGTAATTATCATTGAAGATTTGAAAACCAAGAATCTTCAGAAAAATCATCACTTAGCTAAGTCAATTGCCAATGCTTCATGGCGGATATTCAGACAAATGCTAGAATACAAATGCGAATGGTATGGAAAAAAGCTAATTGCAGTTGATCCTAAGAATACTTCCAGAATTTGTTCAAAATGTGGCTATAATAGTGGCGCTAAGCCATTAGAAATTCGTGAATGGACCTGTTCTAAGTGTCAAACCAAGCATGACCGAGATATTAATGCGGCAGTTAATATCTTGCATAAAGGAAGTACAAAGCTAAATGGTCAGGGACTGGCCATGGTAACAAGCTGAGTTCCGTGAGTTAGGTATTTGACTAGTTCAATGTAAGATCCTAAACACTACTCAGTGTTCCCAGAAACCCGGCACTTCAGTGCCGGTGTAGTTCATTAGCTTCATTTAATTTAGGTATTATAATTCCTTTCTCGTCAGTTTCATTATTCAATTTTTCATTTAATCAAATTAATGATAAATATTGCAACTGCAATAATAAATATTATTAATGCTATTCTATTAATTACTGTAGTAACTCTATTGTATTCTTTATCATTATCTTTCATTTTACTTATCCTTATAATTCATAGTATAATAAAACACACAAGGGAAGTTATCCCTCATGTGTTGGATTAGTGGAGTAATCCAACAATCGAAGCTAATAACATGATTACCGCAGTTATCAGATTGATAATCGCGGTTTTTCTGTTGTAACGTGCCTCTTTTGAGACCCGTCTTCGGTGCTTCTTCATTGGCATCACCACCTTAGTAAGGCTTCATAAGCTTTTCTTAATTCACCTTACATAATAATTGTATATTTATATGAAATTATGTAAATAAAATTTTTTAAAATAAAATGCAAAAAGCCACCCAAGAAGGTCTTTCATCCTTCTAAGTGGCTTTTTTACTACATATCTTTTGCAGATTTCGTCAAATCATTCTTATCTGAAATCCAAGTAAACAATGGCAAATCAATATGACCATTTTCGTCAATTAAATTCATTACTTTTTCCATAAAGAATTCCTGCCAATGCTTATCTGGTTGTACACCGGGATGACCTAATTGAGGAACTAGCCATCCTTCACTCAATGGCTTGATTGGATTAAGACCTACTACCATCCCAATAGTATAGTTTGAAAAATCAAAACTGCCTTCGACTACTTTCCATTTAGGATTTTTCATTAATTCAGGTTGCAATTTATTTAACATTTCAGGCGGAATTTTACCCTCAGTAATTGCCATTCTGCCCTTAATTGGGCCATTTTTCTTTTCAAATTCTTGCAAAGTGCCTTGCATAAATAATTTTTGCCCAAATTGATCAAATTTCTTCTCTTCTTTTAACATAGTTAATTAATCAACTTCCTTTAATATGCTTAAGCTTTATTATACAGAATTTTATCAATGAAAAAAGCTTTCAAGATTCAATTAAACCTCTTAATCTTACATCTATAATCTAAATAGTTTAGTCACGCCCTTAGATTTAGTAGATAATATGAATATCATGAAAAAGTTTTTATATTTTATAATTTTACCGATATTAATTTTATTCATTCTATATTTTTATTTACCTTTAAAAATTAATCCGTTAAAAAACGGATCTATCGTGTTAAAGCCTGCACCAGTAACTACTTACACTAATGTTCAAACTAAATTGGCTGGACTCCATGATTTTCCAATTTATCGCAATATTTCTAAAGACGGTGGTATCAATGCTTTCACTTCTACCAAGGATTTCAGGAACGGTTTGCTTCAATCTCTTAAATCAGCGCAAACCAAGCAAGGACGTTTTTATCAATTAACAGTCAACGGTAGACAAATTGGTTGGGTTAATGAAAAATTATTTTTACGTAGCAAACTACTTGCGGCAAAGCATGTATCTTTAACTCGTAATCCCTATTACTCTTTCCCAGTGAGGGATGCAATTTCTTATATTGCAGACAAGCACGGCACCTTAATCGATCCTAAAAAAGTATCTGCATCCCAAAATTTTGTTAATTCTACAACTCCTGGGAAATTTACAATTAAATTAAAATACCATCATTTAAAAACAACAATCAACGTTCATGTTAGACCTAATTTAAACGAAGGCATTACTGTCGCAAACAGAACTGCTATTGCTGGACCTTCTTTAGTAAAAACATTCTCTGGTAGTTCCAAATCTTCTTCTCCAAATTGGAATCCCGAAAATAATTATCAGCCTGAAACCGAAATTAATAGATATTATGATAATAAGCATAATTTGATGATAACCCAATTTTACCAACCTCGTTTTCATTCATTAACGCCCCAACCTACTCCTCTTAATCAAATAGGAGTTATTCCTCAAGGGATCAGCCTTAAACAAAATCAATTAACTGTTTCATATTTCAGTAAACCTAACGTCGAATGGGGACATCTAGTTACTTATAATCTCAATCATTTGTCCGATCCACTTAAATCACAAAATTTACTTACTATGAAGTGGCGAGAATTTAAAAACACATCACGCAATATTGCAGTATCTCCATATATGAAGCTGGGGCACGGACAATCTATCGGCATGACTAAAAAATATATTTATGTACTGGCTAGCAGCAACAAAGAAGCTAATCCCGATAAATCCGAAGAAATTTTTCAAATTTCTAGAAAAAACTACCAAATTAACCATCTTTGGACTATAAAAGTATGGAATCGTTCTAGCTATTATCCACGCTATTTTCATAACGCTTGCTTTATTAATAGTCACTTAATGTACGTTACTTTTCATAATGCCAGCAAAGGATTATATGAATACTGGAAATTAAGTCGAAACGGAAATACATGGATGCCAACAGAAATCGGAGCAACTCAATCTGATTTTGTAAAAAACAATTCACCTCTGCAAGGCTTTACCTCTAGTCGTTCTAAGTTTTACCTAGCTTTTAACGATAATTTATTCATAATTACCCACCCAGGAAAACTCATACAGCACTACCAATTTCATACCTTGCGCGAAACCGAAGGGATAGCTGTAGAAAATGATCGCCCTTATATTGAATTAGCACGCAGACCCGAATTGCTACAAATAAAAAATCAACAAAATAAAAAGAATTGATAATCACAAATTGAAGTGAGACCTAAAAGTGAGACACTTTTAGGTCTTTTACTATGTCTAAATTTAATAAAGAACAAAAGATAGAAATTTATCGTAAATGGAAAGATGAGAAAATCTCAATCAGTCAGTTGTCAAAAGCATATAAAATGAACTTAGCTAATCTGGATTACATGCTTAGATTGATTGATATGCATGGAACAAATATTTTGAATACTAGAAAGCGGGTTTATTCTAAGAAGTTTAAAGAACAAACAATTGAACAAGCTATCTTTAGGTTTAAAAGCATATCCGTTAATATATGTAGCAACTTCTCCTAACTTAATATATTTTGTTTTCATCTATTCCCTACAAATCTGAATTTGTTTTTCCTTTCCTTACTTTCCAAGCATATCTTTCAATTCTTGGAGATCCTTAGTTGCTTCTGCATCCAATTTCATAATTTCTGCCAAAATATCCTCTGTAGGTGGATACTTAACTGGAACATATTTAATTTCTTTATAGCGATTAATTGATAAGTCATACGCATTATCGACTATTTCCTTCTTATCAACTAAAAATGACTTATCTGTACGTTTCCTATCTGCTTCTTTATCTAGACGCTTAAATCGCTTAATGATACCTGGAATATCATTTTCATCAACTTTTGTACGTTTATCATCAAGTGAATAACCATCCGCAGTCATATCATAGAACCATACCTTGTCGGTGCCACCATGATTAGTCTTTGTAAAAATCAAAACTGCTGTTGACACACCAGCGTAAGGTTTAAACACACCTGAAGGCATTGAAATTACAGCTTCTAATCGGTTTCCATCTACAAGTTGTTTTCTAACGGCTTTATGTGCACTTGATGATCCAAAAAGAACACCATCTGGAACAATACATGCACAGCGACCACCAACTTTTAGCATTCTTAAAAATAAGGCTAAAAATAGCAATTCTGTCTTTTTGGTCTTGCAAACTTTCAGTAGATCATCTGATACCATTTCATAATCCAGACTTCCCTTAAAAGGTGGGTTTGCTAAAACCAAAGAATATTCGTCTTTATCAGTATTTTGATCAGAAAGACTATCACGATAATCAATATGAGGATCAGTAATCCCATGCGTCATCATGTTCATGGCACCGATTCTGAGCATAGTTTTGTCCATATCATAGCCAGTAAACATACTACTCATATAGCGTTTTTTATTCTCTGGATTATAAAAGATTGCTTTTTCTTTTTCTGGATCTTCTCTCAAATACTCTGCAGCGGCTATTAAGAATCCAGAAGTACCACATGCAGGGTCAGCAATTTTATCGTCTGGAGTTGGATTCATCAACTCAACCATCATTTTGATAATATGGCGAGGGGTACGAAATTGACCATTCCGCCCTGCAGTTGACAATTTACTTAGTAAATATTCGTATAAATCACCACGAACATCACTGGACATATTTTCAGCAAGATTACCCTCACTGTCAGCTTTTTCTAAATTACTTTTTCGAACCTTATCCATTGTTTTGTAAATATCATCAAGTGAATCAACAACTTTTGATAATAATTCTGGAGTTGGCAATTTAAAAATCGCATCTGTCATATATTTGGAATACGCACTATCTTTATCATCATGTAGATTTTTGATGAATGGGAATACAAATCTATTCATTAAGATAAACATCTTATCTGCGGGTAAATCATGAAATACTGACCATTTTAATTCTTTACCTTCAATTGTTTGACCACCTATATTCTTTTCTCCCGCAAAAATACTGGTGTATGGTAAACCCAACATCATATTTTCTTTTTGCTGAATATTATCTGCTTCATCTAACTCACGAATAAACATTAAGTAAGTAATTTGTTCAATAACTTCTAAAGGATTAGTCAATCCTCCAGCAGCAAAACTATCCCACAAAGCATCAACTTTATTTTTAATTTCTCCGTTAATCATCTAATTCTCTCCATTTTTAATTGCTTTATAACTGTCCTTAAAAATTTACACATTGTTTTACTATCATTGTACCCTATTTTTACTACTATCGGCTATCCACGAGAAAACTCCAAAGAGCCTCACTAATTTAAGCAACACAAAAAGCATCCCTCACGGGATGCTCTATTCATCATTATCTTGCACCAAGCAAATGTCCAGAACCGATTGAATCAATCTTCAATCCAGCCTGACTCTTCTTAATCGAAGCATTGGTAAATTTCATTACCTGTCTGCTCGTGCCGCCCATATTGAACTTAAAGTCAAAGGTAACGCTATAATTCAAACTCTTCAAATTCTTATTATGTTGCTTAACCTTAACTTTGTAACTTGTCAGACTCGGTGTCTTCTTCCAAGTTCTTACAATCTTCTTCAACTGAGCGTAATTAGGATTCTTCTTGCCATTGATAAAGTCCTTAGCGTTTAGCTTGTTAAAGTTCTTCTCTAATAAAGCCTTCACAGAAGAACTGCCCCAAGTTAAGTCAAAGACATGATTGTTGTGCTTCCTCACAATTGCAGTCGCATTAGCAATCATTTTACTCTTGACTAGCTTGCCGTTACTATTCTTAGCAACGTAAAGCGAGAAGTCCTTAGTTAATGGCATGTCGGTAAAGGTCTTTTCACCCTTGCCATCAAGTTGAGCTGCCAATTTATTGTTTAAGTAATCCTTAGCATTTGGTGCGCTCTTAACCTTGAAGCTGCCGACATTCAGTTTAACTTTACTTTCCTGATCTGACCAAACATCAACAGTCTTTTCATCCTTGGCAGTTTGACCAAGATATGAGGTTTCGGCCTTGATCTTGTAGCGACCTGGCAATACCTGTGCTGCTTGATCAAAGTGTTCACCATTAACCGTCACAGCTGTATGCTGATAATCATTCTTGACTTGCAGCTTGTAAGTTGGCAATTGCACTACATAACGTGGGAAGAGACCCAAGTAATGACCATCTTGGATCAATCAATTGGGCCATCGTTCTTCCCCATTAGATCCTTCTTCAGCTTCTTATAAGCCTTCGGATTCTTCTTGTAGTAGTCACTAAGTGGCTTCAACTTCTTGGCTGTAATCTTCTGCTTATCAGCAGCTACTAGATGACTAACTTTGTCATTCTTAATGGCGGTTTCAATTCTATTGACCTGTTGCTTGCGACTGTAGAAGCTGGTGCTTCCCATCACTAGAACTGCAACTAGCAAGATAGCAACTGCACTGACAATTGGCCAAATATTAAAATGTTTCTTATTCTTCAGTAAGGAAGTAGCATGAGCCGGTGGAACCGGATCTGTCTTCTTTGACTTTTTAAGTTTAGATTCTTCCGTCTTTGGCTTAGAAGGCGACTTGGCTAGAGACTGCTCAGCAGGCTTAACTTGCTTGGGCGACTTAGGCTTAGAAGGCGGCGTGGCTGTTTCGGTAGCCGACTCTTCCTTCTCTGGCGGCTTGTCAGATTCTTCATCCGAACCCGACACTTCTCTACGACCTAAAAGTCCGACGTCAATAGTGACGATCGTTTCTTCATTATTAACTAAATTGAAATGACAGAATGGGCAATACTTTGCCTCAGGATCTACTTCTTTACCACAATTAGGGCAAATTTTTTTCATATATCTATCTTATCAAAACAATTCTCAATATAGTTACATTACTATTTTAGTCTAAAAACATGAATCTTGCATAACTTATTGACTATAATTTTGAAAAAATATTAAGAATGCAAAAAACGCCCCATTTTCATGGAGCGCTTCAGCACAGATGAATTAATTAAGCGTCAATTTCATCAATCTTAATGTTTACAACATATGCGTTAGGGAACTTAGTATCCTTCAAAATTTTCTTAGCATAGTCATCACCTTCATGGGTTTCAGCATAGCCTCTAACACGGAATGCCTTGTGAGTTGGTGCATCAGCAACAACGATAGCTGCTTCTGAACCATTCTTTAAGTTGTCATAAGCTTCTGACTTAGTCTTTTCAAGGTATTGCAAAGTGTTAGCATCAATAGCCTTAAGTGAACCTTTAGGACCTACATCTGGCTTACCTTCCTTGTTAACAGTTGCCATGTATGCTAGGTGTTCGTTAAAGAACTTAATTTGTTTGTCAGTCAACTTGTTAGTATCTAATTTCTTCATATAAAAAATCTTCCTTTCAATAATAACTATTATTATAGTTTGTTTTTATGACACTGTCAAATCTTTTGTGTAAATGGTAAGTGTCAATATTTTTGCGGTAGGCTATTAACCATTAGTCTGACCTTAATTTCTTAAATATTTATTTGATTTATTTTTCTGCTAAAATCGTTTAAATAGCTATGTCCTGCTGTTAAGCTTTCAATGGCGCCGTGATGAATGCCCAGATGAGCTTCATGCGTCTTTCTTAGGCTGGCAACTTAACTGGAGCATACTTAATGCTAACTGTCTTTACAGCAGTTGACTTAACATATCTCTTCTTGCCAATGTAAACATATCTAGTCTTACCATGCTTAACGATCATGGAAGTCTTGTATTTCTTACCCTTCTTGATCTTCTTCTTGGTTGCTTTGAAGTAAATTTTCTTTGACTTCTTGCTCTTCTTGTAAGCGTAGTAAATCTTAGCACCCTTTTTGGACTTAGGGGTTACGACGATGTACTTTAATTCTCTATTCTTATAAGCAGCTTGAACTGCTTCAGTATCAGCTTTAACTTGTTTTTGGAAATTCTCAAGTGTTGGTGGCACAGCATTAGCAGTAGTTACATCAGCTGCACTAAGGAAAATCATGCAATCCTTACCATCAATGGTCTTGTTTTCTACATAATACAAAGTCAATGAATTAGAACTTTGACCATTTGAACTTGTAGCTTCAGTTGACCAATAAACTGGTACAACTTGGCCCTTAGTATAAGTTGAATCTTGGGACTTAATTGACTTACCATCTTGACTTACAACATAAATCTTAGGCTTGTCAACATTAATAGTAGCCTTTACTGATCTACGCTTAAGACTCACCGTCCCCTTCTTAGCAGTTTGAGCAGTAGCCGCATGAACAGGTTCAGCAGTCATTGCAACACCACTACCAGCTAATCCAGCTGAAAGCATAACTGCCGCAGCTAATGAAGTAAATAATTTTTTAGTTTTCATTATAAACATATCTCCTAAAACAAACTTTATTGTAAAATCATTATAACATTTTTCTTAATTTATTAACTTACAATCTGATTACGAACTATTTCCCGGAAAATAATTGACCTATCGTGCTCATGTCTGCACCCTTAATCACAAAGTCAGTCTTCGGATTCTTAACTGCATCCCCCGCCTCAATCAACGGAATAATGCCCTTTTGATTAAAGTAGCGCAGAACCAGTTCTACTGGCATCGTCTTATAGTTCTCCGCCAGCTCAGTCAATGCTTCAATATCACCATGAACAGGTACTTCGACTTGCATCTTATTCTTGCGAGCTAAGGCAATCACACCTTGATCTTCAATTTCAGTTTCTACCACACTAGGTTTAACCTGAGCCTTTTGCAAAATATCGGTTAATTCATCCGCATTAGCTCTAATAACGCCTAAAGTCTTTACCCAGCCCTTAATCTTAAGCTGTTCGAGTTCTTGCCAGACTTCATCGTTACGCTTAAGATCATCGCTCAACTTCAATAAACACAAATCCGCATGATTTTTAACCAAGTTATTTCGAATAATTTTAAGACTATTGCGTAATTCTTCTCGCGTCTTAATTTCTTCTGAAATTTCGATCTCAACATAAAGTTGTGGACTGACCTTAGTTAGATCTAAGTTCTTATCCGCCGGGCAAGCTAACAGCCGATAGCCCATCTTCACTGCTTTAGCTAATTCTGCGTCATTAGTACCAATTACGCCAATCTTGGGCATTAAACTGCCATCATTTAATACAACTGCTTCATCTAAAATTGCCATATTTTCTCCTTTAAGCTAATTCTACATAGATCTTAATTGCTTCTTTAAGCGTTTGATACACGGTTGACACATGCAAAACATGAGCTAAGAACTTCTCTTTTTTTCCTTACTCATTGATGAATCAAAGAAAACTTCAATTGTCATTTCTGTTACTACCGACTTGCCATGACCTAGCTTTTCCGTCTGAGCATGATTTTCAACACGAAAATTAGTGACGTCTAAATCATGTGCTTTAGCTATCATTCCTGCTGACATTACAATACAAGAATTTATGCTCGTGCAAAGATATTCAACTGGATTAGGACCCGCATTATGAGCCGCGTCAGTAGTATCACAAATCAGCTCATGATCCCGCGCCTGACTTTGGATTTGCCATTCATTTTTTCCTAACTTTGACTTTACTAAATAATCACTCATGCTCTTCATCCTTTCTTAAATTTAATGATGATCGATCGCATCGTTCAAGCGTTTACGCCAAATAAAGTAGACTAATAACATCACAGGAATCAATACTAGTTCGACCCAATAGAAATACTTAATCGGCAAAACGCTATCGATTACGCCGCTGATCATTGGACCAAAGGCCATCGCAATATCCAAGCCTAAATAAAAGGTAGAACTAGCTAGGCCTTGTTCTTCAATCGGTGCTAGCAGCAGTGCAGTTGACTGCAGTACTGAATAAATAATACCATAGCCTAAAGCCATGCCCGCGGCAGCCAGTGCCATCTGCCAATTATTATTCATGACAGCTAACAAACTAATATAAGCCGCAGTTGAAACTAAACTAATCCAAAACCACACGCCAAAACGTACGGTATCAAAATAACGCTTAAGCCCAATTCTAATAACTAGCAAGACCACGGCATAGATTAAGAAATAGGCACCAACAGCAACACTCAAATGTTTTTGCTCTACATAAGTAACGATATCGGCTTGCGTTACAAAATAAGGCATGGCAAACAAAGTAGTTAGAATAGCAACGGGCAAGACATTCAATTGAATAATCTTAAAGTGTTTCTTTTTTGTCCTCGGCCGCTTAATTGGCAAAGCATGATTACCCACGAATTGAATAGCAATTACCATTAAAAATGCCGATACAGCAGAGGCGATCATACTTTCACGATAGCCGATTTTTTGATAAATATTGATCGACAAGGCTGGAGCCAGCGCCATAGCCAAAGCATTCATTAGGCCATAAAAGCCCATGGCTTCACCCACGTGTTGACGCGGCACCAGGAATGCCAACCAGGTAGTCATGCAGACGGTACACAAAACATAACCAGTCCCATTAATTAACCGAAATAATAGCAGCCATTCGCTAGAGGGCGTGAAGACATAACCAAGCACGCCAATTAAGATTAATACGCCACCAATAAATGACAGTAAATATTTAGAAAATTTATCAGTTAGATTTCCAGCGACTGGGCGCAAAAACATAGCTGCTACACTCATAATACCGACGATAATCCCGGCAAAAGTGCTGCTAGCACCCAAATTCTTGGCATAGCCATTAATTAAAGGATTGACGAACATCGTGCTAAACATAAAGAAGAACGATGCCGCCATTACTAAAATTACGTCTTTAGTATAGATTGATTTTCTCTTCGCCAAAATTGATTTCCCCCGATTCTTGTTTTTATTGTACAACAAACCAAGAAACTTATTTGGCAATTTTCAAAATTACGCTAAAGACGATATCATCACCCTTGTGATGAACTGAAATACGACCGCGAAAAGCTTCCGTCAATTCTCGTGCCATCGATAAGCCGATACCCAAGCCGCCTTTTTTAGAATTATGCGACTCATCTTCGCGATAGAAACGGTCAAAGAAGTGACTATAATCTTGACCTTTTCCTTCCTTATAAATATTGCTTACTCGCAAGATCGCGCTCTTATTCAGGGCACCACCTTTAGTCAATTTAACCTGTACCTTGCCACCAGGATCGCAATACTTTCTAGCATTATCTAGCAAAATATTAAGAATTTCAGCTAAAGTATGCTTTTCAGCAATAACTTTAATTCCTTCTCGAATTGAAATTTGATAAGTTAAATTATTTTTCTTCATTACTGACTTAAAGTCTTGCGTCGTTTCTTCGACAATTTGAGAAAAATCCACCTTGCTGAGAGTAATCTCACCAGTTTCACCTGCTCGCGCAAGCGAAATCAAGCTATTAATCAACTTAGTCAGCTTAGCCACTTGCTGCTTAGTACTTTCATTCCATTCTGAGTTATTGCCGAGCATCTCTTCCATTTCAGTATTCGCTGAGATCACTGCTAATGGCGTCTTCAATTCATGCCCAGCATTAGTAATAAACTCTTGCTGCTTGTGGTAAGTATCGGTTATTGGCTTGATCGCCTTGCGACTAACCAAAATCAAAATTACGGCAAAAACGATCAAAGCACAGATTCCTAAAACAATGGCTACTCTAACTAATAACCAAAAACGATTAAAAATCAAAGTTTCATTCAAAAAAATAACTATCGTTTGTCCAGTGCCATCCTTAGCAACACGATAAGCATATTGGTTTTGCCCAATATTAACATTGCCAGTCTGACTATGCTCTTCCAAAGCCTTGCGCGTAATCGCTCTAATTGTCGTATTCTTTAAACGATAAACATTGGTGCTATTAACCACATGCACGTTATGACTAGCATCAATGGTCACAGCAAAATAGCGATACTGATAAACGGCTTCGGGATTATATTTTCCACCCAAGAAATTGCGGTTAATGGGGTTATCTTGATCGCCGAAGGCAGGCTGCGCATTTTGCGGGGTCAAATGCCCCTCGTTTTTAACCAATGCGGTTAAAACGCGATGAACTTCATTTTGACTCTGAATACGAGTGATTCCAATCAAGCCACCTAGAGTAATTAATAAAACTAATAATAATGCGGCAACAGAAGTGCCGATGAACTTCCAACGAAACTTCTGAATCATTTTCTCACCTACTTAACCAATTTATACGAACCACCTTTTTCACCATCAATGTGAACGGTACTTTGAATGGATTCTAGCTTTCTTCTTAAATAAGAAACATAAATCCAGACCACACTGCTATCGGCATCTTGGTCATTTTTCCAAACATGATTTAATAATTCTTCAGTGGAGAGTTCTTTTCCCTCATTGAGCAAGAAATAATCCATTAATTGTGTTTCTGTCCCGCTTAATATGATTGAGTTCTGACTGACCAGTTCTTGTTCAGCAACATTTAAAGAAACATCCCCTACTCGCAACTCATTCGGAGTGTAATCATCTTCACGCCACTCTTTTGACCGCAATCTAGCCAGCAACTCTTTTAATGAAAATGGTTTAGTAATGTAGTCATCCGCGCCACTATCCAGACCAGTTACACGATCATCAACTTCAGCCTTTGCCGTTAGCATCAGAATATAAGTTTTATCACCGCGTGCCCGAATTTTCTTTAGAGCTGTAATCCCGTCCATCACTGGCATCATGATATCTAGTAGAATTACATCATAAGAATTCTCCTTACTATGCTCGACAGCCTTCAACCCATTATCAACCGGATCTACATCATAGCCTGACTTCTGCATCGCAACTGTTAACACGCGTAAAAGTTGCGGTTCATCCTCTGCTACTAAAACTCTCATCGATTAAATCAGTCCTCTTCCCTAATTAGCTGGCGAATCGTCTGCATACTAATATCGCAAGACGCAAGTTCATCAGCAACTCGTTTTAATTCTCTACCAATCATTTCGGGATGCTTGATTTGATGCTTATATTTCATCTCATGTTCCAAGCTAGCCCAGGTATCCATAGCAATTGTCCTTAGCTGCACCTCAACGAAGTATTTCCCGGGAATATTTCCGTTAACATCTTCATTAGGCACAGTAACCAATAAGATCATGTGGTAGGAGCGATACCCATTAGGCTTAGCATTAGTGATATGGTCTTTTTCTTTAAAAACGGTGATATTATCCCAACTTTTAATGTAATCAATACAAGTGTAAATATCATCAATGAAATTGCAGACTACTCGCAAACCTACGCTATCGTGATTAATCTGCAGAGCAGAATTAGGCGTCAGCGGAAGGTTCTTCCTGCGGCATTTTTCTTCCATGCTGGCTTCGCTTTTAACACGACCACGCAAATGTTCATACAATCTTTCATGATATTTACGTTCATAATTTTGATTTAATTGCCGAAAACGCAATAGCATTTGATCAAGCAACTCATTAAGTGTCGAGGCATATTTGCCGTAGATATTCAACCTTTATCCCTTCTTCCTAATTATATGATAACAAGCAATTTTGATTTTTCTTTGAAATTTGATTAGTAAAAGATATAAAGAGATTTTTTATAACTTTTTGCCAACAAAAAAACCACATCTATCTCTTCTTAATCGAGATAAACATGGTTTTTCACTAAAAGCTAACTTTTTTACCGTTAGCTAATACTTCATAAGTTAAGTCCTCCAGATTAGCCAGCAGTTCGACCTTCCTAGTCTGTTCATGATTCATGCGTACGATTCGGATTTCATTATCTTGAGGAGTGGAAATATCAATGGATCCATTCAAATCAAAAGCAGTTTCATTATTCCTAAAAGTAAAAAGTTTCAATAAAGATTGAACAACCGAACGTTGCACTTCTTGATCAACCTCAGCCTTGCTGTAATAATGCCGGTTGATATTGCCGACCTTCTTTAGTTTTTTCTAACAGCTCAATATCATTTTTGCCAGCTAGCATCCCCACATAATAAACTTGCGGAATCCCTGGTGCAAAAACTTGAAGCAGACGCGCCATAAAGTATTTCTGATCATCGTCACCCAAAGCTGAATAAAAAGTAGTATTAATTTGGTAGATATCTAAGTTATGGTATTCAGCACTTGAGTACTTCTTCTTAACATTAGCGCCAACTTGATAAAGCTCTTTGCTAGTATAATCAATTTCTGCAGGACTTAAGATATCGCGGGCATCTACTACGCCGATCCCATCATGAGTATCCAGCGTCGTAAATTGCTTCATCGGACATTTCTTCAGCCACGCTGCCAAGCGGTTCGACTTACCAGAATAAAGCGAATACAAAGTTACCATTGGCAAGGCAAAATCATAAATGAAGTAGCCATGCTTGGCAATCTTGAATGGCATCGAATAATGCTCGTGAATTTCAGGCAGAATTGTTGCGCCCTCATCCGCGATGTCATCTTGTACCTGTTTCAATAAGTCCCAAATTTCTGGTTCAACGAAGAAATCATTCGTATCTAATTTTTTCACTGCATAAGCAAAAGCATCTAAACGAATAATATCGGCACCATGCTTGATTAAGCTAATCAGAGTATCCTTAATGAACTTTTGCGTTACCTTTTTACGGACATCTAGATCAATCTGTTCCGGACCAAAGGTATTCCATAATTTTTCCTTGCTACCATCAGCAAAGGTGATTTCTTGATAAGGTGCGCGATCCTTATGTTTATAAATTAAATCAACATCTGCCTTGGTTGGTCGACCCTTAGGCCAGAACTTGTCCCAGCTGAGAAACATGTCAGCATACGGACTTTGATCCTTATTTTTCTGAAAATCCTGGTAATACTTAGATTGTCGTGAAATATGATTAATCATGAAATCAAACATTAAGTAATACTTCTCACCTAATTTTTCAACTTCTGACCAATCGCCAAACTTAGGATCTACAGTACTATAATCCGTCGGAGCAAAGCCACGGTCACCCGTTGATGGAAAGAATGGCAATAAGTGAATGCCGCCAACTGCACCCTTTAAGTCATTCTCCAAGACTTCATTTAGTTCTTTTAAGTTTTTACCCAGACTATCTGGATAAGTAATCAACATTACCTTGTTCTTAATTGGCATGATAACTCTCCTAGTCTACTGCCTTGAAGTGATACATGTAAGCCTTGAAATCGCCGTGTTCTACTGGGTCATAGATGCCCAAGTTCATTAATTCATCGCCGCCATAAACTTGATGAGTAGCTTGATCTTCATATTGTTTATTTGGATCAAGACTAACTAGCTTAGTTTTAGTCAAATATGGTTGAGCTGAAGCCATGACCTTTACTACGCTTAAGACAGCTTCAGTTTTATCTGGTGATACGGTTTCCCAGGCACATTGATTGCTAGTTTGAGCAGACTTCAAACGATAGAATTTGCCAAATTGCGTAATTTTTCTGATCTTTTTATATTCCGCTACTTGCTTAGCTACAGCCTCGCGATCTGCTTGATTCATCTTGGTCAAATCAAGCTCATAGCCAAGATCGCCCCACATTGCAACTACGCCACGCGTATTGAATGGCGTAATGCGGCCATTTTGTTCATTCGGACTAACCGAAACATGAGAAGTCATCATGGATTGTGGGTAAACTAAACTGGTGCCGTATTGAATGGTCAGGCGATCAATGGCATCACTGTCATCACTTGCCCAGATTTGTGGATCATAGTAGGCCATCCCAGCGTCAAAACGACCACCACCACCTGAACAGCCTTCAATTAATAGGTCAGGATGTGTATCAACAATTCGTTCAAGCAAGTCATACAGTCCTAAGACATAACGGTGATAAGTTTCACCCTGTCGATTTGCTGGCAAGTCAGCTTCATAAACATCAGACAAGTGACGGTTCATATCCCACTTGATATAGTAAATCTTGCCTGAGCCTAAGATCTTCTCCATTTGGTTAAAGATATTGTCACGCACTTCCTTGCGACCTAAGTCAAGCAAGTATTGGTTTCTTGATGGACTAGGCTTTCTGCCAGGAACATGCATTAAGTAGTCGGGATGATTTTTATAAATGTCAGAATCATAAGAGATCATCTCTGGTTCAAACCATAAACCAAACTTTAAACCTTGCTCGTGAACATAATCGGCAAAATGTCCTAGACCATTAGGGAACTTCTTGTTAAAGACCTGCCAATCGCCCAAGGATGAATTATCATCATCACGATGTCCAAACCAACCATCATCTAAGACAAACATCTCGATGCCCAACTTTTTGGCATCATCAACGATCGTCTTGAGCTTATCTTCATTAAAGTCGAAGTAGGTAGCTTCCCAGTTATTAACCAAGATGGGACGCACTTCATTCTTGTATTTGCTACGAATAATGCGGTCATGAATCAAACTATGGAAGGCTTGGCTCATCTTGTTTAAACCTTGATCTGAGTAAACCATTAATACTTCGGGCGTTTGAAAATCTGCGCCAGCCTTTAATTTCCAGTTAAAGTTAAAGTCGTTAATTCCAATATTGACGTGAGTTTGCGCGAATTGGTCTTTTTCTACTTCAAACTTGTGGTTGCCTGAGTAAACTAAGGCAAAACCATAGGCATCCCCTTGGAATTCATCCGTATCATGATCAACTAGGGCCAAGAATGGATTCATCTGGTGACTAGAAGTGCCACGGTGACTGGAGAAGACATGAATACCCTGATTAATCTTGTTTCTATCAACTCTTCTTTCATGGGCATGAGCACCCGGCAAGGTGATTGATTCAAAATCGCGATCTACAAAGTCCATTTGCATTGACGCAACTTTTTCTAAGTTAACAGATTCTTGACCTTCATTCTTAACCTTTACTGAACGAACAATTACTGGTCGGTCGCGATAAATCGTGTAGAGCAAGTCAAAGTTTAACCCTGTTTTTTGATCCTCAAGAGTAATAATTAAAGTCTGGGCTTCATCTTGCTTCTCCACCCATGAATGAGGTAGTCCTGCCAAATCTGGCTTGCCAGCTTCAATGCGGTAGCCCTTGTAAGTCAAGAACAAAGCATTAGAACCATCAGCTTGGCGAACTACCGCTGCTGGAGTATGATAATCCATTTCGCCAGCCGTGCTGTATTCCTTAGGCAAAGAGTCTCTTGAAAAAGTTCTGTCAAGTGAACCAGGCAAGTTGCCAGAAAAACCACGGTCAACTCGAGGATAACGCAATTGGTTATGATAATGATTTACTTTTTTACCAAAGTATAAGTGACAAAGCGTGCCGCCATCTTCTATTGATAACAAATATGAAATTTGCTCGTTACGCAGATGAAAGACCTTATTTTTTTCATCAAATGTAATTAATTCTTGTGTCATGATTCTCTCCTACTTGCTTGCAGCCTTGGCTTTAGCTTCTAACGACATCACATTATCTTCAGCCTTAACTTCAGTGCCTGCTTGAGCTGTCAACTTAATATTCTTGAAGTCCTTAGAGTTAGTAACCACCATAATAACAGTATCATCTAAGCCGGCTTTCTTGATCGTTGGATCCCAGAATTCAATCAATTCTTGACCCTTCTTAACCTTTTGTCCTTCAGTCACGTAAGAAATAAAGCCTGTTCCCTTCAGCTTCACTGTGCCAAGACCAATGTGAATCAAGAGCACTACACCGTTATCGCCAACCAAACCAACGGCATGTCTAATGGTGAATACCTGTCTTACTGTAGCGTCAAATGGTGCAAGTACACGACCGTCGCTTGGCTTAATAGCAAAACCTTGACCAACAGAACCAGATGAGAATGTTTGGTCATTTACCTCAGACAAGTTCATTAGTTGACCAGCAATTGGAGTTGGCAATTCAATTGAGCCGTTTGCCTGCTTAGCATCTTGATCACCAGAATACTTCTTGCCCCAAGTTTGTTCAAGCTTAGCAACAATTTCTGCGTGTTTTTGCTCGCTTAAGATAACTTTGCTGGCGAAGATAATGATGGCAATGACAAGCATGACAGCTGGTACGGCAAACATCATTAACTTGAAGTTGGTTCTGCCTGCTGCGGTAATTGAAGCGGCAGTAGCCCCTGTAGTCATTCCGGCCATGATGGCAATTTGACCAACAACACCGTTTGATACGGCACCACCGAACTTATCGATTAACGGACGAACTGATAAAGCCAAACTTTCGTCACGGTGACCAAGTTTTAATTGACCGTATTCAACTGAGTCGGTAATCACCATCAAAACGATCAAGAAGACCATCTGTTGTGGGAAACCAAAGATTGAGGCAGAGCTAATAATACTAATGGCAAATTGCTGCCAGCGAAGGCAAAGATTCCCATACCACAAAGCATAACTACTAAACATGTAGTAAAGAGCGCCTTACGACTCATTCTCTTAGATAAAACTGGGAACAATGAAGTAGCCAAGATTCCTAAGAAGATATTAATAGTTGAAAAGATTGAGAATGCCTTAGGCATGCCCATAATGTAAGTGAAGTAGTAAACTTCAAGTGAGTTAGTAATATTAATGGCAATGCCGTAGAATAAGTAAGCTAATGCTACCCACATTAATTGGTCGTTACCTGACAAAGCCTTGAAAATACCAACGATACCTTTAGTATCTTGCTTGTTCTTACGAATATCGCTGTTAACTTCACGAGTGAATAAACCAACACACCAAGCTGAGACGAAGGCAATACCACAAATAATTGCGGCAAAGATGAACCAACCTCTGTCGTCACCTGTACTAGTTGCCTTAGCTGAGAAGAAGATAACGGCTGGCATAACTAAGATACCAACTAAACCACCACCGACAGTTGAACCGACACGAGCATAAGTAGCTGTCTTTTCACGCTCACGTGAATTAGTAGTTAATGATGGCAACATTGACCAAAAGCCGACATCCTTAAATGAATAAAAGATATCCATGGTAATGTACAAGACAGCAAAAACGATCATGTACAAAACCGCATTCTTTTGATACAAACCACCTAAATTGGTGAAGAGCATTAACAGGATAATTGCTGAAATTGATCCGCCAACTACAACCCAAGGACGGAAGTGGCCCCAGCGAGTCTTGGTTCTGTCGATCGCATTTCCGATGAACGGATCGATCAACAACTCAACGATTCTTAAAGCCATGATGATCAAAGTAACTATACTGATCATTTTGGCATCCTCTGCCGCATTACCTGTGTTAAACAAGTGCGACGTAATAAACATAATTAGGTAGCCTGATAGCAATCCATAGAATGAATCGTTACCAAAGGCACCGAAGCTGTACGCAAGGCGTGCGCCCAGTGACATCTTTCCCCCTCTAAATAATAACTATGTATTCGCTTTCATTACGTTATTAATTATCACATCTAGAGAGGATTTTCTCCATAGCGTCATTTTTCTAGTTCATGTCATTATTTTTATTAAACATTTTGACATCTTTTTTATTAAGATTAGTAGTATTATTGAACTAGTTAACTTTGTCGAAAACATAAAATCATGTTTAAATGGCAAAATTAAAGGGGATTTTTATGGATGGATCATATAGAACTTTAAGCGGAAAAAGCCTGGAAAGCAATATCTTGTTCTGGGGGCAAGAAAACTGTAAACCTAACTACTCTTTCAAAGGTAATAACGTGCGCGATAATTATGTAATTCATTATATTCAAAAAGGCAAGGGTACCTTTGCCTCGGCCAATCATTCAATGGTATCGCTCAAAGCTGGGGATGTCTTTATTTTGCCGAAAGGTGTACCTTGCTTCTATCAAGCCGACGGACAAGAACCCTGGAGCTACTTCTGGCTGGGCTTATCTGGAATTAAAATAAGAGCCATGCTGTCGGGATCGCTCTTATCTACGCAAAATTACCTCAAGCAGGTGCAAGGCAGTAAATTCTGTCAAAGTTTGAATGATTTGTTCAATGCAGCTCATTCTCCCAGTTCTTTAACCAATGACATCTTGATTGAGGCATTATTGTATTTCACTTTCTATAATCTCAATGTCGAATATCCGACCAAGAAGAGAAAGAACTCTATCACCAAGGATGAACAATTGCGTGCTGCCATCACTTACTTAAGACAAAATTTTGATAATCCCAATTTATCAATCGTTGATCTCTGCAACAAGATGGATATTTCTAGAAGTTATCTCTATACATTGTTCAAAAATAATCTTAGCTTCTCGCCGCAACAATTTTTGATCAATCTACGGATGGAAAACGCCAAAGAATTTTTAGCTAATACAGATGATCCAATTCAACTAGTATCACGTGCCGTAGGCTATAGCGATGAATTCACTTTTTCTAAGGCATTTAAACGATACAGCGGCTTCAGTCCGAAGATGTACCGCCAGAGTTTGCCAAAACAGGATTAAAAAAACAGGATTGTTCTATTTTGAAACAATCCTGTTTTTTTTATCTAAAACGCCAATGATAAATACCATAGCCAATTACAGCTAACCATGAAGCAATCGTCATTACTAACAATACCTTGAACCAAGTTGGCATCATAAAACGTGAACTTGGCTCACAATTGACATAATTATTGCTAAGCTAAACCAGTGAATCGGTCGCTGCTTATCTTCCACCATGTAGATAACGTGTATTATCGCATACGGCGCTAACGCGGCACCCCAAGCCATGAAATTGAACTTCAAAATCCCGACCACGATGCCAAATTGCAAATAAATTACCGCCAATAAAACAGCAATAACGTGGTTGACCTTCGCCTTCAGCGCTAATTGATAAATCCCTATTCCAGCAATTAAGAAGACGGCAAAAATGCTAAGAATCTGGAAATTAAACCAATTATGCACTAACAAAAGTACCAACCCATTTAAATAGGCAAAGAATGGACCATACATTGCATTAAAAATTCGTCCTGAATGATTAAACCCATAATTTGTCTGGAAATAAGAATAATTTCCCGTCTTAATCTGCATGCTAGTATCGTAAAACCGGTGAAAATGTAAAAACGCGGCACTGCTTAAAATGACTGCATGCTTCAAAATCTGAAACCGAATCATTAAATAAACGGTCAACAAGATCACAATATAAGAATAACAAGCTAAGGCAATTTTCTGCCAATTCCACTTTTTTAAATCATTTACTTTCATCCTTTGTATTTTTCCTCCACAACACAAAATCGCTACTTAACTTATCACAAACAACGGCAAAATAAAAGAAAAGCAGATGAAGCTTGAGAATTGCTAGCGATATTCTTATTTGCCGGAATATTTGTGGAATAGTTCGGGTTATTTGCAGAAAAAAGAGCGAAATTCTCAACTCAAGAATTTCGCTCTCAATCAAAACGTTATTATTGAAATGGTACAAACAATTTCAACCTAATTTTTATTCAAACTTCCAATCAACGGTCCGCTTGAACTTATCACCAGCTAATAATGTAATCTGGCCGAAATCATTGCCCTCTGCTGGCGGACATTGCGCCTCAAAGGTAATGCCATCATACTGGCCGATATTATCAGGGATGCCAGTATGGTTGAAGTGATTAGCCGTATACAGTACTAAGGCTGGCGCATTAGTAGAAACGGTCAGCTTATGCTCAGCAGAAGACAATACGGTAGCTGGCTTATTTCCATTCAAGATGAATGGATGATCAAGCCCATTACGCAATTTAATTTGCTCATCATTACTCTCCAAGGCGGCACCAATCCGCTTAGCAGTTCTGAAATCAAAGGCAGTATTTGCTACTTCCACCATTCCACAGTCAGGCAAGCCAGATGCATCTACTGGCAAATAATAATCAGCGTTCATCTGCAAGTTCAAGTCTGCCGCATGCTCACCAAGATTGAAGTAAGTATGGTTGACCGGATTGAAGATCGTCAGCTTATCACTCACTGCCTCCAAGCAATAATGCAAGGTATTATCATTATCCAGCTCATAACGAGCATGCAGCTTCAAGTTGCCGGGATAATCATTATGCATATCTGGATCAAATAAAGTCAGATCAACGCGGGCTACTTTTTCATCACAGGATGGTCTGAAACTCCAGACTTGCATGTCGGTCCCGATACCACCATGAATATGGTTTTCACCATCATTTAGAGGCAATTGGTGCGTCTCTAAGCCATGCTTCCATTGACCATGCCGCACGCGACCCGCGATTCTGCCGACAGTACCACCTAAGAAATTACGCTCCTTAGAATAATCTTCAGGCGACTTCAATGACAGAATCATGTTTTCGCCATTAAGCAGTACCTTCTCCAGCGTTGCGCCGTAATTCAGTACCTTCACTGTCATGCCGTGATCATTTTGCAATGTTATCTCACAGAGATCCTGATCATCTTTTCTACCATATTTAACAAAGTTTGTTTTCATAATTTAGCCGATTTCTCTAGTTAATGCTAAGATAAATTGATCCCAACCCTTGTCGCCGTCTGCATCGTTCTTGAAGACGCCGGCATCTTGCAAGACTTGTTCAAAGACTTCAACTAGAGCTTGTTGCATGATTGAATCAACATTGTCCCAGCTGATTTCATTCTCAGCCTTCACTCGGTCAGCCCAATCCTTGTGGCTAGCAGCCATCTTGTTGTCTTCACCGAGCCAGTACTTCTTAACTTCTTCAAGTTCACTCTTGAGTCGACCTGGCAGGATTGCACGACCCATTACTTCAATTAAGCCGATATTTTCCTTCTTAATGTGCCATAACTTTTCGTGTGGGTGGAAAATGCCCAAAGGATATTGGTCACTAGTGTTGTTATCACGCAAAACTAGATCAAGCACGAAGTTCTTGCCTTCACGGTGCATGATTGGCGTTACCGTGTGGTGACGAGTCTTACCATCGTAAGCCTTAATGCTGCGTGCAGTGTCTGAATAATTATCCCAGAATTTAATAATCTTTGCACCAAGATCAATTAAATCCAGTGAATTTTCACTAGTTAAACGCAAGTCACTCATTGGCCAGTCAACGATCCCAGCCATCACAGTTGGATATGAATCAAAGACAACGGTCTTCTTGATGCCAGCTTTCATCATTGGGAAAGTATGACGACCACCTTGGTAGTGTTCATGAGCAAGCATTGAACCACCAACAATTGGCAAGTCCGCATTAGAACCAACGAAATAGTGTGGGAAGATCTTTTCAATATCAACCAAGTTAATTAATGTTTGTTCATTAATCACCATTGGAATATGCTTTTGATCCAAGAAAATGCAGTGTTCATTAAAGTAAGCATATGGTGAATATTGGAAGCCCCATGGACGACCGGCAATGTTCATGCGGATAATTCTCAAGTTAGAACGAGCATTCTTACCGTAGCCACCCTTGTAACCTTCATTTTCTAGACAAAGCGCACATTGTGGGTACTTCTTGCCTGTGGCATGAGCTGCCGCTGCAATGGCTTTCGGATCTTTTTCAGGTTTAGACAAGTTAATCGTAATTTCTAGGCCATGACCCTTGGAACTAGTGCCTGAGAAGACCACATTCTTAGCAATAGCTTCTTTTTTAACATAATTATTGTCTTCACAAAGCTTGTAGAACCAATCCGTTGCTTTTTCAGAAGACTTTTGCATCTTTTGCCAGAAAATACTATTAGTCTTAGATGGTGTTGGTGTTGCCAAATCGTATAATTGATCATTCAAGACTTCACGTGAAGTGATGTCATCAGAAATTTTTTCATTTTTAACGGCTAAGTCAACTAATTGCTTGGCGGCTGGCTTATCATTTTCCTCTTCATCGTTATCGCCAACTAAACCGCGAATTTTGTTAATGACATAGACACGATCAAGTGGTTCGTACGCGCCGCTATTAATTACTTCGTCTGCAAATTTTTCAATAACCTTCATAACTTACCCCTTAAATTCTCTTAGTACCATCAACAATCTCTGCATCGTAGAAGCTAGCATCATAACCAATTGTATCGCGGTAAACTTGACCAACATTCTTCTTGAAGTTCTCGGCTTCAGACTTCTTAACGATGGCAATTGCGCTACCGCCGAACCCGCCACCGATCATTCTTGCACCAAGTACGCCAGGTTGTTTCCAAGAAGTTTCTGCTAAAGTATCAAGTTCCTTACCAGTTACTTCGTAATCATAATGAAGTGAAACGTGAGAAGCATTGATCAAGCGACCTAATTTAGCCAAGTCGCCGTCCTTCATTGCTTTAGTAGCACGCAAAGTTCTTTGGTTTTCACTAACGGCATGACGCACACGCTTGATTTCAGTTTCATTATTAATAAGGTAGGAATATTCATCAAAGGTGTTGTTATCAAGTTCACCAAGTGACTTAATATCGAGCTTCTTTTGCAACTTCTTCAATGCGCTGCCACATTCAGCAACTCTGTTATTGTAGGCGGAGTCAGCTAAGGTATGTTCCTTATTAGTAGCCATAATGATAATTTCATAATCACCCAAAGCAAGTGGCATGTACTCATACTTTAAGGTGTTGCAGTCAAGGAAGATAGCACTGTCTTTTTTACCCATGATGCAGGCAAATTGGTCCATGATCCCTGAGTTCAAACCAACGAATTCATTCTCAGTTCTTTGACCCATCTTTGCTAAAGCAATACGATCAACGTCCAAGTTGAATTCATCCTTCAAGATAATACCCATGAGCATTTCAATGGCGGCACTTGATGACAGACCTGAACCTGATGGCAAGTTGGCCTTAATATACAAGTTAAAGCCATGATCAATGTTGTCATACTTTTCACGCAAGTATGTGATCATGCCCTTAAAGTAGTTAGTCCAGAAACGATCATCCTTTTCTACGGTAGTGTCATCAATGTCGAATTCAACGATATCACCGTCAACGTTGCCTGAGAACAAACGCACTTTCTTGTCATCTCTTGGGCCATAAACGCCATAGACACCTAAACTAATTGCGGCTGGGAAGACATGCCCGCCATTGTAGTCGGTATGTTCGCCAATAACATTAATTCTGCCTGGTGAGAAGAAGACATCCTTAGCCTTTTCACCAAAAGTCTTTTCGTATTCTTTAAGCAATTCTTCTTTATTCATTGTTTGTATCTCAATAATTAATCTGTAATCGTTTTCAAATAATAGTATATGACATTTATTCTATTTAGTAAATAGTTTACTTGAATAAATAATTATTCTATTTAACCAAAACTTGCACGTCCCAAGCTCTCATCTTAACTTGAGCTAATTCACCAGTTAATAAATTTGGATAATTATTAAATTCAGTTGGCAATTCTCGTTCTTCATTGCTCATGTTCAAAACGAAGTACAATTTCTTGCCATCTTGGGTAACACGCTTAGTCACCTCTAACTTATGACTATCACCTACTAAGGATTTAACCCCAGTAGACAACACAATATGATTAAACAACTGTGTTAAGCCTTGATGATCTAGTCTGGTACCAACATACCATGTCTTGCCTTGACCATATTCATTCTCAGTTATAGCAGGCGTGCCAGCATAAAACTCGTTGGCATATTTGGCTAAAACCTTAGCATCCCCTGAATGAATCAAGTCACAGATGAAGCCTGCATTATAAGTTTGACCATTCAAGGAAACAGTCGTCTTATGCCCTGGCACAACTGCGTCGCTTTCCTCCACCCAGATGCCTGTTACATCCTTAAGTGGACCAGGATAGCCACCTAAATAAACGTTATCCGTTTCATTAACCATACCAGACATATAGGTAGTAACAAAATTGCCACCCTGTTTGACATAGTCGTTAATCTTTTCTCCTAATCCAGGCTTAACCATGTATAAAACTGGTGCTACCAACAGATCATATTTACTGAAATCATCATCGACGCTAATAATATCAGTTAGAATATTGCGTTCATAAAATTTACGGTAATAATCCAAAATTGACTCAACATAGTTCATATCTTGGCTAATGCCATCAACGAATTCATAAGACCAGAAGTTGCTCCAGTCAAAGATGATCCCCACTTTAGCATTAGTCTTTGAACCCAAGATAGTTGGACCAGCCTTTTTCAGCTTTTTTCCTAAGGCAGTTAATTCCTTAAATACTCTGGTATCCGTTCTCTGTGAGTGCGCAATTACAGCACTATGGAATTTTTCAGAGCCACCAACTGCTTGCTTCAACTGGAAGAACTGCACGGTATCCGCACCATGAGCTACAGCTTGCAATTCCGTTGCTACCATTTGACCTGGACGCTTCAGTGGACTATAAGGCTGCCAGTTAACCTGTGAAGGTGCCGATTCCATTAATATGAATGGCTGGTGTTTGAGTGAGCGCATTAAGTCATAAAGAAAGGCCGGCTTATAAGCTGGAGCATCATAGGTTGGATAAGAATCATAAGAGATAATATCCTGATCTTTAGCCCATTTTTGATAATCAATCATCTTATTTGGCAAACTATGAAAATTAGTTGTCACTGGCGTTTCTGGGTCATATTTCTTAATAATTCGTTTTTCTAACTTAAATAGATTTTGTAAACTCTCGGATTGGAAACGCAGATAGTCAATCGACATGCCAGCGACAATCGTCTCGGTTCCTTCTGGACCCCAAGCATCCCCTAGTTCATTTGGTACGACAATTTCATCCCAATGATAGATAGTATGACTCCAAACATTCATATTCCAAGCATGATTTAAATTATCTAAAGTCTGATACTTATTTTTTAGCCATTCACGAAAAGCGTTCTGACAATTCTCGCAATAACAGTTGCCGCCATATTCATTATTAACGTGCCAAACCACAATATGTGGATTATTGCTATAGCGCTCAGCGAGCTTCTCTACTAACTCACCAGCTAATCTTTGATAGTTTTTACTATTAGGGCAGAAGTTGTGACGCTGTCCGAAAACATGACGTCTGCCTTGATAATCAACGCGGGCAACATCCGGATATTTTTTGAACATCCAAGCTGGCATCGCAGCTGTTGAGGTACCTAATACAATGTCAAAATTAACCTCAGACAATTCTGCAATAATCTTGTCTAACTTGCTAAAGTCATACTTGCCTTCTTCAGGTTCAAGCAATGCCCATGAAAAGATGTTAATCGTCGCTGAATTCAAATCAGCTTGCTTGAACACCTTAATATCCTTGGTCCAAGTATCTTCAGGCCATTGATTAGGATTATAATCTCCGCCATATAAAAAGCGTGTTAAAGTTTGTGTCATATTTTTTTACTTAAACTGTACTTCTACTACTTTTTCACCATGTTTAATAATTGTCCCAGCTTGAATCGCACTAGACTTCTCAATTCTGCCTGGCTGCGTGTAGAAGGTAACCACAGTATCTTTATAGCCATTATTAAGAGCTAGATCACGATCGAATCCCAGCAACAGATCGCCCTTCTTAACCGCTTGACCATCATCATAATAGGTTTCAAAACCTTCACCGCGTAGGTTAACTGTACCTAAACCAACGTGGACAACTACTTGCAATCCATTTTGTGAGATAATCTCGAAGGCATGCTTAGTACCAAAGGTGAACTTAATCGTGCCATCAAATGGTGCATAGATCTTGCCGCTGCTTGGTTCAATTGCAAAGCCCTTGCCTGGGAATGGTTGACCCTTTTCATCAACAACTGATGACATGGCCATTAATTTACCATCTGCCGGTGCGTAGACAGATTGAGTTTTCACACTAACTGCAGCTTGTTCCTTTTCAATCTCGCCTTCAGCCAATTTATCCTTTAGTTGTTCTACAACTTGAGCGTGCTTCTTTTCAGTCAAAGTTACTTTACTTAAGAAAACAATAATTGATAGAACTGCTAAAGCCAGTGGAATATACAAAGCCATAATATTAAACGTACTAATATCATGAGCAGTCATATCAGCTGCCGTAGCTGTACCGGCCATCCCTGCCGCAATAGCAACATAACCAACTAAGGCATTAGATACGGCACCAGTAAACTTATCAATCATCGGACGAACGGCTAAGACAACGGCTTCATTTCTTTGACCACTCTTAAGCTGTCCATATTCAATTGCATCAGTCACAGTCAAAACAGTTACTAACTGTGCAAAGTTAATATTTAATAAAGCTAAGCCTAAGTCCATTAAGAAAATATTGCTGCGACCAAAAATAAACAATAGATATGCTAAACACATGCAAGTTTGTCCGCCAATGAATAACCATTTTCTTGGAATGTATTTATTCAAAATTGGGAATAATGGACTAATAAAGAAACCAATAATAGTTGCGATGACACCTACTACCCAGAAATCACCAGGTTTGCCAAGTACGAATTTGTACATGTAGAACAAAACACCGTAAGTGATTACGTTGGCCAGTGAAAAGAGCAAGTAAGCTAAACTTGGCCATAAGATCTGATCGTTATGGAAGATAGCTCCAAACACTTGACGCAAAGTTGTCTTTTGCTTGGCAGAATTTCTAATAATATTATGCTTTTCCTTAGTACCAAAGCAGACAATTAAAGCACTGACAATTGCCAAAGCTGAAATTACAGCCGCAAAGGCCAACCAACCAGGTGCACCTTCCTCATGTTTACCGGTTACAGCGAAGGTTACTGCTGTAACAATTGGAACAACGATAATTGCTAAGCCATTCCAACCAATCGCACCCGAAAAAGCACCAAGTGAAGTATAAATACCACGTGCATGTGAATCCTCACTCAAAGCCGGAACCATGCCCCAATATGAAACATCAGATAATGAATAAAAAATGTCAAAACTGATATAAATTAGTACAAATAGAATAGCAAAGAGTACCCAGCTCTTTTGTGCTAAACCAAAGATTCCTGTAAATAAAACTAACAATAAAGCTGCACTGACAACAGTACCTGTTAGAATCCAGGGCTTGAATTTACCCCATCTTGTTTTAGTATTGTCAACAATATTACCCAAAATTGGGTCAATTACCAATTCAACAATTCTGATAACAACCATTAAGCCAGTGATCAGTCCAATCAATTTGTCTGCGACTGATTGTTGCAAGCCGTTGAACATCCCGCTAGTAATAAAAATAATAAAGTAAGTACTCATTACACCGTAAAAGGCTGAGTGACCTAAGTTACCCAAACAGAACGATGCATAGGAAACAATTTGCTTTCCCGAAACTTTATGACTATGCATTTCTTTTCCTCCCCTAAACGCTTATTGAAATCGTTTACAATGCTTACTATATACTCTTTTGTTGTTGTAGTAAATATTATTATTTTATTCACTAAATGATTTACTGAAACATACAAAAAAAGAGAATGCTATCTATCAACATTCTCTTTTAAAGACTCTATTAAAAAATTTTTTTGTTTAGTAAAAAGTTTACTTTGCCTTGGGAACAAAACTCTTACGTATCACTAAATTAGTGTTCATGCTAACATCCATATGAGCCCAATCAGGCTTAATAATCAAATTCGTCAAAATATCTAATGCCATATCGATCATCTCTTGCTGATTAATATTGTAGGAAGATAAAGGCGGTGAAACATATTTAACAACGTTGCTGTTATTAATACTTAAAATGACGGTATCATTGGGAACGTTTACTTTTTCTTCATTAAATGCTTGCAACACGCCCACAGCTAAAGTATCAGAAGCAATCAAAAAAGCTTGGGGCAATTTATCTTTGCACTTAGCCAGAACTTCCTTCCCCAATCGATAGCCATTATCCACGCCAAATGGACCATCAACAAACATCCACTCAGTACTCTTGCCTCTAGCCTTCATATAATCCGCAAATTTAGTCGTTCGCACATCAAATTCTTGGATATCGTTATGCTTTTGTCCCCAGCCACCAATAAAACCGATACGATCGTAGCCATTCTTAATAAATAGATCGATGGCATTCTTCACCGTTAAAACTAAGTTAGGCCGAATAGAATCAAATAATTCAGGTGCTGGATTAGTATCTACAAAAACACCGTTAGGCAAGACCTCATGCAGTTTCTTTAAACTAGAATCCTTAATTGGTCCCGCCCCTACACCAATAAAGCCTTGAAAAGAAGAAGCATTCTGAATTAAGTCTTCTACATCATAGAAGGTTTTCATCTTCAAAGCATCATGCTCTACCGTTAAAGCATCATGCTCTACCGTTGAAATTAATGCTTGTTTAAGGGAAGTAAAATACTCATCCTGAAGCTGTTCTTGGTGATTTACCCGATAAAGCAAAGCGATCGTGGGACGAATTTTCTTTTCTTGGTGATCTTTCCAATAGCCTAATTTATTAGCTATTTCTAAAATTTTATTCTTAGTATCTGCCGTGATTGATAAGCTGGGGTCATTATTAAGCAGACGAGAAACCGTGGCCGAGGAATAACCTGATTCTTGGGCAATCTCTTTAATTGTTGTCATAATTATTTCTTTTCTATTTACATAAAGTTTTTATTTTTATTATACAAACTATTTACTAACTTTCAAAGCAGTCAAGACAGCACATATAATAAATAATTTATTTTTATCAGTAAATTATTTATTAACTAGCTATAAACGTGTTATAATAAAAGCGTTTCCAAGTAGTTTTTTTATAGAAATCAGGTAATAACATGCAAGCAAATATTAAATGGCTTGATGATCCTGAAACTTTCAGGGTTAATCAATTGCCTGCTCACAGCGATCATCCTTTTTACCGGAATTATCGCGAATGGCAAGAACAGCGCAGCAGCTTTAAACAAAGTTTAAATGGCACTTGGCAATTTAAGTTCTCACCTAATCCACAAAGTCGGCCAAAAGACTTTTACCAAAAAGATTTTGACGCTTCAAGCTTTGGCACTATTGCTGTGCCAAGTGAAATTGAATTAAGCGATTTTGCTCAAAATCAATATATTAATATCCTGGCTCCTTGGGAAGGTAAAATCTTCCGTCGGCCAGCTTATGCACTGAACCAAAATGATAAAGAAGAGGGCTCTTTTAGTGAAGGCAAAGATAACACGGTCGGCTCTTACATCAAGCATTTTGACGTTGAACCTGGTCTGCAACAGCAACACGTCCACATTGTCTTTGAAGGCGTTGAAAGAGCAATGTTTGTTTGGCTAAATGGTCACTTCGTAGGCTATGCCGAAGACAGCTTCACCCCTTCAGAGTTTGATTTAACTCCATATTTGCAAGAAAAAGACAATGTTCTTGCGGTAGAAGTCTTCAAGCAAGGTACTTCATCTTGGCTAGAAGATCAAGATATGTTCCGCTTCTCCGGTATTTTCCGCTCAGTTGAGCTAGTTGGCATCCCTGCTAATCATTTAACTGATATGGACCTTAAACCAACAGTCAAAGATAATTACCGTGACGGTGTCTTCAACGCCAAGCTGCACTTCACCGACCAAGCTGCTGGTTCACTCCATCTTGTAGTTAAAGATGAAACTGGTCAAACTTTATTAGAAAAGCGTGAACCACTGCAAAAGACTGTGGCCATCACAGATCAAGAATTTCCAGACGTTCATCTCTGGAGCAACCATGATCCATATCTTTATCAATTATTAATTGAAATCTATGATGAGCAAGACAATCTAGTTGAACTTGTTCCTTATCAGTTCGGCTTTAGAAGAATTGAGATTAATAAAGACAAAGTTGTCTTACTCAACGGGAAACGTCTAATCATCAATGGTGTCAACCGACATGAATGGGACGCCAAACGCGGCCGCAGCGTAACTATAGCTGACATGACTTCTGACATTCATACCTTTAAGGAAAATAATATTAATGCTGTCAGAACCTGTCACTATCCTAACCAAATTCCGTGGTATTACCTCTGTGATCAAAACGGAATCTATGTTATGGCCGAAAACAACCTAGAATCTCACGCTACCTGGCAAAAAATGGGAGCAATTGAACCATCATACAATGTTCCTGGTTCTGTACCACAATGGAAAGAAGTTGTAGTTGATCGGGCTCGCAGCAATTACGAAACCTTCAAGAACCATACTTCAATTCTCTTTTGGTCATTAGGCAACGAATCATATGCCGGTGATAACATTATCGCCATGAATAAGTTCTATAAGTCTCATGATGATTCGCGTCTTACCCACTACGAAGGCGTTGTCCACACGCCAGAATTAAAAGATAAAATCTCTGATGTCGAAAGCTGCATGTATTTGCCACCTAAGCAAGTAGAAGAATACTTGCAGAATAATCCAGCCAAGCCATTCATGGAATGTGAATACATGCATGACATGGGCAACTCCGATGGTGGCATGGGCTCTTACATTAAGCTGCTTGACCAGTACCCACAATACTTCGGTGGCTTCATCTGGGACTTCATCGACCAAGCACTCTTAGTTCATGATCCAATCAGCGGACAAGATGTCTTGCGCTACGGTGGCGACTTCGATGATCGTCATTCAGACTATGAATTTTCTGGCGATGGCTTAATGTTTGCCGACAGAACGCCAAAGCCAGCTATGCAGGAAGTGAGATACTATTATGGATTACACAAATAAGCAATTACAAATCATTTACGGTGATGCAACACTAGGAATTGATGGCGAAGATTTCCACTACATCTTTAGCTATGAAAAAAACGGTCTTGAATCAATGAAGATTAAAGGCAAAGAGTGGCTCTACCGTGTGCCAATGCCAACTTTCTGGCGGGCAACTACCGATAACGACCGCGGAAGCGGCTTCAACCTTAAGGCTGTTCAATGGCTCGGTGCCGATATGTTTAATAAATGCATCGACAAGCACTTGAAAGTCGATGATCATGACTTTGATCAATTGCCAATTGCACCCATCAATAATAAGTTCAGCAATCACGAATATGCTAAGCAGGTTGAAATAACTTTTACCTATGAAACATTAACAATTCCTGCGACTAAAGTAAAAGTAATTTATAATATTGATAGTACTGGTCAAATTAAGGTAACCATGCATTATTATGGTAAAAAAGGTTTGCCTGCCATTCCTGTGATTGGGATGCGTTTCATTATGCCAACGGCCGCTACTAGCTTTGACTATACTGGTTTGTCTGGTGAGACCTATCCTGACCGGATGGCTGGAGCGGAAAAAGGCAGTTTCCACGTTGATGGTTTGCCAGTTACTAGATATTTAGTACCTCAAGAGAACGGGATGCACATGCAAACTGAGGAATTAACTATTAACCGCAATACTACCCCAAATAATGCGGATCATGATCAAAGTGAATTTTCTCTCAACGTCAAGCAAGCTGATAAGCCATTTAACTTCAGTTGCTTACCATATACAGCCGAAGAATTAGAGAACGCGACGCACATTGAGGAATTGCCACTTAAGCGTAGAACCGTTTTAGTTATTGCTGGAGCCGTTCGCGGTGTTGGTGGAATTGATAGTTGGGGCTCAGATGTTGAACCAGCTTATCATATTGATCCAGAAAAAGATCATGAGTTTTCCTTCATCTTAAACCAGTTTTAAAATAATTTATTTAAATAAGTAAATTATTTACTAAAATATGTGCTATAATGTAACTGATTTTAAATAAAAGGCAAATAATGATTAAAGGAGAAAATAGATGAAAGTTTTAGTTATCGGTGGTGCAGGCTACATTGGCTCACACGCTGTTCGCGAATTAGTTAAGGCAGGCAACGACGTTGTTGTCCTTGATGCTTTATACACTGGCCACAGAAAGGCCATTGATCCTAAAGCTAAGTTCTATCAAGGCGATATCGAAGATACCTTCTTAGTAAGCAAGATTTTGCGCGACGAAAAAATCGATGCAGTAATGCACTTTGCCGCTTACTCATTGGTTCCGGAATCTGTCAAGAAGCCCCTTAAGTACTACGACAATAACGTTACTGGTATGATTTCATTATTGAAGGCTATGAATGACGCTAACGTTAAGTACTTAGTCTTCTCAAGTTCCGCCGCAACTTACGGCATTCCTAAGAAGTTGCCAATCACCGAAGATACTCCACTTAACCCAATCAACCCATATGGTGAAACCAAGATGATGATGGAAAAGATCATGGCTTGGGCTGACAAGGCTGATGGCATTAAGTATACTGCTCTGCGTTACTTCAACGTTGCTGGTGCTTCAAGCGATGGCTCAATCGGTGAAGACCATGCTCCAGAGACTCACTTGATTCCAAATATTTTGAAGAGTGCCCTTTCTGGTGACGGCAAGTTCACTATCTTTGGTGATGACTATAACACTAAGGATGGTACTAACGTCCGTGACTACGTTCAAGTCGAAGACTTAATCGACGCCCACATTTTGGCATTAAAGCACATGATGAAGACCAACAAGTCAGACGTCTTCAACTTGGGTACTGCACATGGTTACTCCAACCTTGAAATTTTGGAAAGTGCTAAGAAAGTTACCGGTATCGACATCCCTTATACTATGGGTCCACGTCGTGGCGGTGACCCTGACTCACTTGTTGCCGATTCAACTAAAGCAAGAACTGTTTTAGGCTGGAAACCAAAGCACGAAAATGTTGACGATGTAATCGCAACTGCCTGGAAGTGGCACCAAAACCACCCAAAGGGTTATGAAGACAAGTAAAGTAAATTAAGATTTTAACCTATCTTTTTAACTTATTCTATTATCTAAGAAACGCTGACAACCGTCAGCGTTTTTTGTTACTAAAATTATGAGAAAATAGAACTATGATTACTATTAAAAGAATAACCGAAAATAATAAAAATGACATTAATCATCCCAATGAACCTTTTCAAATATGGGGAAAATTGGTTCCTAGTTTAACTGAGGGAAAATGGGACTATCATATTCAAAAGTTTAAACATACAAGTCAGCAATGTTTTCCTAACTATGATTATCAATATGATCCTAATACAATCTACCTGGGTGCTTACGATCATGATCAATGCATCGGCATTGCTATTTTAGAACAGGGCCATGTTCAAGTATTTATATTTAGATGACCTAAAGGTTGATCAAAAATATCGCGGAAAACATATTGGCAGTCGTTTGATCAAGGCAGCGTTAAACGAAGCTCATCAATTGAAGTTACAAGGCGTATATACGATTGCTCAAGATAATAATTTATCAGCTTGTTTGTTTTATTTAAAAAATAGCTTTGAAATCGGTGGTTTTAATAACCGCGACTATCGTGGCACTGCTCAAGAAGGAAAAGCTGATATCTATTTCTATCGTGATTGCAAATAATCAAAGAAAATAACTATCAATGATCATTACTTTCTTTAACAAGAAGCAATGATAAAACGAGGATCAGTAAAACAATACAAGCCAATCTGGTTGTATGACCTACCACCCATCAAATAGATGGGTGGTCTCTTTATTAGAGCTTTTTTGCGAACAGCCTGACTTGTGCTCTTCATTCAAAAATGTCTGCTCAAATATGCTAAGCTTTGTGGCTTTTTAATTCCCACCAGAGCATAGCGGTCGGCCTATCTTAGCAAGGCTTGGCCCAAGCCTGTTTTTGCTATTTTCTTTTAGCTAGCTGCTCTAGCTAAGATGTTCTTAGCCGCATTTTCATCTCGATCGTGATCTGTTTGACAGTATGGACAAGTCCAGTTTCTGACTGCCAGCCAGTCTCTAGTTTTCATGTGCGCAAACTGCGGATTCTTTCTGCCGCATGCCGAACAGATGCGACTAGTATACTGCGGCGCCACCACAATTAATTTCTTGCCGTACCACTCGCACTTATACGCCAACAGCCTTCTGAACGTTGCCCAAGAAGCATTAGCGATATTATGCGCCAATTTGTGATTGCCTAAAAGATTCTTGACTTTCAAATCTTCAATGGCAATCACATCATAGCTTTTAACCAGCTCAGTTGTCACTTTTTGCAAGTAGTCGTATCTAATGTTTCTAATCTTCAGCTGGTACTTGCTTTTGGTCTTTCTCAGATTCTGCCAATTATAATAATCATACTTATCAATCTTAGTTTCATATTCATGATTAAATCTAGCTACTTGCTTCTCAACCGCTGTGCGATTGTGGTCGCAATGACTTTGGCGCTTGATCATTTCTTTTTCTAGCTTAAAGGTATCAGGCACGCTAAAGCGGCGGCCATCACTGGTAACTAGCCACTCTTTATCCAGTCCGACATCAATGCCGACCATTTTCCCGGTCTTTTTGCTCTTAGTGCTGTATTGAGCCAACTGTCGCTTGTCTTTCACGACAGAAAAGCTGATATAGTAGCGGTTTAAGTCCTGCCGGTAGGAGATGACGGCTTTTGGGATTCTGACATTTCTAAGATTATTCAAAGAACTGATTCTTAAAGTAATGCCATTCTTTTTGCCAATTCTTAAATGATGCGGACTAAGCACTTCAATCTGAGCTTGAGCGCCAGCTCTAGTTTGATATTTAACGTTTTTAATCGTTGCTGTTTGAGAATAATACTTACGGCTTTTAAACCTAGGCTTGCCTTGCTTAGCTTGCTTTTTAGTCAGAAAAGCCCACATAGCATCGCTAAAGCGCTCGACAGTAAATTGCAAGGAGGTGCTGTTAATTCGCTTAAGCCATTCATGCTCTTTGCGCATTAAAGGTAGCCAGCTCTTCAAGATCCCAATCTTAGGAAACTTAAGCTGAGGATTAGCCTCATAGCGTGCCTCAAAAGCAGCTACAAATTGGTTCCAGACAAAGCGGTTAGCTCCAAACAGCTGCCAAATCCAGGCGATTTCTTCGCCCTCTGGATAAATGCGATATTTTCTAGTGCCAAGCTGAATTTCCTGCTCAGCCAGCTTAGTTTTAAAAGCCATAATTTCATCTCCTGAAGATAACGATATTATTTGCGTATTTAATTTTACCATCGAAAGAATAAATTTAGATAAAAAAGCAGGAGAAAGACCAAATTCATCCCCTCATCAATAGATGGGAAGGTATTCTTTTTTCTTTCTCCTAACTGTTTGCTCTTAGTGCATAAAATAATAACCAATCATCATTATAAGATCTATCAACATGAACATGATACAGTGGCGGATGTGTTCCGTGTATCACTCCTAATTTATGCTTTTCTTTTAATTCTTTGAAATTCTCAGCTTCAATTAGTTCTACTATTTTATTAACTTTAGTTAAGTCATAATGTTTCTTTTTATACTTCTTGGCGGTCCTTAAAAAATACTTTTTAGGTATAACTTTCATTAATTTAAATCCTTTAGCCAGTTTTTACTAAAATCTTCTGCTGAAGAATATTCTTTACCATTACTTTTTTCATCATGCATTTCTTTAATAACTTCTAAAGCACCATTATCAGCTTTAGGTGTAAATGGTAGTTTTTGTTGTTGAATCACAGCAGTATAAAAAAATCTAGTAGCCGTTGCCATATCCATTCCCATAGATTTAAAAGTAGCCTGTGCTTCCTCTTTCATACTTTTAGGAAGTTTCATGTTAAAATTAGCCGTTTCGCTCATATATGTCACCTCTTAAGAAACTGTCAAATCTTTTGTGTAAATAAATCTTTCTCGTAGATTGATTTTTTTAATTAATTATTTATTCAAAATAGGATTCTAGAGTGTCTTGTACTTGACCAAAGCCTTTATGAATTCGCTTGAAATATCGATCATTGTAGCTCATTGCTTGTATTCCAATGAAAGTATCAAGCGACTGTTCATTTGGAAACTCTGCTTTAGGTTTGGCTTTGCGCTTAACAACATTATTAAAGGATTCAATCATGTTAGTTGAATAGATTGAACTTCTGATCTGTTTCGGATAGTTATAAAAAACTAG
>NZ_FMXC01000024.1 GCF_900103655.1 Lactobacillus kefiranofaciens
CTTCATCTCAACTTTTATTTTAAAGCAAAAATAAAAGCGCTAGATAATCCTTCCGTCGAAAGATTATCCAACACTTAGGTTAGTATGTTTATTTACCCAGGTTCGCCACCTGGAGGGCAGGAAGAAAAGTTTTCCTTTTCTTCCGCCTAAAAGCTTAACTTGTGCAGTGGTGTCAACTCCTTAAAGCTCCTGCTAAAGCAGGAATTTACCGTTGACACCACGACTACTTACCATTCTTCCAAGCTTCATACTTTTTCGGAGCTCTTTCAATTCTTTTCTGCAACTCAAGTAAGTACCTCAACTCTTCATCTACTGAAAAATCTTCATTAATTTCCACATAGTCAACACTAGGTTCATAAGATGTAAGCATTCCAAATTCAGTTGCTAAATCATTTAACGCCCACTCAACTAGAACAGATCTTGTACTTTCTTTAGCACCTGAAACATAATACTGACTTTTATCATCAAATTGTTTCCAATTTTCAGTTTTAGAAGCTCTAAAAGTAGCATCTCTTAAAACTTTTTGCCAAAAATCAGAGTTTTTAAACTCTTTAATTTTTTCGTTAGTCATTTTATAAATCTCCTTTTCTTTTTGACTATAATTATCCTATCACTCTATCTTATTATATAAAAGTCCCAACAATATTTTTTAAAATTATAGCTAAAGTATTGGTAATATTGACTTTTAGCAATGTCAGTTTTATAATTGATATACCTTAAAGGTTATAAAATTAATAATAAATATTACTTTTAAGTTCTTAAAATAATTTTATTATACTCCTGAGGTATTAAAAATGGATGATTTAAACTTAACTGATTCACAAGAATCAAATTTTAAATTCATAGCTCTTACTAAACAAGGTATAGAACTAATTCAAAAATTAACTACAAAATCAACAACCAAAACCACCAGTAAAACAAGCAAAAAGAAATCAGAATTAACATCAGCTGATATTAACTTGCTTTTTTACATTATTAATAATCTAACTTATGAAAATACCGCAACTATACCACCACAAAAAATAATTAGCTTAGATTTAAACTTAAGCCAAAAACAAATATCACTCTCTATTAAAAAACTAACTAACCAAGAAATAATAACCAAACTTAACATACCTAGAACTTATTTCATTAACCCTAAATTCTTTTATTTAGGAACAGATAAGAAAAATAAAATAATTAAATGGAAAAAAGCAATTAAAGAAAAGAAGAAATAGTATTACAATCGAAAGATTATCCAACACTTAGGTTAGTATGTTTATTTATTAGTTAAAAATATTCTTGAATGCAGATAAGAACTAAATCATGTTAAACTATCGTTGTAAAGATAATTACTTGATTATTTTTATTTTTGATTCTTGATTAACTCATGTGAGTTAAGTGGTTTGATAAATCCAAAGTAGGATTTGTTTTATTGTTAATTGCCAAATTTTGGCTTTTATTGTTTATGTTGAGGTGTCAATTAAGTGTAAAACTTATTGGCATCTTTTTTGTTAAATGACATTTTGTTAGTCATAAAGATAAATTTGTATTTTGTTAGGTAAAAAGATTCTAATTTTCATTCATGCAGTGCAATTTTAGGGTCTTTTTTATTAAGTAATGGAGGTAAAAATGTCAGATTTATTTGATTTTTTAAATCAAGCAAAACAAGATTTAAAGGATTCATTCGCAGGTACTTGTGAAGCAATTGATGAAGGAACTAAGAATTTTCAAAAAAATCATCTTTCTTCAACTGCAAGTAATACTACGGATGATTATGTTGTTCATACTGAAAAAGAAGAGGTGCATAATTCACTTTGGGCAGAGAATGCAATTCATTCTAATCCCCAAGTTTTAATTACGATGCTTAATACGATAAACAAAATTTGTAATGCGTATGTACCTGCATCGTGTAAATGGGATTGGAAAGATATAACCAGTAAAGAAATACCTAAATTAGCTTTTTATTTAATTGCACCGTATAAATTGCGGTTAAAGGTAATACTTGATTCAGCAGTTTTCTTTGTTAACACTGATGCCGTAGCGATTCAATCGGCAGTATTGAAAAAATTAGCTAAGGAAATTGTGTTACAAGTAGGATTCTTACAGGAGCAAGAAGCTCATAATGAGAATTTTGTTCAGCAATATGATATTCATACTGATGATCAGTTAAAAAGACTGCATTATGATGAGGATTCTTTAATTAAGATAGCTCAATTGTTTTCTTTGGTTGAACAATATCCAGAAGCTAGAGAAAGTTTGAAGGGTGCATTGGATAATAAGCTTGAAATGGCAACTGTATCCCAATTAGAGGAGCAAGAAGTAATTACTTACTATAATTCTTGCTTAAAGCATTATGGTATGGCCCAATTTTATCCAACTCATGTGACTTATTTCGATGAACATGGCTTGAATAGAATACTTTTCATCCAACTGAGGTTTGCAAAAAAGAATGGCTTGATCAATTTCACAGTCACTTTATTTAAAAATCAGATTGTTAATGGAAATGCTAATAAAGCAATGTTGAAGGGACTAAAATCACAGATTGACAACTTTAATATGGAAGCCGAGCTAAATAAAATAAGGGAGCAAAAGCCAACTATTTTTGATAAAGAAAAATATTCCGCAATTCTAACTGACGAAATGAATTATTTCAATCAAATTAGTAGTGAAATAAACGCCCAACTCATTTAGTAGTAAGTTTAAAAATATCTAAAGACACTGTTTGCAATTCAGACAGTGTTTTTTTGTTTATGTAAGAAAAAAGGAGAAGGAAAAATGCAAGATCAACAATTGGAATTATTTAGTTTTGATAAGATTGTACCAGATCATGGACTAATGGATAATTCGCTAGTTCATAAAAAGTTTGGTATAAGCAAACTAAAAAATTTAAAAACGCTAGATGCTTCACCTACAGATAAATTATGGGATTCTTTTCGTAAAACCGCCTATTTCATTTACCAAAATTGTGAATGGACTTGGAGTGATTGCTTAAACGCTGCTACATACCTGTTTCCATTTTTAGGCTTTGAAAAAGGTAGCAAATGTCCTAATCCATTAGAGAAGGAGTGGGCTAAAGATAGTAAAAACGTTGACAAGGAAGAAATTCATAAATTAGGTTTACTAGCAGGACGTTATTCTACTTATAATTATGCAATTAAGATTATTTTGCATACCTATGATGGTAGAAGTCACTACTTAGTTTTGACTAATGATCATTTGAAGCTGGAAACTAGTGGAACTATTTACTCTTATAAAGGTAAGCACTATGATTTCACTTATATTTCAAAAGGGATGCTACTTGGATTTAGCAAATTAGTGAAGAACTTAATTGCAGAATATCAAAAGAATGATCATGGTATCGAGCAACAGACTTTTTTTAGAACGATTGAGGGCTTGCTTAGTGGTAAGAGCACAACAAGTTACATGTCGTTAGAACATTTTGTTGAAGATACTAATTGGATTAATGATAATGCTTTTGCTTTAGCTGAATCATATGCTAAAAGTACAGGGCATTCCTTTAATGGATTTGATGATGGGCTCAAAACTAAAAGTTTTATCAAAATGTATTTGAGCAAAAATTATTCTGAGATTTTAATGCAAAAGCATGAAAATAACCTTGTTGTATTAACACGTACTGAGCGTTGGCATAAGCATACAAATCTGCAAGTGCCACTAATTAACGCTATGTATGGTAGTCCATTGCAAAATGATTTTTCAGAGCTACGCATTGATGATGATTTTGAATTGGAATGCTTTCATCAAGCAGAGAAAAAAATTGATACTTGGATTCATTTATTACCACAGACTAATACGCAACCAGTATTGAGATTTAAAAAATTACCTAAGAAACTAGGAATATATCTTATTTCAACTAATCAAATAGTATTAGATCCACGTAAGAAGCAAATATCAAATGGTAAATATGAGGAAGGAACTAGTACTTTTGTACATGAATATGGTCATTTTTTAGATTATCAGTATTTATCTGATTCAAATACTACATTAAGCATGTCGCCTGATTTTAGCCCTATCCTGCAAGCTGTTAGCTCCTATGTTGTTAAATCGAATATAAAAAAAGAACAAAGCAAATTACTAATTCCAACAGAAGTATTTGCTAGAAGCTTAGAATTATATTTATTTAATGCAGTATCAGAGCCTTCGCTTACAACAATGCGTAAGTATTATGAGCAAACTGAATACAATGCTATTCGAGAAGCTGCTATGTCTCAAGTAGTTATCTACTTTGATAAGCTTTTTCCTAATCTAAAGAGGCAACTAAAAGAAGCAAAGGTAGGCGAAATTAGTGCTTAGCTTTTTGTAATTGATTTAGACTAAAAGATGTTAGAATTGTAACTAATAAAAAGGGAAGAAGGTAAAGACAAAATGAACGATAATTTAGGCTTAGCAAATTTCATAGTTTCTTTTGGGAGTATGAATGGTTACAGTAGTACTGTTTTACAAACTAAACATGCCTTAGATCTACATGATTTATCTAAGCTTGAGCATCGACATCATGATGGTGAAATATTAAAGGATGCTTTAGATGGAATAGCAGTTGCTCAAAAGATGGGCTTCTCTACGAAAAGTATTATTGAAATTAATAAGACTTTCGTTCATAGTAAAAATGAAGACCCTAATATTCCAGGTCATTTAAGGAAAGCTAGTTATAATCCTGATGATGCAGTTGTAATTGTAACGGATCCCAATGGTACAGCTAAAGGAGCATATTATGCTCCTGAAAATGTTTATCCGCAGGATTTAGATAATATAGTAAATGAATTCAAGAGATCTAAGCAATCTGTCAAAGATGCTTGGAGAATATTTGCCGAATTATCTAAATTGCAACCATTTCAAGATGGAAATAAAAGGACAGCTTTAATTGCCGCAAATGCAACGCTTAATACTTTTAATTCAAAGGACTATTTAACCTTACCTTTTGACAACATCGAACATGCAGCATTCATGGTTAACCTAATGCGCTTTTATCGAGCTACTACGAAAGAGCAGGAAAATGTGGCATTAGATCGTATGATAGATACTTTACCCAGCCCTCAAGAAGTTCAATATCATTTGAATAATTCATTAGAATCAAAAAGTATGGATATTAGTAAGTTGAAAACTAAGCGAGTAAAATCGTTTTATAAAAAGTAAAATCTTGATTAAATAAATATCTTAAATTGATTTTTATTAAGCATTATCTAGTTTTAAAATTAATGACTAGATAATGCTTTTTTGTTTGTATGTAATGCTTTGGTAATTGTAAATACTGTAATATTACTTTGGTATTAGTCTGTTTTAATATTGATCTGATAAAAAATAGTTAAAAAACTTTTATATTTGCATTTTACTATAGTCTTACGTTTGCTTCTACTATATTTTTAGCAAGGTAAACGGAGGGGAAAGTATGGCGAATTATTTTATTACTAGTATGGAAGACCCAATGCCGTCCGCAATTGAAATTGCACAAGCTAAAAGAGTTAAATTATTTAATGCTAATGGTCAAACTGCTAAAATCGTAGAAACTGAGTACAACAATGCCCATGCCTATGCTCAAAGAAATTTGGGCACAGAGGGCAAAGTAATTAATCTTTATCAATACTTTCAAAATTTAAATTATCAAGATGATCCTGTAATTGATCGTGTAATTATTAATCAAATAACTCAAATGTCTGGCTATGAGCTACGAAACAATGCAGCATATAAGGATAATAAGCTAAGGCTAAAAATTGGATTTTTATATAATCGCTTATATTCAATTGATTATTATGATCGTTACGGCTTTTTAGATCGAACAGATTATTATGATCAGGGTTGCCTTTCGTTTACTGATTTCTATGAAGATAAAGGTAGGTTGGTTTTGACACAATACTATAACGATAACGGTAAACCAATTATATTAATGCATTATCGTGGTGGTGAAGGTAATAGTCCAATTCTTACGTTAATTCAATTATATTATCGAGACGTTTGGCATAATTTTGATTCAGCCACAGCTTTCAGAGCCTATTTTTTTGATGAATTAGCTCAAAATGATTTAAAAGCTGTTTTTTTTGCAGATAGATCAGAGCGTACTCTGTATGAGTTTCAGCAAATGAAGCAAATTATACCACGCTATTTAATTTTTCACTCTTCAGTTACAGTTAATGGTCAGCGTAATGGGCGGCTCTTTGGAATGTACGAATGTATTTCAGATATGCTAAATCAAGGAAGTCTGAATGGTTTAATTTCGTCAACTAATCAAGAAGCAGATGATGTTGCTAACATTTTTAAGACTAATCATAGCTATGCAATTCCAGTTACTTATGCTAGTGGCAATATTAAACCGGTCTCATTTGCAAATAGGTCACCTTATAATTTAATCGCCGTTGCTAGATTAAGTGAAGAGAAGCGATTAGATCACATTATTCGAGCTGTGATTAAACTTAAACCTAAATATCCTCAACTCAATTTAACTTTTTATGGATATGAACAAAGTACTACTGATAAAGTAACTGGCCCTTCGTTACATAATTTAGTTATTCAAAATCATGCACAAAATTATATTCATTTTGCCGGCTTTCAAAATAATTTGGATAATGTTTATAACAATGCATGGCTAGAAATTCTTACTAGTAAATATGAAGGATTTGCTATGGCTTTATTAGAGGCACAAGAGCATGGCTGCCCAGCAGTTGCTTATAATATTAATTATGGGCCTAAAGAAATAATAACGGATAATTATACTGGTAAGTTAGTACAAGCTGGTAATGAAGCGCAATTGGTTCAAACTTTGAATGCTTTATTAAGTCATCCCGCTATTTTAGCTGATTATTCTAAAAATGCATATTCGGTGGTTAGAAAGTATAGCTTTAGTAATGTGGCTAATGCTTGGCACAATTTTGAATTAAGAGAAAACTTAGTCAATTAAGACCTTATAACTTTCGTTTTATCATGCTTTATTTTGCTAGAATGAAAATGAAAGGCTAAGGGTGATATTATGAAGCATTATAGAGATCCTTTATGGTGGTTAGGTATTATTTATGGAAATGGTAATCCAAGCTATATGATTCCATTTCCTAAAGATTGGCATACAACTGTGTTTATCTTTTGGGTGATTTTAATTGTATGTGCAATTGGGGCTCTTTAAGGAATGTTGTGATTTTTAACTTAGATGAAAAAGAAAATAAGATTATCAGACGAATTAGATCAAGCAATAAAAACGAAGTATTTGTATGCTAATGAATGTACAAGAATGTAACACTTAACTGTTTTTTAGACTTATATTTAAAACAAAAATCCTGTTAAATCTTGGTATTAATAAAAGATTTAATAGGACTTTTTTATTTTAGAGTTTTTCTAGATGTTTTTGTATTTACGGTTTTAATTTATGATGTCCAGTCCAAATTAATATGTTAAAGCACTGTATTAAGACTTGTAAGTAAATTGCTAAATCATCCTTTATGTTTTAATTTGGCCTAAAAAATTAGTGAATCATCTTTGAAAATTAGCTATTAAATTTTGGCATAAACTGTTGCTTGCATATTTCTTCGTTTTCGTTATAATCTTTGCTTGCTTAAATAATACTTTGATGCATCCCTACAGCCAACTCTCAATATGCCCTCTATTAAGCTAGCTTTCTGAGCTAAATGAATATTTTTAATTCTGCACGGTCTTAATATGAGAAAACCACGTTGACATTTGCTATAGTCTTGGATAGCTTGTTTCCATAGAGTAGGTGCAGGACGATAGAACTCTTTGATTTCTTTTAAAGTTCCAGGCAAATATGCAATGATACCTACACCGGCATAAAGCATTTCTTTTCTATGAGTCCATTTATCAATCACTTGATAATTATGCGTTTGTAATGCTACAGCTATTGCTTTAGCTAAAGAATAGGGGGGCAACTAGATAATTTCTATGGCCATAGAAACTCAAAGAAGCATTAGAATTAAAATCAGATTTTGATACCTTAATTTCATAACAAGTAATTTCTTGTGTGCTGGGAGCATAAGTAGCAAAATCAACATTTTCTTTACCTTTGCCTATCCAATTTCCACAAGGTACTTCTAGCGCTCCATATTCAGTTCTAAATCTGCTGTCTAATACTTTTTTGGCCAAAGCAAATTCAATTTTCCTTGTTAGTTTTGTCTTCATTGTTTTCAAAATTTTCCTTCAAATTTAAAATTGGTCCTGTGATAGGGTAATCTCTAGTTTTAACGTTCTTCTTGATTGAAAAAATGTACTCGCAATTTCTTCTTTTGTAGCTTTTTCACCATCAATTTGGTGATTAACTAAATCTATGGTTTGTGCCTGATATTTTTTTAATCCCACAACAATACTCCTTTTTTATTAAAACTTGGGACTAATCTTGTGATATATTTCTTACCCTCGTAATTTTTAATCTAAATTTTTCTGTTCGGGCAATGCTAGGAAAAGTTGATTAGAATTAGCTTTTTTAGATAAATTCATTTTTGTAGCTTTTTCTAACTTAAACTCTGAAAGCTTCAAATATCCTTTTTTATCACATTTGCCAAAGATTTGTGTGCTAGTATCATTCTTCTTACTCTTAATGGAATAAATTTTAGCTACATGCAAGTACTCTTTAGAATTAGGAAGAGTGACAGAGAGGGTATTGAAATTAATCTGATCACTAAGGTTAAAGGATGAGCCTTGATATTCAACTGGAACATATAAAGTGTCATGAACCTGAGCGCTTTTGGCCAAGTGAGATTTAGCTAAATAAAATCTAGCACCTGATTTTGGTATTAATTTATAGGCAAAACCGTGTAATGCAAGATTTTGTGAGCGAACTACATGTGTGATTTCAGGCTGCTCTTCATTTGACGCTTGTATGCCTTTAGTTTTGCTATTTAAAATAGCGACTGAAATAATGAATTCGGCAACTATGAATCCAAAGAATAAAATCAAAAATACTGTTTTAATTGTTCTAAGCTCTTTCCCTTTTTTTATAAACTTTTTCATTTCTTTAAAACCTTCCATTTTTACAAAAAACTGAAAAGTCCCATTTTTATTTATTGGGACAAGAATGATGATTTATTTTCTTTCATATAAACCTACGTTTTAACGATAATCCTTTTTTGCTAACGATATATTTTGCAAAAATAGCGGAGATTTTAGCAATTTTATTTTTTTAGTCTGGATTAGCAATTTATTTTTTGTGCAATCTGTTGCGTATTATGTAGCTAATAAGTAATCCAATGCATTTAATCTAGGAAAGGAAATAAAAAATGAAGCAAAACAAGTCTAATAACGCAATAAAAGAATTAAATCCAGAAAAAGTAAATACTAATTTAGAAGAGGCACGAGCTTTATTTAAATACTGTGGGTTAGAAACAAAAACTATTGTTCGAAAAAGCGGTATATCAGCTAGGCAGCTCAATATCTATAGAAAAGATTTAAGTAAATTGCATCGGGCTCAATATGATTATGTGCTTAGATTAGCAAGTTTATTTAAAGTTGAGTACGCAAAGCAAGTAGGTGGAAGTCAAATCGAAGAAGGTCATTTATTCCAAAAGTTAGTTAAAAGGGAAGAAGATAAAGTCACAAACTCTTTACTAACAAAATATATCCATTATGAAGAAAATCCAGACTATGCGGATGTTTTTTCTAGTATTATTAATAAAAACCTACTTACTTATTATCCTTATAACGCATATAGTCGTAATGAATATCAGTTAGCTATTCTTTATCATATTTGTGTGCAAGCAGGCTTACCGGTGGGTAATGTTAAACCGCAATTAAAAAATTGCGATATTTTAACTATTAATCGTAAAGTATTTAACAAATCCCGTGATGAAGTAAATCTCTTACTAAATGAAAATCTAGATAAGATTACAGGAAGAATCAATCCAAAAGAAAAGCTAACAGAAAAACAAATAGCAGAGAGAATTGGAATGGATCATGAAAAGTATTCTTATCAAATAGATAAATATAATCGTCTTGTTTGGCAGCCATGTATTAATGAATTCTTCTTGAAGTTAGGTAATGAAAACAAGGAAGAGCTATTGATAGGTGACGATACTGATTTAGGAATTGGAATTTTGGCAAGAGTGGAAGCCCAAGATAAGAATAATGAAAATTACTCTGAAGTATTGCATAGATATATTCCAGTACATGAGCCACTTCGACAACGTTATACTAACAGCTTTTGGCACGATTTGGGTCGCCTATGCGGTTATTGGCTGTAAAAAGGTGGTTAAAATATGAGAATAGCTAAAAAGAATTTAAAAAAATTGATGCAATTACAACGTCAAATTGATAAAAAAAGTGGAAATAAAAATACTGAAGTAGAAGTACTAGAAAAAGACATGAATAATCCTCAAAAGCGAGCAGAAATACTTAATAACTTACGTAGCAAGAATTTCTATCAAATTAAGGATGACCTGCTGGAAGCTAGGCCTCATAATCTTTTACTAGATACAGAAAAAGATAAAGATAATTGCATTAGCTGGATGGGAATAGTACTTGATTCTAAAATTGTCAGTTCACAAGAATCATATATTTTAATAGGAAATTTATGTACACCATATAATCAAAATGAATTTAAGTTATTTGCTAATCATGTTTAGCTAAGATGCCAGAATATTAACTCATTTTCTTTTTCAAAATTATATGTCAGTGTAGGTGAAGTTTTAGTAGGATGCAGCAAAGTAAAATTCGATGAACAAAACGATTTCTACACTTTAGGCAATACAGAAATAATTAATAGTGGTTTATTGAGAGTTAGTAATAAAAATCAAGAAAAGCAACTACAGAGTAACTATGATCATAAAGGTGATTGGGTACTGTGTTTAGAACGTTCTGTGCTTGAAAAGAAGGAGTTAGTACTTAATACAGATACTAGCAGTTTTACTATGACTGTAAAACCAAGCATCTATGAACACGTTGGAGATAGATATTTAAATGAAATTCTTCCATATAAAGACAAAAGCATTCCAAAGAAAGAGTTGAAGCCAAGTGTAGAAACTAAATCCGTAATTATTGAAGCTAGAGCTAAAAAACTAGTTAATACCTGTACGCATGGCATTATTCATTCTTACGTAGTAGTAACTGATTTGAGAAATGAAACTAATTATGAACCAATTTGTACGGATAGCACTGATGTCTATTTACCATTACAACAAATAGGTAAGATAATTCATAAAAATGCTATTATTTCATTCTCAGCTAAGCTACAAATTGTTTCCTCAAATAGGGTTTCTAAATTGATTGATATAGTTAACCCTAAATTAGTTAAGAATACTGGAATTACATTAGATTTACCCTTAAAAGATTCATTGCAATATGGCTATGTTGATTACATAAATTTACATTATTCAGCTAAAATGACTCAGTTTGATGAGTGGCGCAGGCTCGCTGGTATTTCGAAGTTAGAACTAGCATGGGATTCGACAAGTAACTTAATGACAGCTAATATGATTGCTTATGATCAAAAGGTAGACCCAGCAAAATTATCGGAAATAATGAGCTACATGAGCTTTAAAAATGTAGGGACAGAAAAGGACAATTCAATTTATGATTATGGTGAACTAAAAAGGCAAGAAAGATTTAGACAAGTTATTGATTTAATGCATAAAGCTCCTACTACTGGCTATTCTTTAAAAGAGTTATCAGTTTACCTCCATACAGATAGAAATATGCTTTCAAAATATTTAAAGCAAAATGTAGATTTAACAGGAATAAGAAAGACGGGATTTCAAATTAGTTTATTTGATCTACATAAAGGCTTAAATAGACTAATCAAGGCGGTATATATTTCTACTGATGCTAAGGATGCTCAGCAAGTTATAGTAAAGTATCACGGTGAAATTCCTAAAATTGTTATTTTGGGTAGAAGTTATGTAAGAAAAACATGGGTAAATCAACATCAATCAGTCAAGAATACTCACCCTAAGCCAAAGAAAAGGGGAGTTAAAGCTACATCGGCATTACTTAATATATCTGCTAAAAACAATAATGAAAATAAACATGATCTATCCCGCAAAACAAAAGCGAGAAGAAGCAATGCATCGATTGTTCCAACTAAAAGTAAGATAATTGCGGCTCTTTCGTTAGGTCAAATAACGCAACAAGTAAATCAAGATTTAATTGACAGTAGATATTACCATAGACTTACTATTGGCAATATTATGACTATACTTGATACTTCCTTAAAAGTAAGGCCAGTAAAACAATTAAAAATTAAGACTGACAAGAGCTACTTCACCAGACCTTTATATGATGCTGAAATTGTCAGAGAAATTGAACATGTAATAAAGAAATATCAATGGAACATAGTAAAATTAAAATGTTATGATAGTATAAGTTAAATTCGAACAGTACAAGCAAGACTAAATCAATTAGATGTAGAAGTTAAGGCAACGCCATCCATGCTTAAACAATGGGGAAAAATTTTAGGTTATTCTTCAGATCTTTATACATACCATGATTTAGGAGCAATTACTGCATATGGTGCAATTTGTTCTTTTGGCTATAAAGCATTTAAACTTGATGATATTGCTCAACTTATTTATTATGCTACGGGAAACTCTAATCGAGAAGAGTTAGCACAATTAAGAGCTAATATTTTTGCAAATCTAAAATTATTGCACATTGAGTATTCACGCAACCTTAATATAGATGGTCATCCTTTAGTAACTACACGTGGTGGCTTTATAAAAATCATCCAACACTACTTACCTAAAGTACCTATTGGCAGCATTAACAAGCAAAATAATCCATTGCTTAATATGGATCAAGTACTGACTGAATTAGAAATGAAGAAATTAAATGTGGACTTCTCATGTGGCACTTGCCAATAGAATAGCAACTAGAGGTAAGGTTTCTGTTATTAGGCGTCAAATAGTTGCTTGGATGCGAAATCATCGTAATCTTATCGACCAGCATTATTACTACAAGCGTAGTTTTATTTTCTTAGATAATTTTGCAATTAAAACGATTTTACAGGCACCTCAAATAAAAAGAGATAAGGCTAATAAGCAACAACGAACTAAACGGCTTTCACTTAGTGATATAAAAGTGGAATCAAAAACAAAAAGTGTGCCAACTCAGAAAATTAAAGAATATATGCCTGTTAGATTGGTAGCGAGATTACTGGTTGGAGTTACTCCAGAAGAAATAAGCAATTATCTCAATATTGCAACTCATCAAAGCAGTCCAATCATAGGTCACTATCAATTAAGTAATGATGTAGAGTACTTGCTTGATAAACAGGGTATTGAAATTGTAAAAGGGCGTTTTCAATGTAACTCCTTAAATATTGAGAAGCATCCTAATAAACCTGAAGATATTCGGATAAAAGTAGTAAAAGCTAAACGTAAGCTAAGATCAAAAGGTCACGATCAGCTTACAGAGAAATGCATTTTACTGATTAAGACCTCGGACGATGAGATACTATATACAGATCAATTTAAAAATTATGCTCAGGCTCAAGCTTATCTACTTAGTAATAATAAACAGTTCATTTCAGCATATCAAAATAAAAATCAATCTAAGCAACGACATTTGATAAATATTTGTAAGATTATGGACATTTCACCAATAGAGAAATAAATATTAAAGGCGTTCAAGTAAACACTCTAATAATATTTTGGTAAAAAGGCTTGATTTTCTTAGAATCTTGCCTTTTTTTGTTATACCTTTTTTAGTTTTTTGTATAAATTTTCAATTGATTTACCTAATTGAAATTATGCCTAAAATAAAAATCGACCACATATTTAAGAAAAGAGGCTTTTAAAATGACTTTAATTAAAAGAGCAGAACCCCAACTTGAGCAGCGTGTTTTAAGACTTGCTAAAAAATACTTTGCTGATACTTCTAATCTTAAAGTGTATTTACTAGTATCACGTGATGGTTCTTTTATCAAAAATCCTAATGGTAATGTAGGGATGCAAGTTTTGACAGATAAGGAAGTAGCAAACGGAATTAAGACCGGAGAAATGGCCTTTGCTAAAAATATTGCACATTAAATACTATGGTTTTTAATTTTATGAGTGGTATTTGAAGTACAACATAATTTTTAGAGTTTCATTTATATTATTTGTGAAGCAAAAATATGGAATTAAGCTCCTAAATTTCTTTGATGATTAACAGGCTTATAATGAGCCACTAATGTATGACTAGCATTAGTGGCTCATTTTGTATTTTTGCTTGAATTTGTTGGAAGGGAGTAAAAGATATGATTGCTAAAATTACGAACTTTTTTGCAGGTTCTGCAACTCGTATCCGATTCTTGCTGAGTATGTTGGCTGCTTTTGTATCAACTCAAGCTATGGCTTTAACTTCAACTCCAGTTTTTGCTGAAGAAAGTGATAACTCATCAGCATTCTCAACTCACGTTGATACGCATGGTAATGCTGTTGACGTGTTGGCTAAGATTATGAACGAATTTGTTGCACCTTTGCAAAACTTGGGTGCCGTCCTCTTAATCATTTCTGCTGTAGTTTGTGGGATTAAGATCGGTGTTAGTGCTATGGGAGATCCTAGAAGCAGAACCGAAGCTATTGTAGGTATCTTCTTCATCATCGTTGGTGCCGTAGTCATTATTCATGTTCGTTCACTTGTTGGTATGGTTGTCGGCCTTAGCAACAAAGCAGGTAGATAGGCGTAAATAAACGCTCTTAGTAATATATCTGACGCTAGTTGGATGTGGGAAGGAGTTTTTATGGGTGAAGGTAGACGAGTTTTAATAGTCAACCTTTCGGGTGATCAGAAAAAAGTCTTAGGATATGCTTCTTGGACTCAGATCAGCATCACTGGTGCTGGAATTATTATAGGAGCTTTAGTTTTTAAGCTTATTCAATGGATTTGTAAGTTATCGGGAGCTGGTATTGGTTCGTCAGCTACTATTGCTGGATTTTTCTTTCTTGCAGTATTAGGTCCATTTATTTATATAGCATTTAAGCCAATACGTGATAAACAAGGAGACCTTCTCTACTACGAAAACAAGCAAATTATGATAAATAGACGATTTTTAACTCATGAAATCGGCACATATTTAAATTTGCAGCCACCTCATCATCCAGTAAACCGAGCTTTACCATATGCAGTTTTAGATAGAGAGGAGGAAGACGATTGATGAGAGATCGTAAACCAAAAAGATTAAATCAAAAGACTAATATTAATAGACCTAGATTAATTTTAATTGGTACTTTTGTTGTTTGGCTTGTCCTTACAGTCGATGCCGTAGCTAATAATACGCAAATTCTGACAACTATCTTAATTTCAGTTGCTATTTGGACTGCTGGGTTAATTGGATATAAGACGACATTAAAGCCAGGTGAATTTACTCAACGAGTAAGACAGGTTGGCTTTTTCAAAGCTTTATTTAGTGCTGGTAGCAATACAAGTAAAGTGAATAGTCGTCGTAGACGTAATGTTCGTTATAAGCGTAGATAAATAATGCTAAATTCAGCGGCCAACTTCTTCGAATTAAAGGGATTGGCCGTTAGCTTTAACATTACTTTTTTAAAGGGGTGCTTAAAAATTTTAGTAGTTATATCTTTTATTCTCGCAATCATAGCAATAATCGTTGCAATAATTATCTGGCATCGACATTCACAGAAGCAAAATTTTGACTTAACGCCTAGAGATAATTCAGGTGATGCAATAGATGTCTCAGAGAGCGAGGAAGACGATCCTAGTTCTGCTCCAGTTTATGAAGGAGACTTTGGTTTTGAGGACTGGCAGACATGGGAAGATTTTCTGGCTGAAGTTGGTGTTTTAGATATTCGAAACGCCATGATTGAGTATGAGACCGGTGATAATTCAAGGATGTTCATCATGCTAGCTGAAATGCAGCAGTCTAATCCTTCATTAAAAACGGATCAAGAAATACAGCAAGATAATGCACTGCAAGAAGTATTTTACAATGGTGTACATCGTCCACTGAAAATATCTTCGCAAAGTCAAAAGATTGAAATGACTGATTTTTTAAATAGCTTAAAAGATCATTCTCAATATTTGCAAAATTCCAATAAAGAAATGAAGAAAATTGCTCGTGATGTAATTGACAATACCTTAAATTATCAACATCAAACTGACCGTTTTGAAAATCGTTGTTACTTGCAATTTATGGCAATTATTCAGCCAGATGAGGTTTATGGAGATACCCCTGAAGTGCTAGAAAAGCAAATACATGAAAAAGCGCTTGAAAAATTGCTACGACAAATTGCTAACGCTAATGGTATTTTGCGCAGAGCAGATCATGCATTAAATCCATTAGATACTTTTGGCTTGCTTGAAGTTTTATATAAGACATTTAATCGAGAATCTTCCGTAAAAATGAGATTTGAGGATATTATTCGCAAACAAAGATTCTCACTTTATACTTCAGCACATCAATCAGACAAGCTTTTTAAAGAAGTACAACAAAAAATCAAGATTGAAGCTGAATTAATGAATCATGCTAGAGACGCTATGTGGTTGCAACAACAAGCAGAGAATGAAAAGAAATTGTCTAAAGGTCAGGATTATTATTCTGCAGATTCAAAAGGCACCCAAGCTACTACAGATGATGATTCGATCGAAAATACCAATGAATTCCAAGAAGAACCGGATTCACCTTTTAAGGTTCCTGAAGACATTCTTTCAGAAACTAACACTACAAGTAATGTTACTAATAACGGCCAAGGAAGTGATTCTCCAAAAGCTAATGATGTCTCAGACAAGAATGAAAGTGCATCCCCAGATGATGATGGTATTGATATTACAGGGTTAGATGATCTGAAATAGGAAGGATAAGCGTATGGGCTTTTTTAAAAATTTATTTTCAAAAAATGAACAAGAGGATGAATCAGTTGAAGACCAAGATCAAGAAATTGAAGAAGACCAATATGATAATTCAAATGAAGCTTTTGGCAATCAAGACGATGAAGAAGACCCAGAAGACGAGTTCTACGATAATCAACGGTCTCCTAGCACAGCTATTGGGCAACCTAGCTTAATCAATATTATTGCTAATTCATATTGGTCAACAGATGATGTTATGCAGGAATATTTTATTATGCGTGAGACCATGAAGCACAGGACATATGGAATAGCTGCTTATGTTCCACCGTCAGGGTATCCACGTATGGTAGATACGGGTATTTTCCAAGAACTTTTGGCACAAGGGAATATTGATTTGACCATGGATGTTGTCCCACGTGAGCGCAGAAATATTATGAAGGAATTGTCTAAAGATTTAAACGTAATTAGATCCAATTCTGAGTATCAACAAGATAAAGGGCAAACATTCCAGATGCGTGAAAATATTACGAAATACAGTGATATTGATAATCTTTTGGATGAAGTTCAGTTTGATGAGAACAGACTGTATAACGTGAACATTAGTGTAATTGTTTACGGTGATTCAGAACGTGAAATGAATAAGAATTTTGGCGTTGCAGAGGACTTACTAGCTAATGAAGGTATTTCTTTAACCCCTTATGTTAAAAGAGTTAAAAGTGGATACTTACAAACTATTCCAATTGGAGCCAGAATGTATAACCTTGATGATACGTTTAGAAATGTCGATCGTAAAAGTTTATCAGTTATGGATATGGCTCGTAATGCTGCAGGTAGATTTAACGGTGGAATACCTATTGGGACAAATCAAGCAACGCCTTCTGCTAATACTGAATTTTTGAATGTCTTTGGTTCCAAGACCCATAGACCAATTAACTACAATATGGGAATTGTAGGAGAATCAGGTTCAGGTAAAAGTACGACCAACAAAATCAAAATGGAACGAGAAATTGCTATTCTTGGTTTTGAGCATCGTAGTATTGATCCTGATGGTGAATATGTTCTATTAGCAAAGCACTTGCACCAGTTAAATTTAACAATTACTTCAGATGCTAAATTTATTATTAATCCATGTGCTGTTTCATTAACTGAAACGCCACTTGAAGAGGAAATTGAAACTGATGAAAACGGCCGGCAAATGACCGAGCAAGAAATTGAAGATCAAATTAAGCTTAGCAATGATGGACGCCAAGTAATTACACATGAAGACGGTGAGAAGTTCGTTCAAAAAGTAAATGTCTCTTCAATGATTTCTAATGTTGAAGGCTTTGTTAATGAAATTCTATCAGCTAACGGCAATGAAAAAGGTTTAAACGTTAGTGAAACTAGTCGGTTAGAAGATGCGATTAATGCTGTGGTTAAGCGATTGGGTATTACTGCAGATCCTAATTCGCTATATCAAGACAAAGCTGGTACTTTAAATGGGCACTTTTATGATCGAATTCCTAAGCCTGAGCCAACTTTAACTGACATTTATCAAGAATTGGCTAAACAAAACACTTTGCCAGACGGTAGTGAAGACCCTAAAGTATCCAGGTTGCTTGATGGTCTAAAACCATATTTGCGTACAGGAAGTAAGCCAATCTTTGATGGTCAAACCTATTTTGGTAATGGCCGTACCGCAGACCTTAATAAATATTTGTATGTAAATTTTAATATTTCGCAGTTAGTTGGTTCTTTAAAGCGTGTGGCGTATTACGTAATTACTAAATATTTGTGGGAACGTTGGATGACCAATCCAGAAAAAGCCACAACTAAAAAAGTACTAGACGCTGATGAAATTTTGCAGTTTATTGATGATCCAGTAATGTTTGGTTTCTTTGAAATGATGGTTAGACGTTGCCGTAAACGGAATGGCTCCCTCTGCTGGTTAACACAAGATATTGAACGATTCCAAGGCAGACCGCAAGCTAAAGCGTTGGTTACTAACAGTGAATTTATGTTTTGTCTACAAACTAAGCCTGAACACCGTCAGTTAATGAAGGACGCTATTGATTTAACGGATGGTGCTTTGAACATTTTAACGGGGAATCCAGAGCCAGGAGAAGGAATTTTAAGAGCGGAAGGAGACAGTATTTGGATTAAAACTAATCCTAGTCAAGAAGAAATGGAATTTGCTGAATCTAATCGAGCTGTGGAACTGGCAAGAAAAACTAAAGATGCAGTTCGTGAAATTAATGAAAAGCTTAAACAATAAGTAAGAGTAGGTGTAATAGCATGGATAATTCTCAAACAAATAAAAAAAGAAAAGCAAATACTTATTCTTCATTGAATTCTTGGGCAAAGATTGGAATTGGAGTCCTGGCCGCTCTTGTTACCTTAGTGGTAATTAATACGGCTATCGTAGCATATGCTAAGGTAACTATGCCTACTTGGGGTGATGAAACGACCACTCAGCAAGTTACCAATGCTATTAAGGCTAATCTTAATCCTAAAGATCCAGCCTTTATGTCAGGATTAAGAGGATTAGGTGCAGGAATTAAAAAGACTTGGAAACAAGGAAAAATAGGTAACCTTGGCACAAATATTGGTCAAGAGACTGATCGTATTCAATCTGGTTCTTCTACTGGTGGAGGCTATATTCAAGCTAAGCGTTATAATAAAGCTTTTGATGCTTGGAATAATAAAAAGCATGTAAAAATTGGTTTAAATGGTAATTGGCTAACTAATGCTAATCAAGGAAATACTACGTTAGATTCAATTGGTCGGGATAATCGTCTGACTAATAAAGAAAATGCTAATATTCAGAAATACATCAAGACCAATTTCAGTAAATGGGCTGCTAACCGTAAAAAGCATGGTAAGAAATTAACTCGTGCTGCGGCAGAAGCAGAAGTGATGAACCTAACAGGGGATGCATATAATAAGTATTTAAAGAATGACAAGAAACGTAAGAAGATTCTTGAGCAAATAAATAAAGACTTAGGTAAGTCGTCTAATAATATCAATAAAGGAAATAACGAACAAAGTAAAAATGTTTCAGGAGCTAATTCTGAACCTTCAACTTTTAGCGGAAAAGTAGCTAAAGCTTTACTAGATTTATTCTATTCTTCTGGTATTGGACAATGGATGGCTAAATCAGGAGCTGGGGCTACGATTTTTGGCATCAATTACACGGCAGGTACTTCTGGCCCACAAATGTACTCAGAAATTGCTAATGCTTACAATGCTAATGGCTATGCTGAGATCTACCCTAATTCTGCTTATACTCAAAGTATTCAAGGAGTAGGTGTAGTAATTGGACCAGTCTTCTTGGCTCTATCCGCTGTTTTGATTATGATTATTTTAATCATTCAGACAACTAAAATGGGAGTTGGCCAAGCTTTCAATCCTGTTGAATCAAGACGAGAATGGTATCGTAGTCTAGTTGATACCGTTATCGCTGTAGTTGGGTGTTTAGAATATAACTTGTTAATTTCAGTAATTCTTTCAGTCAATGGAGCTATTGTTACTGGACTAGCAGGTTTTATGGCACAAACTACTACCTCAACTGGAAATACAATCTTATCAGAAGCAGTAACACTAGGATTTAGTAAGACTACTATTAATATGCTGACAAGTGGTACATTCCTAGGTAGTGATTTCGTAGGTATTATCTTTAGCGTCATTTACTTAATGACATATATTGGCTTAGCAGTTTATATTAAGTATTACTACTTTGTTCGTGAGGTTGTATTTACAATTCTTTGGGCTTTAGGGCCAGTGTTTATCGCTTTCTGGCCAAGTGATTGGGGCAAAATTCGTACAGTTAACTGGCTTCGTGAAATTATTGGAACAGTCATGATGCAATCAATTCACGCAATAACCATAACGTTTATGGCTGTCCTTATGGCATGGAACTCTGATAATTGGTCAATGGAAGTTGCGGATATTAAGTCTAAAAGCAAGTTAGAAGCTGGTGGTCAAACATTACACCATAGTTTTGATCTAACTACTAGCGGACATCCCCTTGGAGCTGCAGGTGACGCAATTAAAGGTTTAGGTCAGTTTGTAGGTATAGTTGGCCCAGGAGTAGATGTAAGTAACGCTTATAAACACTTTGAAACAATGGTTATTGGATTAATTATTATGGTAATGTTCCAACCATTGTCTAAAGCGCTGGCAGACTTGTTTGGCTTGCAGACACATATGCTGGATGAAATCCATAGAAGTACTTCTCATTCGTTAAAGGCTGGTGCTGCTGTTGCAGGTGGTGTAGCTATCGGAGCTGCAGGGTTGGCTCTTGGCACAGCAACTGGTGGTGTATCAGCCTTAGCAGGAAGTAAAGCGTTAATGTCTGCCGGCAAAGCAGCCAAAGCCGCTAAAGCTGGTGCTAAGACCGGAGCATTTAAGAAAGCTTTTGGAAAATCTTGGAATCAAAAAACTCCGATTAATGAAATGAGAGATAAATTGGCCGGTGTTGATGCCAAAGTTAGAGGTATGGCCGGTCGAAGTGTTGGTGAGGTAGCCGGTATGTCTGCAGGATTAGGTGCTGGTGATCCAGCTACAGCAATCGCAATGTCAAGATTAGGTGGAGAAATTGGCTCAAGAGCTGCTAGATTAACTTCAGGGTCGTTGTCTAAATTAGCTCTTAAGGAAGCTGATCCTAATCGAGATTTTAAAGATGAACTACGCCGTAGAATGAATGGTATTACCGACAAAGCAACGAGTGATGCATTAAAACGGGCACTAGATAAATCTCCTGGTTATGATACCTTTATTCAAAAAGCTAAGGCAGCTCCAGACTATGATAATAATGCTGAACTAAAACAGGCCGTTGCTGATGCCGATGCTGCTAGACAATTTGAAAAGCACGGTGGGCTTGATGCTGATCAAGCTATTCAAGCAAGGGCTAAACGTCTTCGTAACGGTAAAAACAATTACAAATCCTTAGCTGATATTAATAAAGCTTATCGTGAAGCTATTGATAATGATAGTTCCTTAACTCCGCAACAAAAAGAAGCCGCTGAACAAATCGGAGATCAAGCAATGATCCTCGCGGGGGCACCAGCTAATGATTCACATATCATGATGGATAAGATGGGCTTCTTAGATGCTCAGCATATTAGTCAGGCCACTAAGCAAAAAGAATTAAACAGTTTAGAATCTAAGTATAATAATGGAGCAATCCCTAATACTGATCCTACTCAAATGAGTTTTGCAGATTGGCAGAAGACTGATCAATATCAGAAAGGCTATAAGCCAGGAATTGATGCTAAGGCTAAAAATGCTGCACAAGCCGCTTTAAATAATTCTAATGGTCGGATTCTAAATTCAGTTAATGATTCTAGTTTCCAACAAGGAATTAAAGAAAATCCAGATGGAATTATTAATAGTGATATTTTTAAATCAGAAGCTGTTAAGGGCTTAAAGAAAGCAGGCATCCCTACCAAGAAAGCAACTAATCTTGGTTCAGTTGCTGATCCAATTGAAGGTCAATCACTAACTGAGACTGCTAAGAGCTTAGCCGGTGATGGAGCAACTGCACAAATTATTGATTCTGGACTTTGGAATCAGCTTAATCAGCAAAGAGCTAATACTATTAATTCAGGTTGGGGTGGAATGCCTAAAGTAACTGCACAAGACCTTGATTCTATCTACAATGGTGAAAATATGAATGCTTATGGTGGATTAATTGGGGATGCACAAGCAAATCCTAATGCACAAGATATTGACTATTATGTAAATAATGCAGATAAAGCGTCTTATTACGACCAATCAAAACGTCAATGGGCAGAATTTAAGGATATGACTACTAAAGCTTCAAAAGCCTTTGACCCACTCAATTTAGGTTCATGGTTTGGCAATGTAGGCTTAGGTAGTAACTCAAGTAAAACTAGTTCAGCTACTTATGGTACTAATGCAGTAGGTTTTAATGATGATGGAAGTATGGATAGAATTACAAATAATCCATATTTGCACCCTCAATCTCATGGATTATCACTAAAGGCTGCATATGCAATGATGCCTAAAATATTAGATAGTCGTGAAAAGCCAATTGGTGTTCAGCCTGGTGCATTTCGTATGGCAATTCAAAATACGCAATCAACTGTGCAAGCACAAGATGAAAATGGTAATTGGTTTAATGTAGGTAAATTCGGGCCTGGCGATGGTACGTTAGGCTATGGTGATACTGTATATCAAGATATGGATATGTCAGCATCAGGCAGACCTAGTCTAGCTTATAATGCAAGCACACATTCAATTAGTGAACCATATCGAATTCAAGATGGTCAACGAGTGGGAGCTACATTAACCAATGGTATTCCTAATTTAAGTAATTTCTTTGGTGAGGGAAACCTAGGCTCACAAGCTCAGACAGCTCCTGGAGACTTTGCTCATTTACCACAATCAAATGTTTTAACTAAAGCAAATCAAGCTGACGGTGTAGCTACTGTAGATAAATATCTAGGTTACTCAGGTTTTGCTTTACAGGGTAATAAGGACACTATGGTAGTTACTGGCGTAAATCCGTATACAGGTGTCAGAGAAGCATTATCTAACGAAACTAAATCTAATCCATTTTTAAAGTCGCTACCTGAACAAACTAACTTTTCTATTCCGCTTAAGAGTGATGATCTGAATGGCTTTAATGTTGATACTAGTAAAGACTATCAATTATTCTTTAATGGAAATATGAAGCAGAATGAGAAGGAATTGTCATCTAAGATTATGTCGGACTTTTATAATGATAATCATAGGGTAGATGATGCTGATAACTTTTTGCAAAATCGAGTAATGCCATATACAGAGCGGGATGTACGTAATTTTAAGGCAAATCATCCTGGATACTTATCTGGTACTAACCTTGATGCTTTCTTTAGAACAATTTGGTAAATAGTAAAAGAGGTGTGAACTGGTGGATAATAAGGTACGTCTTAATGAAAAGGATAGTGAATCTTTCTCCGGTTCACACCTTTTTAATGTCTCAGCTTTAATTCTTTGCTGGATTGCAACATTAGGAGGAATTCTGTATTTTGCAGTAACTTCTAAGCCATTACCAGCAATAGCAATACTTGGCTTTGTGCCATTTAGATATTTTTTCTTTGATTTATCTCCGGACAGGCTGACTAAGAGACCTCCGGAGTTAGATCGTGCAATACCTCTGCAGATTCTTTTGCATTATTTGTCAATTAGGTTTCCAATACCGCAGGGCAAGTTTTTAGCTGATGTTGCCGGAGTATTTCTGGCAGTAGGACGAGCTTTTATCAATGGTTTTGGTTTGCTTTATTTTGATACTTTCGCTTTTGCTTTTAAAATCAGGAATGATACAAATGGGACACCATTAGATGAAGACATAGCTATATTGCATAACAATGAGAAACTGCAACGTTTAGCAGAGGAAGCCCAGAAAACCGATAGTGAAACTAGAGCAGCGGAATATAGTAAATTAAAAAATGATTGGGAGCAGACTGAAATTACTAATGAATTAAATCAATGGAATTTTCCAATTCGCAGGTATTTTAATCCCACCAATCCGTATTTTCAAATTCGTGAGATAGGTAATATACCACTAGACGATCAATATTCGTTGGATAGAAAAGCTTTCTTAAAAGCGCATCCCAATCAAAAGAATTATTTTGGCCATCCTAAAGAAGATGAAGAAGAGATCCAGCATAGTGCAAATGAAGAACACCTGATTTACTAAGTAAATGATATTTATAATTGTAAACAGGTTAATTAATTTTTGACTTTTGCTCAAAACAAAAATCCTATTAAATCAAGGTTTATCAACACCAAGATTTAGTAGGATTTTTAAATTTTTTGCTTAGACACAGGCTATAGATTAATGATGATGCTAGTATCTATAGATCAGTTGAATTTGATCTCTTTGCAAATCCTTTTGTTGCTTAGTTTTTAATTTTAAGTCATAAATGACGTTTATCATTGAATGATAAGCAGGCTCCAATACTTTTAGTTCATTAAATCCAGCATCTTCAAGGCCATTTAATAAATTTTGGAAGAAACTGGTATTTTCACTAATCCATTTATGATAAGCCAGCCATGCTTCTTTATCAGTATCTCTAGTATAAGTGGATGAGACTAAAAACGGCGTCTTTAAATACGTACTAGCGTGAATCAAATTATTGTAAACTGCCAAGATAATGTAACTATGAAATTTTCCGTCATCTTCACTTTCAGTCGTAAAGTACAAAGATGCAGGTTTATTCGTCTCAATTTGATTCATTGATTGTAGAAACTTTAAATGGTTTAAGAAATGCTTCTCTGTAACATTTAAATACTTAATTTCTGCTTCCATGAATATCTCCAATCCTTTCGATGCAAAGATACATCTTTTTAAAACATCTTCTTATCACTATCTTCATAGTTATTATGAGACATGAAGTATAAAATTTAAACCGAATATATGATTTTTTCGCACTTTGTTTAAGTAAAAATAGGGTTAAATTAACATTGCAAACGAAAAGAAATTAAGCGTATATGATTAAAGTAGTAAAGAAGATGTTTAAAATGTGTTTATTTTCATATCCTAGTCTTGATACTGCTTCAATCAAATTCGTTTTGAATCTAATACCGAAAAAAATTAAAAACTATTATGACCCCTTTTTCGGGTCGGATGTCCTTTTTAAACAAATTAAGGACAAAGATTATATCCGAGGTAAGGCGTATTTAAATTGCCAGTCACCACAAATTTATAATGTTTGGACTATGATTGCTAAACAAGACGAAACCTTCTTATTAAAATTTATGCAAGAAATATCAGTATTGTTACAGCAATCAAAAGTTCAGTCTGAATTGGATAACGATATAAGTTTATGCAATGAGAACAAACAGTTAGGAGAAAGAACAAAGAATACCTCCCCATCTATTGATGAGGTGATGAATTTGGTCTTTCTCCTGCTTTTTT
>NZ_FMXC01000015.1 GCF_900103655.1 Lactobacillus kefiranofaciens
AAACGCTAACTTTTTGGTTCTTAGTATCCTTAACAGTAACAAAGATCTTGTTGCCTTTCTTGATTGAAGGGTTAGCAGGAGCAACTTCTGAAACACCAAGCTTTGGAGCGTTGAAGCTAGCAGCTTGAGCAACTGAGCTGACACCTAACAAACTCATTGAAGCAACTGCAACTGAAACAACTTTAACTAATTTCTTTGAATCAAACATAATGAATACCTCGTTTTTTCTATATCGCTTTAATTGATTGGAACTTTTTGTTCCCTCATTCCTTACATCTTTATTGCATAACATATGCTATTAATTGCAAGGGAAAATTGAAACTTTTTTAAAAAGAATTCAAATGGCTCAAAGCTTTGCTATGATAACAAGTATGACGATTTTTAAGCAAAAATTATTTAAAAAATGGAAAACAAAAACTTTGTAATTTAAACCAAAAAGGCCCAGCTACTGACTACCCTACAGTAACTAGGCCTTTACCATTTTATCGAAAAAACGGGGATAAAACTATATTATCTTTGATTTCTTAATAAGAAAATAATTGAAATGCAATATATTGGATTAGTTTTGCCTTATCTATCTCCATCGAAGATATTGTCTTTGACGATTACATAGTCGACTAGCTTAATAGAATTCAAATCACGACCGCCAGCATAGGAGATAGAAGATTGCAAATCTTCCTGCATTTCACGCAAAGTGTCCTTGATTGAACCACGGTAAGGGACCAGCATTTGCTTGCCTTCTACATTACGGTAGGCGCCTTTTTGAACCTCAGAAGCAGAGCCCCAATATTGCTTGTAGTCTTTACCATCAATTTTAATAATATGACCAGGAGATTCTTCGTGTCCTGCGAGCATAGAGCCGATCATGACCATGGTGGCGCCAAAGCGAACAGACTTAGCAATGTCACCATTATGGCGAATACCACCATCTGCGATTAATGGTTTGGATGCAGCTTTACTGCACATCCGCAAAGCCGCTAATTGCCAACCACCAGTACCAAAGCCAGTCTTCAGCTTAGTAATACATGCTCGACCAGGTCCAACACCAACTTTAGTAGCATCGGCACCTGCGTTTTCTAATTCACGAACAGCTTCTGGCGTAGCGATATTACCAGCAGTTAAAAATGATTCTGGCAATTTTTCCTTAATATATTTGATCATTTTGATGACATAAATTGAATGACCGTGAGCTACATCAATGGTGATGTATTCTGGCTTTAAGTTTTGCTTAACCAGTTCATCGATGAAGTCATATTCGCTGTCTTTGATCCCGACTGAGATTGAAGCAAATAGGCCTTTTTCATGCATCATCTTAATAAAAGGAATGCGTTTCTCCGGTTCAAAACGGTGCATAACATAGTAGTAACCATTTTCTGCCAGCCAAACCGCTAAACCATCATCAATTACGCTTTCCATATTAGCGGGAACAACGGGAATTTTAAACGTTCGCTTCCCAAACTTAACGCTAGTGTCGGCGTCACGGCGACTTTTGATAATTCCCTTATTAGGGACAAGTTGAATGTTGTCGTAGTCGAAGGCTTCCATACTGAAATAATTGCTCACTTTAATTAACTCCTTGTTAACATATTATTCGAACCGAGACCTACTATATGAGATATAAATTGGTTTGTCAATATAGAAATCGAACTATGCAAGAAAATAAAAATGAAATAATTCGGATTTTGCATTGACTAATAATTATTAAATTGCTAGACTAGCATACGTAATATTTATAGAGATTTTTTATGAGGTGAATTTCAAATGACAGCAGTTGCAGTCGTAGGTAGCCAATGGGGCGATGAAGGTAAAGGTAAGATTACTGACTTCTTAAGTAAGGAAGCCACGATGGCAGTTCGTTCAAATGGTGGTAACAACGCAGGCCACACCATTGATATTGATGGTAAGGAATTTAAGATGCGTTTAATTCCATCTGGTATTTTCGCTGCCTCCAAGGGTGCCGTAATTGGTAACGGCGTAGTAATCAACCCAGAAGTAATGTTTGGCGAACTTGATAACTTGGAAAAGAATGGTATTGATACCAGCAAGTTAAGAATTTCTAACCGTGCTAACATTATTATGCCTTACAACGTTAAGCAAGATGAATACCAAGAAGAAGCTAAGGGCGACAAGAAGATCGGTACTACCAAGAATGGTATTGGACCAACCTACATGGACAAGGCTTCAAGAATTGGTATTCGCGTTTGTGATTTACTTGAAAAAGATACTTTTGAAGAAAAGCTACGTCTTAACTTAAAGATGAAGAATGAATTATTCACTAAGGTTTATGGTAAGCCTGCTCTTAAGTTTGAAGATATTTTTGACAAATACTATGAATATGGTCAAAAGATGAAGAAGTACGTGACTGATACTTCAGTATTGGTTAACGACGCACTTGATAACGGTGAAAAGGTCCTCTTTGAAGGTGCTCAAGGTACCATGCTTGATATTGATGAAGGGACTTACCCATATGTAACTTCATCTAACACTATTTCCGGGGGAATTTGTTCCGGTATCGGTATGGGTGCTAACCGCTTGAATACTGTAATTGGCGTCTGCAAGGCTTACACTACTCGTGTTGGTGAAGGTCCATTCCCAACTGAACTTCTTGACGAAGTTGGTGACCGCATTCGTGACACTGCTCATGAATATGGAACTGTTACTGGCCGTCCACGTCGTGTTGGTTGGTTTGACTCAGTTGCTTTGCGTCATGCTAAGCGTGTTTCAGGCATTAACGGCTTAAGCCTTAACTTGCTTGACGTCTTCTCCGGTTTTGACAAGATCAAAATTTGTACTGCTTATGAACTTGATGGCAAGAAGATTGACTACTACCCAGCAAGTTTGAAGGAATTGTACAGATGCAAGCCTGTTTATGAAGAACTTCCAGCTTGGGAAGAAGACATTACCGGCGTTAAGACTTGGGATGCACTTCCAGAAAATGCTAAGAAGTTCTTGAACCGCGTTTCAGAATTGGTTGGTGTGCCACTGGTAACTGTTTCAGTTGGTCCTGACCGTGAACAAACTATTGTATTGAAGAATCCATGGGAAATGTAATTTATGCTTGAACGTTATACTCGCCCAGAAATGGGTAAAATTTGGACTGATGAAAACAAGTATGCTGCTTGGTTAGAAGTAGAAATTGCGGCAACTAAAGCCTGGGCTGAACAAGGCGAAGTTCCAGAAGCTGACGCAGAAAAGATTGCTAAGAATGCTTCTTTTACTGCTGAACGAGTTGCGGAATTAGAACAAATAACCCACCATGATGTCGTTGCTTTTACCAGAACGGTATCTGAAAGCCTTGGGCCTGAAAAGAAGTGGGTGCACTTTGGTTTAACTTCAACTGACGTGGTTGATACAGCACAAGGACTTTTACTTAAGCAAGCTGATAAAATCATCAGACAAGATCTGCATGAATTGAAAAAGACGATTGCAGAGAAGGCTAAGAAGTACAAGTACACGGTAGAAATGGGTCGTACGCACGGTGTGCAAGCTGAACCAACTACCTTTGGTTTGAAATTAGCTCGTTGGTATGCCGAAATTAACCGCGACATCGACCGTTTTGAACATGCTGCTAAGGGTGTAGAATCGGGTAAAATCTCTGGTGCCGTTGGTACCTTTGCCAATGTGCCACCTGAAATTGAAACTAGCGTGATGAAGCAGCTTGGCTTGACGCAACAACCAATTACCAGTCAGGTTTTGCCACGTGACTTGCACGCTGAATATATTGCTATGCTGGCTTTAATTGCTACTAGCATTGAAAATTGGACTACTGAAATTCGTGGTCTGCAACGTAGCGAGATTCATGAAGTTGAAGAGCATTTCCGTGCTGGTCAAAAGGGTTCATCTGCAATGCCGCATAAGCGTAATCCGATTGGCTCTGAAAACCTTTGCGGGATGGCACGCGTGATGCGTGGTCATATCGTTACGGCATATGAAGACGTTGCGTTATGGCATGAACGCGACATTTCACACTCTAGTGCTGAACGAGTAATTTTGCCGGATACTACGATTGGCGTGGACTATATGTTGCACCGTTTCAATCGAATTTTAACGAACTTGGACGTCTTCCCTGAAACGATGCTCAAGAACATGAATCGTACTTATGGTTTGATCTACTCACAACGTGTGCTGCTTAAGCTGATTGATGAAGCAGGCTTATCACGAGAAAAGGCTTATGACATGGTACAGAAGTTAACGGCTAAGTCATGGAACGAGCAAAAGCAATTTAAACCTCTAGTTGAAAACAGTGAAATCATGAACTATCTATCTAAGGAAGATATTGATGATGCGTTTGATTATCATTATCACTTGCGTCATGTAGATGATATCTTTAAGAAGTTAGGTTTAGATGATTAGAATAAAGAAGCGTTTGGAAATATCCAAGCGCTTTTTTGGTAGATTGATTTTCAGAAATAGGGTATAATTTTTAGTTGCAAATTTAGTTACAATTTAAACACTATAATATATACTTAAGTGAGGATAACGTGAGTAAACTAGAAAAATTATTATTAAAGTTATACAGTCATCCAAAAACATTTGATTTTAAAGATGCCAAGACTCTACTGCAAGAACTAAATTATCAACTTGATAATAAAGGAAAAACTAGCGGATCTAGGATTGTCTTCAAGAAAGGTAGTGATCGTATCATTCTTCATAAACCACATCCTAGAAAAGAATTGTTACCTTATCAAATTAAGCAGATCCAAGATAAAATTAAAGGGATGAACGAAAATGAAAAAGACTAATCAATATATGAAATATAAGGGCTATGAAGGCTCTATTGAGTATACTTTAGAAGATAAGATTCTATTTGGTAAAGTTCAAGGAATTAAAAGTCTTATTTCTTACGAAGGTAATACAATAGATGAGTTAGAAAAAGACTTTCAAGGTGCGGTTGATGATTACCTAGAAAGCTGTAAAGAAGATGGCATCGCACCAGAAAAACCTTTCAAGGGCAATTTCAATGTACGTATTGATCCCGCATTGCATGAAAAATTGGCTAATTATGCTGCAGCTAAGCATCAGTCTTTGAATGCAAGTGTAGAAGAAGCTATCAAGAAATTGCTAGCTTAATATTGAAAAGCGTTTGTAAATATCCAAGCGCTTTTTTGGTACAATGAGAACATAATACGAGAGGAAGAAATTATGAAAAAATTCACTTCATTTATCGTCAGACTAATTATTTTGCTTGCAGGTATTGCCTTAGCAGGTTTCATGGTTTGGCAATTATTCAGTGATGCTACACTACTTGATGTTGATGTGCAAACCAAAGGTCCAGCCATTATTGTCATCTTTAGCTTGATTGCCTTAATTGCGTTAGGCGCTGGTGTTAGTTTTTACACTGATAAAAATATGGGTTCAACTATCTTTTTAGGTGCTCTATTGACAGTAATTGCCTTAATTTTATGGGTAAAAAATCAAGACTTGGCTGATATTTACCGCTGGTACTTCATTTACGGCTTACTTGTAGCCTTACTCAGCCCATTCTTTAGAAAAGAAATTTAAAAAATTCAATTTTCAAAAAAATTTTGCGCTTTTTTTGCGTAATAAATAATAGAGGGATAAAAGCTCTAATTTTTTGAAATGAGGATTTTTAGATGTTAGAAGATGAATTTTCAGCAGTAATGGCAGATCATATGGCTGTAGCCATTATGAAGAAGCATAATGAGCATTTGCTGTCAACGGTGCAAAGAGTTCTGCCTAACCTTGATATTCAGGAAGCCAATGCACTTGATGATCCAAACAGAAATGTGATAGAAGAAAAAGCAATCGTGCATGTGGTTGCGCGAGATAAAGCGCGCAACAAATATGGCTTGATTATTCAAGTGGGATCTCAAGAACCAGGAGAGAACATCTTGGAGGTGGCCAATGGCTATCAGGAAGAAATCATTTTTGGTGGATTAGGTTGCCCGGAAGAGGAATTTAAGGCAACGTATGTAGCTTTTCTTTGTCATACAGATCCTTTGGATAAGGGAAAAGCGCGCTATGAATATTATGGTGGCAAGTATAACAAAAAGACGAAGCAGACTTCTGCAGCACCAAATGTGATTTTCCTTAATTTAGATGTTGAAAATTAGGTACAATAAAAAGAATCGGATTTTGTCCGATTCTTTTTACTTAGTCTATTCTTCAAAAAATTATAGCCAGACTCTAAAAGTGAAAAGCCGCTGCAATGATCGTCATCAAGGCAAAGAAGCCGATGACAGTCATTTGCATTCTCTTGGTAATTACGAGGTAGGCAATGAATTCACGCACAAATGCGTTTAAGGTGAAGTACCATTTAGTTTTAGCACCGTAGCCAATGCATTTTAAGCCTTGATGCTTAGCTAAAACTAATGCGCGATAAACGTGATATGAACTTGTAACCAGGCAGAATTTGCTATTAGGAGCCATTAATTTATGTGAAAATTGTAGATTTTCTTTAGTTGTTCTAGATTTATTTTCGATAATGATGTCGGCTTTAGGGATGCCTAATTTTTCCGCATAAGCAGCCATTGCCTCGGCTTCGGGGATATCCTCACCGGGACCACGGCCACCCGACATGATTAATTTAGAACCGGGATTCTCTTGGTATATTTCTATTCCCCGGGAAATACGAGCAGCGAGTAATGGAGTAACCTTTTTCCCCATAATGCCAGCGCCTAGAACAACAATGTAATCCAAATGAGGTACGCGCCAGTTAATCAAATTGATCCAGGAGGTTAAAGTGTACATCATCATGATAACGACTAAATAGATGATAACTAACCATAAGAAGACGTAGGGATAAGTTAGCCACGGGTTCTTAGTGGCGTGACCAATTATAGGATAGATGAATAAGAAGAAAATAATGGCTAGTCCCATACATAATGATAGGTAATTAGTTAAGCGGTTGCCTTCCTTAAGAATGATTTTAATCCCATCATATAAAAACATCACAATTAAAGTGATAATAAAAGTGACTGTTCCGACTGCAATCAGCGCGAAAACTATTACAAATAATGGCAGAACCCAGTCTTTATAATGAGGATCAAGATCAGCAACGTTAACCAGAACGACTGCGTCAAAGAAGGCGAATGAAAATAGGGTAATAACTAGACTGACTCCAGCTCGCAAAGATCGCCGTTCGTGCGTTAAGATCCAAATGAAAATTCCAAGGCAAACTAGAAAAAATAAAAATGAAAAGATAATTGGGTATGGCATAATTTGCTCCTAAGTAGTATATTCTTAAACTAATTATACAGGCTAAGAAAGTTGAGGCAAAATATGAATCCACGAAAAAGCAAACAGGCACGTATCTTTTGGTTCTTAGTTGATTATTTTGTGTATGTGATGATTACAATTTCAGTAGTTGGAACCTTAATAGCCAGCATTGCTGGTATGGGTAATGCTGCATCGAAAATTACAATCATTGCAGGCAATATTACTTTCATTATGTATGTTGTAATGTTTTTTCTGCTTGGCTTTGAGAGTAAGATCCACAAATATGTAGTTATTACTGTTGCAGTTGTTTCTGCCTTAGTTGGTATAACTGGCTATATAAGTTTAGTTCCAGGCTTTAGTGCAGAAATAGTTTGGCAGCTTATTCAAGTTATTGCTGGGCTGATCATCGCTTCCGCCTTGTTTGCACTTGCTAAATTTTTGTTTTATCCCAAAGAATAATACTGGTTTATTTTTCATTTGAATCTCTCAAAAGGATATTGTATAATCACTTAAGAAATAATTAAAAATGAGAAGCAGGTGAGAATAATGGATGGACATATGAATAAAAAAGAGTTAACGCATTGGATGCATATGAGAAAATACAGAAAGTATATTCTATATGCAGAATTAGTTTATGTGTTTATTTTATTAATTACCTTACTGTATAACTTTTCTTTGTTTATGCATTTAATTGTGTTCCAGGGTATTGCTATTTTTGCTTATCTAGTAATTGGTTGGATCTTTGATAGGGGTGATCCAATCTTTAGATATCGTAAACGGGATACCTTCTGGGAAAGCGTCACTAGTATTAGGATAACGAAAATGTTTGTTTTACGCTTCTTTGAAATGATTCTTTTCATTGCAAGTGTCGGAATTGCAGGCGCTTTTACACGTGAGTTGTTTGCCGATCTATTTCGCAAGACTTTGAAGGGATCAATGGCAAGTTTAATTGAAAACGTCTGGCTATATGGAGATTTTATTTGTGCACTTTTAATGCTGGCCTTAGCTATTAGTATTTTGCAAGGTAGTAAAAAGGCCATTCGTATTCTTAGCTGGTTAGCTTTTGTACCTATTTAGTACTGGCTGTATTTCAGCAAAAAATGCTAGTGGCAATTGTTATAGCTGGCCTGACTGCGATTGCTGGGATCTGGCTATCTTACAGAGCAAAGGTGTAAGGGATGAGAAAATGATCGATCCGAATAGTAAAACTTTTCAAAAAGTCTTCAAAAATAAGCGGCGTACCAGATTTATTATTTATGCCGAATTGCTTTATGCACTGATATTGTTTTTGGCAGTCATTTATGATATTGCTATTTTCTTTCGTTTGGTAGTCATTCAGTTCGTTGTGTTGTTTGTCTTCTTTGCACTGGGCTGGTTAATTGATCGGCATGATCGCAGAACTGGCAAGGCAATTACTAATCAAAAAGATCATGCTTTCTTTTTGAAAACCTTTATGGAAGAAACCCCAATTCAAAAACAAAAGTCAATTTTTCGTACCGTTAGCTTCATTGCAATAGTATTATCATTTTTAATTGCTGCTTTTTCCTGTGAACAGGTCTTTGCCTTAATTGCACTGAAGCCGGCTAGTGGAGCTGCTGGCATTATCCAAGATGTGGTTTCTTATGGGGATGTTTTTTATTTATTGACAATGTCCGGCATCATGTTCGGCTTGCTTTTTGGTAAAAAGCGCTTAGAACGTGATTCCAGTTTAGCTTCATTATTTTTATCCTTATTATTAATTGCATTTTTGCCAACCTATTGGTGGATTTATCTTTGTGGTATTTTGGTTAGCGTGGCTGGCTATGTCCTTTATCGTTTGAATCAGCTGTAAAAACATTACATAAACTTCCAAGCAGACTAGGTAAAATTAGTCTGTTTTTGTTATGATAAAGAAGCTAGTTTAAAGATGAAGGATTGAAGAATGATTACACAAAAACAACGTCGACTTTGGGCATTCTTAGCTGCCCTGGCCTGTGTCATGTGGGGAATTTCAGGCTTATTTGCTAAGAGCTTATTCAATATTAGTTCAGATATTACGCCAATGTGGCTGTCGCAGATTAGAATGGTTACTTCAGGCATTATCTTATTGATTGTTGCTGGTTTCTTGAAGCAAAAGCCGCTAGCTACAATGAAGAATAAACATGATGCGTGGGTGATTATTGCTTATGGTATTTTTGGGTTATTACCCGTGCAATTATTTTATTTTATTGTAGTACAGAAGGCCAACGCCTCAATTGCCACGATTTTGCAGTTTGTAGGACCATTTTTTGTAATGGCTTATTTAGCAATTACGCACAAGCAAATTATGCGTCGCATTGATGTGATTGCCGCAATTTGTGCATTTATTGGCGTAGTTCTCTTAGCAACACACGGACGTTTTAACCATTTTGCCATTACGCCAGCTGTCTTGTTCTGGGGAATGCTATCGGCTGTGGGAGTAGCCACGAATACATTGATTCCCATTAATGTGTTAAAGCGCGTCTCTAGTTTAGTCGTTACGGGCTGGGGATTATTATCTGCAGGTATCTGCTTAATGCTGGTTCATCCGCAGATGCCTCATATTCCTAATACGCCACATGTTTGGCTAAACGTGACAGCGGTAATCGTAATTGGAACTTTGATTCCGTTCCAATTAATGACAAATTCGTTGCGGTTCATCAAGGCATCAACGGTCAGTTTGCTCGATGCCTTTGAACCATTTTCGGCTACAGTAGGATCGGTTTTGTGCTTTGGCTTAATAATGACGCCAATGGATTGGGTCGGCTCGATCTTAGTTGTATTGGCAGCAATGGCCTTGAATATTTCGCCTAAGAAAAAGAAGAGCAGAAAGTCACACGCATAGAAAGGGTATGTCATGGTTGATTCAAAGACGCGCAGACTGTGGACTTTTTTAGCGGCATTAGCAGCTGTCATGTGGGGCATCTCTGGACTATTTGCCAAGGGATTGTTTAACATTAGTCCTAAAATTACACCAATGTGGCTGACGCAGATCAGATTAATTATTTCTGGCATTGTTTTGTTAGTAATAGCAGCCATATTGAAGCAAAAACCAATCGCTAGTTTAAAAAATAAGCATGATGCTTTAGTTATTTTAGCTTACGGAATTTTTGGCTTATTACCCGTGCAATTATTTTATTTTATGTGTATTCAGGTGGCTAATGCATCTATTGCGACGATTTTGCAATTTATTGGGCCGTTTTTTGTACTCGGCTATTTAGCTATCACGCATAAGCAAGTAATGCGACGGCTTGATATTTTGGCTGCAATTTTTGCCTTTTTGGGTGTATTTTTACTATCGACGCATGGCCAGTTCGATCATTTAGCTATTACGCCAGTTGCTCTGTTCTGGGGATTGCTCTCTGCTTTAGGGGAAGCGGCTTATACTTTGATTCCCGTTAATATTGTCAAAAGAATGTCGACTTTAGTAGTCACAGGTTGGGGGATGCTCTTTGCTGGAATTAGTTTGGTGATTATTCAACCGCAATTTCAAGCAATTCCTAATCAGCCATCTGTCTGGCTATATACTGCAGCGGTCATTATTATTGGAACAATTATTCCGTTTCAACTAATGGCGAACGCTTTGCGTTATGTTGTTCCATCTACGGCAAGTTTATTGGATGCCTTTGAGCCATTCTCAGCGACGGTGGGATCAGTGCTGTGCTTTGGCTTAGTAATGATGCCGATGGATTGGGTCGGTTCGGTCTTAGTAGTTGTAGCGGCGATGGCATTAAATTTAACACCGAAACAAAAGAAAAATAAGATCAATCCAAAAACGAAGCCTTAATTGACTTCGTTTTTTTGAGTTATTAAGTTTTTGTTTTCTCGGATACCTTAATTTTGCGCTTTTCATAAAGATAGGCAATTGGAAATTGAATAATTACTACAGCTACTGTAAACCATAACATCCATGTTGATAACAAAGAGTTGTAGTAATCAGAAACTAATATTATTCCTTCGGCAATAATAACCTCAAGCTGCCTAAGCAAAAACTTTTTCATATGGATCACCGCCTAAAAGTAGTATTTACTAGTTAATAACATAATAATATGCTTTATTTAAAAACATTGATGCTCCAGACTTATATACAATTTTTACTCTTTTTCCTTAATGGTATGCTTTAGTTATGGCATTTCTAAAGCTAGGGTTTTGATACATTGATAAGCCAATAGCTGCTCCCGTTTTCGGAAAGAATGCACCAACAATCTTTTCAATGATTGAAGTTGCTTTATTTACATTATGAAATCCTATGAATAAGTTAATACCTGCGATTACTAGGAACTGTATTAAGATGTCCCAGTAACCTACTTTGGTCAAGCAAAATAGTTGGTATCTTTTATAAAATGGTAAACAAGCTAGTGCAATTGCTACGATAATTAAAATGATTGTTATTAAAGTTTTGGTGTCTATTGTTGTCCTTATGATGTTGATATTTATTTTGCATCTTTATATCAATATATATTCCAGCCGCAATTAATAAGCTCCAAATAATTGTATACGGGATCCTGACTATTACGAGGGTAATATAGGCACCCCAATCCAAAGTAAATGGAAATACTAAAAATATCCATGGAAGACTGATTAAAGCCACCATTACCAGCTTTCGATAGGGATAATATCTTTTATAAGTTACATACACCTTCTGAATCCTGAAGCGCCCAGTTTATATCCTGATAAATTCTACTTTTTCTATGAGAATTATTATAACTTTGTAATCTGTAAGTGTCAATATTTTTGCGGTAGGCTATTAACCATTAGTCTGACCTTAATTTCTTAAATATTTATTTGATTTATTTTTCTGCCAAAATCATCCAAATAGCTATGTCCTGCTGTTAAGCTTTCAATGGCGCCGTGATGAATGCCCAGATGAGCTTCATGCGTCTTTCTTAGGCTGGCACGAACCACACCTTTCAAGTCTTCCTGATCACCAATATCCAGCTGCCCACCTGCAAATTCACTGCTAAGCCAGTATTCCAGCTCTTTGTTTTTAATGCAAGTCAGCACACGCAAAATACCCTCAGCACCATCCTCTGACCAGTATTTTCCTTGTCCTTTAACGCGATAAGTATACTTGCGGTGATTGCTTTCACAGCAACCAATTGCTTTAATTACGGACAAATGACGCATCTTAAACGGCTTAATATCAACCCAGCGACGATGAAGATAGCTGCGCAGCCGCTTTAGGTTTTCATGATTTTCTGGCGTATTCAGCTCATCAATCAGATTGCTTTCAATCGTGTCTAAAATCACGTCAGTCAAGTGGCGATCATACTTGAACTCAACTGCACTGATCAATTTGCTTGGCATAGCCGGCATAAAGCCTAAACGGTCCTTGATCTTTTTATTCAAGTGAAAGACATCCAAGAAGTGTTCGTGCTGCCGGCAATAGCCAACTATTTCATCAAAATCTTTCTTGGCATAACCAGCACTGCCATCGGCATTACTGATGATTAAAGTATTGCTTAAATTAATAATATCCTCGCAGACTTGATAGCGATGAAATTCCAGTCGCTTCTTGGTGCCTTTAATCACAACGCCATCGCCTTCAAGATAAAGCACTGGCACCTTTTTCTTTTGAGTAATACCATCGTATCTTTCCTCAGACTGCTGCTGTACTTTAATCTGTTTGCCTGCTTGCACAATCAGCTTGCCAACTTGGCTGTGACTAATCTTAAAACAAGAAAGGGTATTAACTGCTAGAACGGTATTGCGGTAAGTAGCCACAGCACTAACTTGCAAAACATCTTTTACTGCCAAAACACTGTAACGCTTATATTTGTCATAGCCCATCAGCTTATCCAGTGGATATTTAGCCTTTTTGCCAGGACAAGCATATCTTCTGCGCCAATAGCTGATTTCACCAAAGGCAGTCACAACTGAACGCTTATTTTTCTTCTCAATCTGATAGCCTTGCTTTTTAGTCTCTTCAACTAAACCAGCATCAACTTCTTCTAGTGCTAATGTAATCAATTCTCTAATCAAATCAAAGAAATAGCACATTAATGCCTTTTCACGGGCAATAACATTATTTTCAGACTTAATAATTTTCACGATATCAGCTATAATAGATTCCATAAAAGACCAGCTTCTAATGTGTTTTTTGTTCTTAACATCAGACTACTGGTCTTTTTGTTTGAGCTCAAGTCCAATTTCAAAGGATTTGAGCTTTTTTAATTATTTATTCAACTTACCGCAAAAAATTATACACTTAGTTGTAATCTATTAGCCCAAGTTTGACATCTATCTGATACGGCAGCACTACTTACAGTTCCAATTAAAGAAGCCCAAGGGAAACCAACCATACCAGCTGTTCCTGACACATCTCCGACGGCTAAAGCACCAATGTAAATGTTGTTATATATATTAACACGTGTTCTTACAGCAGCATTGCTTCTAAAGATGGATCTAACACCCCAAGGATATGTTCTATTCTCATTTGCTGGCCGCTTGGCTAGTACTATAAATGGAGAATTTGTATCAAGAGATATTGGATCTGCAAACTTAGTTTGTAGATCAATTACTAAATTTTGATTTTTAACTACTCCATTTGCAATGTTTAATTGATTTTGGGCATTCTTTTTAGTCTGTGTGTCAATATTTGAATTTTGTGGAAGACGGAGTACATACTGATTATCTTTGACAGTTACATACTTATCTATTTCTTTAAATTGAGATGGGACCGTATATGCAGTTGAGGTTGTTTCATTATTTTTAATTGATTTAGAGGTATCAGAACCAACAGTATCAGCAGAAACTGTAGTTACAGGTGCTATAAATCCTAAAGCTAACGCACTAACAGAAAGTACATTTATTAATTTGATTGATTTTTTCATTTTTATATCCTCCTCAAGAAAATCTTAATTGGTTTACGGATATAAAGTAGCATGCTTAATTTTTGTAAAAATAAAAATGCCAAAATATTGGCAAAATTGCTAAGAGAAATATATTTCTTTAACTTGTTCATATGCTGTTTTAAAACCAGCTTTTAGATCAAGTAGTTGCTCAAATTCGAGAATGTGTAATTGTCGAATTATTTTACTGTCATCTTGAGTTGAAATATATTCTATTAACTGATGCATAAAATTTTGTCGAATTTTTTCGAAAGCATAGTTGTCTGATAAATCCCACTTTTGTCTTAAAAGTTGATCTAACTTAGTAGCTAAATTAATGTCTGACTTTATAAGAATAAATTCAGCATTTATCAGCGTATTATAAACGGCATTGATCCATTCTCTGTTGTTAATGTTGTGCTTTTGACGATAGTAATTTAGAGAATAGGCTAGACTGTAAATATTTCTGGGACTCATTAAGTTTTGTGTGTTTCCGAAGAAATAAATATCTTCGAAATTCCAAATTTCTTCTCCATCTAAAATCCTTTTAAAATGGGAGATGATTCGTAGTTTATGGGAAGTAGATGTTATATCTTTTCCTGTAAGATCCATATAATAATTACATGCCACAGCAGCACGTAAAAAGCTAATCCTGTCTGTGAGATTGCGATGACTTATTTCAAGATATTTATTGGCATAATGCAATAATCTATCAATTTGATTGTTAACGTAGGCGACAGAAATTTGTGAAGTGGTTTGCTTGAGGTAACTATTTATGCTACTTTCTAAAAAGTCTATTGGCTGGACATTAATTTTTTTGAGTAGTAAAAGAACTTTGGCAAAGTCTAACTCGCCTTTGCCAGTTTCCCAGTTGCCTAGAGATTGCCTTGAAGTTATTCCAGCTGCAGCTTGGGCTAAAGTTATATGTTGTTGTTTGCGTAATTGGCGGAATTTTGATCCGAAAATTTGATTATTCATAATAGAAAGGTCTTTCTTATGATGAAGTATTTTTTAAAAAAGAAATTAGTAAGTTTTTATTCAATGGTGAATTAGTAGTAATTGGAGTTGTGTTGCCTGTGCTTGAACAAGTGATTTAGCATTTTAATTAATGTTAAAATACGCCATGCATGGTTTGTTCAACTACATTATTGCTTTTTAATGTAACAAGTTTAGTGAAAACAAAGCAAGGCTTTAAGCAACATAAAATAATAGTAGAATATTTTCTAATCATACAATAATTTACAAAATTTACCGCTTTTTGTTACATTGCTTAATTAGATAGTAGTCAGTTTAACATCAAGTTGTAATATTTCTCCGGTATTATATAAACCGTTGAGTGATGAAACACATCACTACAGATAAAGTATATAAGGAGAAATTTAAGTGAGTTTTAGACGTAGTTTAGTTAAGGTTGTCGCAGTTTTATCATTATTCTTAACAGGTACATCCCTGATTAATGTGCCTAATGTGAATCAAACACAAACTGTTCAGGCAGCCAGCACCAAGGAAAAACGCAACGCTGTAGTTAAGCTTGCTAATAAACAAGTCGGTAAGCGTTACGTTTACGGTGCTACTGGTCCATTTTCTTTTGATTGCTCTGGTTTAGCTCAATACGTTTATAAAAGGGCTGCTAAGAAAACCTTGCCTCGTACTACCTTTGGTCAAGTTACTAAAGGCAAACGCGTTTCAATGAATCATTTAAAGAAGGGTGATTTATTATTCTGGGGCTCAGCTGCTTCTCCTTATCACGTTGGTATTTACGTAGGTGGCGGCAAGTACGTTCACGCTGCAACGCCAAGCCAAGGCGTAAGAAAGCAAGCATTGAGTGGCTACTTCTACCCATCAGCTGCTAAGCGTGTGTTAAATTAATTTCGAAAAGCAAATTAAAAGCGAAATCCAAATTTGAGGATTTCGCCTTTTTTATTTTATTGGTTCAGTTTGCTTCATGCGTTCATCATGACGTTTAATGATCATTTTTACAATAGCGTTGGCTACGTTAGTATTCTTTAGAAGTGGCCCGTGTGAGTATGAACCGATGAAGTTGCGGTAGCGCAGGCCTTCGACGTGATCTTGTGGGTTGTTGCCATAGCCTTCGATCATGTCGCCGAGGGGATGCAGCTTATCTTTATTATCAAAGTAAGTTTGACCTGAATGATTTTCAAAAGCTTTAACTTCGCCCCATTCGGTTATGTAACGCGTATCGTCGATCATTCGCTTATCGCTCTTGAAGACCGTGTGCAAAGGCAGGATGTCTAACCCAGGAATAGTAACGCCTGAGTTAGTCTTATAATAGCTGCCCATTAATTGATAGCCACCACAGATGCAAAGCATTGGATTATCTTCATTAATGTACTTTTCCAATGTTTCTTTGTGGCGTGGTAAGTCTTTAGCAACGACAGTTTGTTCAAAGTCCTGGCCACCGCCGAAGAAGACAAAGTCATAGGCAAAGGCATTGAATTGATCGCCTAATGAGATGTTGTCTACTTGAGTGTCATAGCCTTCGCGTTTAAGTAAAAAGCTGAGGATCTTGACGTCGCCGGAATCGCCGTAAGTGTTCATCAAGTCTTCGTAAAGATATGCAATTTTGATTAATTTATCGCTCATATTATTGTCCCTTAATTCGTTTGATTTCTTCTGTCTAGTATAGCTTAATAGCGAAAGTGGGGCAAAGGATTAGTAGTGGTTTGCTTTAATCAGCACTATTTTGATAATCCTAACTGCTTATCTAGTTTCTTAAATATTTCTTTGGTACTGAGGCTTTTACCATTATCCATTTCTTCTGCATGTTTAGCCAATCTCGCTTCTAATTCTTCTTTGGTCATTTTGTTCATGTAAAATATGTAGATATTATGTAAAAGGCAATTGCTAAAGATTTTAGGGTATAATGGCTTGAATATGTTAATTCGAATTAGAGAGCTAATATTTTCTAACATAAAGGATAATATACTACTTTGGTTTCACCACATTTGTTTAATTTTTGGATTAATGCCTTAGTGAGTACATTGTGTGGTGCAATTATAGCTATTGTCCTTTACAAAATTTTTGAAAACAGAAAATAGTTTACAAAAAATAATCATCTAGTTTTTTTGATTAACTAGATGATTATTTCTTATCCCACACTATCTTCCGCAGCCCAATGATTAATCGGACCCCACTTAGAACCAACATCAATCGGGTGCGAAATAGCTTCATAGGTAAAATCTTTTCCGATCTTGACGGCATCGATAATTGATTTCCCCTTAGCCAGTTCTGCTGCAATGACAGCAGAGAGTGTGTCACCAGTACCGTTCACGCGGTCGGTCTTAAAGTGCGGTTTGGTGAATTCATGAAATTCGCCGTCTTCAGTAAGCAAAATGTCGGTTACTTCAGGTTGATCCGTGTCATGACGCCCCTTCATCAAAACATTCTTAGCACCCATCTTTTGCAACAATTCAGCACCTTGATGAATTTCTTCCATATTATTTAACTTTAAACCAGTCAATTTTTGTTGTTCATAAAAGTTAGGCGTAATTACGTCAGCAAGTGGCAATAGTCGATCTAGAAAAGTTTGATAAGCATCGTCGTCAAGCAAAGTAGCCCCATGCTTGGTGATAATCACTGGATCAAGCACGATTTTACCCATATCGTATTTTTCTAAGTTGTCGGCAACGCAGTCGATAATTTCTTTATTAGCTAGCATCCCCGTCTTAGTCGCATTAATCTTGAAGTCGTCATTTAATACGTCAAACTGCTTTTGAATAAAGTCTACCGGCATAATCTGTTGAGCAAAAATACCCTTAGTATTGCCAGCTACTGCGGCAGTCATTAGCCCCATGCCGTAAACGCCACGTGCATAAAAAGAATGCAAATCGGCTGGCATGCCCGCACTGCCGTCGCTGTCGTTACCTGCAATAGTTACCACAATTTTTTGATCTTTAATCATTCTTGCACCTCTTATTATTGTAGTTATGAAAATTATAGCTTAGATAGTAGAGGAACTGCTAGAATCTGCACCTAAAAAACAGTAAACTTATAAGAAAACGCTTTTAAAGAAAAGAGATATAGGAATGGCCGAACAATATATTTTAGCAATTGACGAAGGAACTACTTCAACGAGGGCGATTATCTTCGATCATCAGGGGAGAAAAGTAGCAGTAGCTCAAAAGGAAATCACGCAATATTTTCCAGAACCTGGCTGGGTGGAGCATGATGCTAATGAAATTTGGATAGCGGTCCAAACGACTATTGCCAATGCCTTTATCAACTCGGGCATCTGGCCTAGTCAAATTGCCGCAGTGGGCATTACCAATCAGCGAGAAACGACAGTTGTCTGGGATAAAGATACAGGCAAGCCAATATATCATGCCATTGTTTGGCAATCACGGCAGACGACACGATTAGCTGAGCAACTGAAAAAAAGGGGTTATAGCGAAGAAATTAGGGAGAAAACTGGCTTGATCATTGATCCATATTTTAGTGCAACGAAAATTCGTTGGATCTTGGATCATGTACCTGGTGCGCAGGAAAAAGCAGAACAGGGTAAACTCTTATTTGGCACAATTGATAGCTGGTTAATGTGGAAGTTGACGAATGGCAAGCAGCACGTGACGGATTATACCAATGCTTCACGGACAATGCTTTTTAACATTCATGCCCTTAAATGGGATGAAGATATTCTGCGGTTGCTTAATATTCCTAAGCAAATGTTGCCCGAAGTTCATTCTAATTCTGAAGTGTATGGCAAAACGGCAGATTGTATGTTCTTCGGTGGTACTGTACCCATTGCCGGGATGGCTGGCGACCAACAGGCTGCTTTATTTGGTCAATTAGCCTTAAAGCCTGGAATGGTTAAAAACACCTATGGAACAGGTGCTTTCATTGTGATGAATACTGGAGAAAAGGCTACTAGTTCTAATCATAATTTATTAACTACAATTGGCTATAGTATCAACGGTAAAATCACTTATGCTCTAGAAGGTTCAATTTTCGTAGCTGGCAGTGCAATCCAATGGCTACGCGATTCGATGAAGCTGATTAAGCATGCGCCAGATTCTGAACAAGCGGCTTATGAATCAACCTCTGAGAATGAAATCTATGTCGTACCAGCATTTACGGGACTAGGTGCGCCTTATTGGGATGCGGAAGCACGTGGCGCAATTTTTGGTGTTACACGTGGAACTACGGATAAAGATATGATTAAGGCAACGCTGCAGTCGTTGGCTTATCAGACGCGGGATGTAGTTGATACTATGCAGAAAGACTCCGGTATTAAAATTCCAACTTTGCGCGTTGATGGTGGGGCTAGCAATAATAATTACCTGATGCAATTTCAAGCAGATATTCTGAATACTAAAATTGAACGAGCTAAGATTTTAGAGACAACCAGTATGGGTGCCGCATTTTTGGCTGGACTTGCTGTAGGCTATTGGAAAAATATTGCTGAATTAAAGCATATTTTCACGATTGTGCAAGCCTTTGAACCCAAGATGGGCAATCTGGAACGAGTTAAATTGTATGCTGGTTGGCAACGGGCAATTAAAGCAACGCAGGTTTTTGCACATGGAGAGTAAATCCTAAGAGTTGATCAAGATCAACTCTTTTTTGCTATAATAAAAGTACTATATTAACATTTTCACAAAGAAAGGCGTTGAGCAAGAATGAAGCATGATAGAATACTTGCATTAGATGGGCCGCTTAACTTTAGAGATATTGGTGGTTACAAGAATGACAAGGGTCAATATGTCAAGTGGAACAAAATATATCGTTCTGATTCACTTAGCTCCTTGTCTGAAAAAGATGAACAAAAATTAGCTGACCGTCGTATCACCGTTGATATTGATTTGCGTTCAAAATATGAACAAAATGCATCTCCGGATGTCTCTTGGCCTGGCGTGCGCTACGTAGACGCGCATATTTATTCTGAAGATCGCAAGAAGAATAAAGGCGACAACAAGCTCTATCGCTTCGTTCATCATATTCCTGATATGGGTGATAATTGGCTAGGGCAGATCTATCAGCAGGTTTTGCTTAATACGCACAGCCAGCATGAATTTGCTAGAATTTTTGCGGAATTAATTGAGTTGCCACCTGAAGATGCACTGGTTTATCACTGCAGTGCTGGCAAGGATAGAACTGGTATGACGTCTGCCCTAATCTTGACGGCATTAGGTGTAGATGATGATACTATTGCACGAGATTATTTATTGACTAATGAGCTATATGATTTTGCCATAGCTAAGCAGTTCCCCGATGATAATGAGATCGCAAGCTTGGTCTCGAAGATGAATATCACCAAGGGCGAAGGGCCAGCTATTCGCGGCATTACTGAGACCATCCGTAAAGGCTGGGGCAGTTTTGATGCATTTTTTAAGAAAGAACTAGGTTTTAGTCAACACGATTTAGATCGTTTTAGAAAGATGTATTTAGAATAGGAAGAAAATGACAACATTAACTGATGTAGCTAAAGAAGCAAACGTTTCAAAAATGACTGTTTCACGTGTAATCAACCATCCGGAGCAGGTCACGCCGGAATTACGCGGGATGGTAGAAAAGGCGATGAAATCATTGAATTATCGTCCTAACTCTATCGCTCAAGCCTTGGTCAATAACCGTACTAATGTGGTGAAGTTTGTTACTTTAGAAGATATCGATACGACTGAGCCGTATTACATGAATTTATTATTTGGCTTTGCTCGCGGGCTGAATACTAAGCAATATGCCATGCAGTTAGTAACTGATCCAGAGCATATTGAAAGAGGACAGGCAGATGGCTATTTGATCACGGGTGCACGTAATGATGATTATGAGATGTTTGACAAGTTGGACAAGCCTTTTGTCTTGTTCGGCGAGAATCACCGTGGTTATGACTTTGTCGATACTGACAATCAAACTGCTGAGAAAATTGCAACGCAATACGCATTAGACCGGCTGTATAAGCATATCATTTTTATTGGTATTGATCTTAAGGAGCCATTTGAATATTCACGTGAAGCTGGTTATATCAATACGCTGCAGCAGCATCGTTTAATTCCGCAGATTTATCGTGTGCCTAATCATAGTCATTGCGCGCAACAGATTATTCATGATCATTTCTCTGAGTTAAAAAAAGATACTTGCTTTATTTGTGCCAGTGATCGAATCGCGGTCGGAGTAGTACGTGAGTTGCAAAATCGCGGAGCCAAAATTCCTAATGATTTCGGTATTATCGGCTTTGATGGCGTATTTTTGGATCAAGTTTCCAATCCTAAATTGACCACGATTAAGCAGCCGATCTTTAAGATGGGTGAAATGCTGGCTAAGATGCTATTACAGAAGATTGAACAATCAGGATCGCCTCAAGGCGAGATTATGCTTAAGCCAGAATTAATCAGACGGCAAACAACCAGATAATTAAGAAAAAGTTTTTATCGCCAACATGAAAGCGCTATACTTAAATCAGAGATAAATTATAGATAATGAATTGTGAATAGAGGTCAAAAATATGAAAAAAGTTTTAGCAATCAATTCAGGTAGTTCATCTTTTAAATACAAACTCTTCTCATTCCCAGATGAAAAGGTAATCGCATCGGGAATGGCTGATCGTGTGGGATTGGATAATGCCGTTTTCAAAATTAAGTTGAGCAATGGCAAGGAATACATTAAGAATACGTCGATTCCCGATCAAGCAGCTGCAGTGAAACTGTTAATGGAAGACTTGCAAAAGTTTAATGTGGTTAAAGATTTAAAAGAAATTGCTGGTGTTGGCCATCGGGTAGTTAATGGTGGTGAAATCTTCAAGGATTCTGCCATAATTGATGATCAAAAGCTGCAGCAAATTTTTGATCTAGGTGAATTGGCACCACTGCATAATATTCCTGAAGCAATGGGAATTAAGGCATTTAAGGAAACCATCCCTAATGTGCCTCAAGTAGCGGTTTTTGATACTTCTTATCATACTAGCCTTGATCCAGTTCATTATCTATATTCAATTCCTTATAAGTATTACAAGGATTATGGCATTCGTAAGTACGGTGCACATGGCATCTCAATTGATTATGTTGCTCCACGTGCTGCTAGAATGATGGGCAAAAACCCTAACATTGTTCGTCTAATCGTTTGTCACTTAGGCTCTGGTGCCTCAATTACAGCAGTTAAGCATGGCAAGTCATTTGATACTTCAATGGGCTTCAGTCCATTAACTGGGGTAACGATGGGTACTCGTAGCGGAGACTTTGATCCGTCAGCTGTTCAGCGTCTGATGAAGAAAACTGGCATGTCAATTGACGAAGTTGTCGATATGCTAAACCATGATTCTGGATTACTAGGCATCTCTGGCGTTTCATCTGATATGCGTGACTTGATTGAAAGCAAGAAGAAGTCCGCTAAGTTGGCCCGCCGGATCTTTATTAACCGAGTCGTTCGGTATGTTGGTGCCTATGCGGCCGAGATGGATGGTGTTGATGGAATCGTCTTCACGGCTGGAGTTGGCGAACATGATCCTGGCATTCGTGCGGGAATTATGGCTTCATTGAGATTCTTAGGTCTTGATCCTGACTTTAAGGCTAACCGAACTGATGGTGAAAAGTTTATTTCTAAACCACGTTCTAAGGTGAAAGCCTTGATTGTGCCAACGAATGAAGAGCTGATGATTGCACGTGAAGTTATTCGTTTAACGCGATAAAAAGATTATTTTTAAAGGCATCCCTAAAGGGGATGCTTTTTTTGATACCGCTAACAGGCAAGATTGTATTGAAACCGGTTTCTTTATTCAACTAAACTATGGATGGAGGAAAAAATTATGGCACATTGGTACGATCATGCAATTATTTATCAAATTTATCCTAAGTCTTTTCAAGATAGCAACGGTGATGGCATCGGTGATCTTAATGGGATTCGCCAGCGTATTCCCTATTTGCAAAATCTAGGCGTCAATGCGGTTTGGCTAAACCCAGTCTTCATTTCCCCTCAAGTAGATAATGGCTATGATGTTTCAAATTACTTCGCCATTGATCCACATATGGGAACGATGGAAGATATGGAAAACTTAATTAAGGACCTGCATCAAGCAGGAATTCATCTCATCATGGATTTTGTTTTAAACCATACTTCTGATCAACATCCTTGGTTTCAAGATGCAATCAAGAATCCTAATAGCATTTACCGTGACTACTACATCTTTGCTGGACATGATGGCAAGCGGCCAAACAACTGGGGCAGCTTCTTTGGCGGTAGCGTTTGGGATCCTGATCCAGCAGGAACGGGGCAATCATATTTCCACTTGTTTGACAAGCGCATGCCTGACTTGAATTGGAAAAATCCAGAGGTTCGCCACGCCATGCTAGAAGTAGCGGAATATTGGCTCAAAAAAGGCATTGATGGCTTACGGCTAGATGCTTTTATTCATATTGGCAAGGCAGATTTAAGGCAAAATTATCCTACTAAAACTGACGATGATCAGCCAGTAATCGCGGAACCATTTTTTGCTAATTTGCCCCAAGTTCAAGAATGGATGCGGCCGTTTTGCGAGCAAATCAAGCAGGACTATCCAGATGCATTGTTATTAGGTGAAGCCGCTAGTGCCAGCGTTAATTTGGCCGTTGACTACACTAATCGGCGTAATCATTTGATGGATAGCGTTATCACGTTCCGCTACTTTACTGATGATGAGTCTAAGATCGATCCACGTTTTTCAGAACAATATCAACCTAAGGATTTAGATCTCACCGCCTTTAAGCAAAACCAGGTTGTCTGGCAGCAGACTTTAGCGGGGGTGTCGCAGCCAACTTTGTATTGGAATAACCATGATATGGCTAGAATTGCGACTCGAGTTGCCAAGACGCAAACTCAGGCTAAGAGTCTAGCGATGTTGATGTATTTGCAGCGCGGTATTCCGATTATCTATTATGGTGAAGAATTAGGAATGAAAAACCTGCATTTTACGCATGCAGAGCAGTTTGAAGATCAAACGGTTAAGCCGTGGCTAAAGGATGCGGAGCAATTTTTAAGCAAAAAAGATGCTATGGCAATGCTTAGCGATAATCATAAATTGCCGGCACGGGGTCCGATGTGCTGGGACGATACGAAGAATCACGGCTTCACTGATGGCACGCCATGGTTAACAGGCATTAGTCAAAACGATGCTACAGTTGCTAGTGAGATGAATGTTGCTGGCAGCATGTACAGCTTTTATAAGCAGATGCTGACTTTGAAAAAAGAGAAGCTATTCCAAAATGGTACTTATTATATGATTGCAACGGATAAAAATAGTTATGTCTATCAGCGTGACTTAGGCGATGAGAGCGCGATTGTAGCCGTATCATTGAGCAATCAAAAGACAGTGATTACAGTTCCCGGGAAATATACCGAGGAAAAATTAAAAGCGGGAGAATATCAGTTAACTGATGGGAAGTTAACTTTGATGCCTTATGCAGGCGTTGTGTTGAAAAAGGAGAACTAACAGATGCAATTAGCAGCTTTAAAGCACCGAACTGAAAGCGAAGATAGTTTTGTAATTGATCCTACTCATGTACGCGTTCGCTTCCATAGCGTTAAGAATGATGTAGAAAAAGTAATTGTGCACTACTGTGACAATTACTTGCCATTAACTGAGGCGCAAACCATCGTGATGGATAAGATTGGTGAAGGCCAAGTTGAAGATCATTGGGGCGCAACGTTGACAGCACCATATCACCGCTTGAAATATTCTTTTGAGGTGATTGGTAGAGATGGGACTAGCGTAGTTTATGGTGATCGTGCAATTAGCAGTGATGTTGAGTCGGCCTTGATGGAAGACGGTTCTTACTTTAAGGTGCCGTACTGCCACGACATTGATATGGCTAAGACCCCAGAATGGGTAAGGCATACCGTGTGGTATCAGATCTTCCCAGAACGTTTTGTGCTAATGGGGATAAATCCAATGATCCTAAGGGTACCAAGCCTTGGAATTCTAGTGATCATCCGGGTCGCGAGGACTTTTATGGTGGCGACTTGCAAGGGGTATTAGATCATTTAGATTACTTAAAGAAATTAGGCGTCAACGGTATTTATTTCTGTCCTATTTTTAAGGCGCATTCTAATCATAAATACGATACGATCGACTACCTTCAAGTGGATCCCGATTTTGGTGACAAAGACTTGTTTGCCAAAGTTGTTAATGAAGCACATGCCCGCGGGATGAAAGTCATGTTGGATGCTGTCTTTAATCACTTAGGTGACCATTCAATGCAATGGCAGGATGTGGTTAAAAATGGACCAAGTTCGCGCTTTGCTAGTTGGTTCCATATTAATGAATATCCAGTTGAGCCATATCGCAACCCTGCGAAGGGCGAAGGTAATCCGCAATTTGACACTTTTGCCTTTGAAAAGCATATGCCTAAACTGAATACTGCTAATCCAGAAGTGCAAGACTTCTTATTAGAGATTGCTACCTACTGGGTAAAATATTTTGATATCGATGCATGGCGCTTGGATGTAGCTAATGAGGTAGACCATCATTTCTGGAAGAGATTCCACAAGGCTGTCACAGATATCAAGCCTGACTTCTACATCGTCGGCGAAGTCTGGCACTCGGCTCGGCCATGGCTGAATGGCGATGAGTTCACTGGAGTCATGAATTATCCTTATACTTTGCAGATTGAAGATCATTTCTTCAAGCATAAGTTAACCGCTTTGCAAATGACTAGACGATTAACCGACCAGTTAATGAAATATCGTGATTCAACCAACGCGGCCATGATGAATATGCTGGATTCTCACGATACTGCGAGGATTTTAACGGTGGCTAATGGTGATCAAGATTTAGCTTTGCAGGCGTTGACATTTGAATTTATGCAAAAAGGCAGTCCATGTATTTACTATGGTACGGAAATGGGCATGACTGGTGGCAATGATCCTGATTGCCGTAAACCAATGGATTGGTCTAAGGAAGATGGTCCGGTTTGGCAAAGAGTGCATCAATTAATTAAATTCCGGTTAGACCATGACGAAACCTTTGGCAAAGGGACGATTCAGTTACGCGTAACAGAAAATGGTCTGATTGAGGTCATTCGTGAAGAAAAAGAGAGTATTCACGCATACTTTAACACTACGAACGAACCAGTAGAGATTAGTTGTGCAGATACTTTTAGCCAAGATTATGAAAATAATCAATTAGCTCCAAAAGGCTTTGTAATCAGTGTTCAGTAAAAGTTACTTATAATAAGCCAGATCGAGAAGATGGATGAAGTTCTATCTTCTTTTTTTGCAATAAATCTTGATACCGTTAACAGTACTTTTAATATTGTAAACCGCTTTCAATTCAAATATAATGAAAGCGCAAACAAAAGAGCACCTCAAATATTGCGGGAGATAACAAATGAAACGAATTTTTGAAATTGACCCTTGGAAGGTCATCACTCATAACTTCGATCCAAATAATAAACGGCTGCAGGAAAGCATGACTGCAATCGGTAATGACTATATGGGTATGAGAGGCAACTTTGAAGAAGGGTACTCTGGTGATCATTTGCAAGGAACTTACCTTGCAGGTGTCTGGTTCCCAGATAAGACTCGTGTAGGCTGGTGGAAGAACGGTTATCCAAAGTACTTTGGCAAGACCCCAAACGCACCAAGTTTTATCGGTATCGGCATTACAATTAATGGCGAGAAGCTAGATTTAGCCCTAGTTAAGTTTGATGATTTTGAATTAGCATTAGACATGCACCAAGGACTTCTTTCAAGAAGCTTCATTTATGAAGGAAAAGATGTCAAAGTTAAATTTGAATTTGAACGCTTCCTTTATATCATTCAAAAAGAAGCTGCTTTAATCAAGGTTAAGGCAACTGTACTTGAAGGACATGCCAAGATTGATTTTTATTCCTCGTTAGATGGCACCGTTGTTAATGAAGACAGCAATTACGACGAACGCTTCTGGTTGCCACTTGGTGAAGACAAGGATGCAAGAACCATTCAAGTCCAAACTAAGGAAAATCCATATGACGTTCCTCAATTTACTGTTTTGCTTAAACAAGGCTTACGTCATAACGGTGAAACGGTAGAAGGCGATGTTTCTACTGAAGAGGCTAAATTAAGCGAAAAGCTTTCAATTGACTTAAATGAAGGCGAAAGCTATGAACTTGAAAAAGACGTCATTGTAGTAACTAGCCGCGACGTTAAGGATGAAGATCAAGCTGGAGTTGCAGCGGACTTAATGAAGAAGCTGCAATCAAAGAGCTTTGCAGATAACTTAGCTGACCATACAGCAGCTTGGAAGAAGCGCTGGGATAAGTCAGATGTTGAGATTTCCGGTGATGATGCCGCTCAACAAGGTATTCGCTTTAACATTTGTCAATTGTTCATGACTTACTACGGTGAAGATGAACGATTAAACGTCGGTCCTAAAGGCTTTACTGGAGAAAAATACGGTGGTGCTACTTATTGGGATACCGAAGCTTACATTGTTCCAATGTACTTATGTGTAACTGATCCAAGCGTTCCAAGAGCTTTGCTGCAATATCGGCACGATCAATTGCCAGGTGCTTACCATAATGCTAAAGAGCAAGGTCTTCCAGGAGCTTTGTTCCCAATGGTTACCTTTAACGGAATTGAATGCCACAACGAATGGGAAATTACCTTCGAAGAAATTCACAGAAATGCAGATATTCCTCATGCAATTGCTATGTACACTGATTACACCGGTGATGATAGCTACGTTAAGAATGAAGGTATGGACGTTTTAGTTGGCACCGCAAGATTCTGGGCAGCTAGAGTTCACTGGTCTAAGTGGCGTAACAAGTACGTCATGCACGGCGTAACGGGTCCTAACGAATATGAAAATAACGTTAACAACAACTGGTTCACCAATACAATGGCAAGATGGCTTCTGCAATATACTTTGAAGCGCTTGCCACTGGCAACTAAGGAAGCTCAAGCAAGAGTTCACGTTACTGAAGAAGAAAAAGCTAAATGGCAAGACATCGTTGATAAGATGTACTTACCAGAAGATAAAGAACGCGGCATCTTCTTACAGCAAGATGACTTTCTTGATAAAGACATCCGTCCGGTTAGCGAAATTGAAGATCAACGTCCAATTAATCAGCACTGGTCATGGGATAAGATCTTGCGCTCACCATTCATCAAGCAAGCCGATGTTTTGCAAGGCATTTACTTCTTGAATGATCAATACACTAAGGAACAAAAAGAAAAGAACTTCGACTTCTACGAACCATTGACAGTTCATGAAAGTTCACTTTCACCATGTATCCACTCGATCTTGGCTGCTGAGTTAGGCAAGCAAAAGAAGGCTGTTGAGCTTTATGAAAGAACGGCTCGACTTGATCTTGATAACTACAACAATGATACGGTTGACGGCTTGCACATCACTTCAATGAGCGGTTCATGGCTGGCAATTGTTCAAGGTTTCGCAGGGATGCGTTATGACCATAATCAATTGAAGTTCAATCCATTCGTGCCAGATGCTTGGGATCATTACAGCTTCAAGATTAACTACCGTGGTCGTTTAATTGAAGTTTATGTAGATCACCAAGACACTAAGATCACCTTGCTTAAGGGTGATGATTTAGATGTCTTAGTTAAAGACAAGAAACTTACTCTTAAAGAAGGTGAAACGCAAAATGCTTAAAGGATTATTATTCGATTTAGATGGTGTTTTAACCAATTCGGCTAAGTTTCACCTGACTGCTTGGAATAATTTAGCTAAAGAATTGGGCATCACTTTAACTGACGCTCAACTTGATAGCTTACGTGGGATTTCAAGAATGGATTCACTGGAATTAATCTTGAAGTACGGTGGCCAAGAAGATAAATATTCTGAAGCAGAAAAAGAAAAGTTTGCGGCGGAAAAGAACGCTAAGTTCGTTGAACAAGTTGAAACGATGACGCCTAAGGATATTTTGCCAGGCATTCCAGAACTTTTAGCAGATGCTAAAAAGCAAAACTTAAAGATGGTGATTGCTTCAGCTTCCAAGAATGCCCCTAAGATTTTAACTAGATTAGGCATTATGGATGAGTTCGATGGCATTGTTGATCCTGCAACTTTGCATCGCGGCAAGCCGGATCCTGAGATTTATGAAAAGGCGCAAGAAATTGCCGGGCTTAAAGCTGATGAAGTAATCAGTTTTGAAGATGCCAAGGCTGGGGTCGAGTCAATCAAGGCTGCTGGTCAATTTGCAGTTGGCATTGGTGATAAGGATCTTTTGCATGAAGCAGACTATATCGTTCCAACTACAGCGGATTTGAAGCTGAGTGAGATTGAAAAAGTTTTTGAAGAAAAATAAAAGTTAGAGAGTAGGGGAAACAATGGTTGAGGTTGATTTAAACCATATTTACAAGAAATACGCAGGCAACGATAAGTATTCTGTAAATGATTTTGATTTACACATTAAGGACAAGGAATTTATCGTATTCGTTGGTCCATCAGGTTGTGGTAAGTCAACGACTTTGAGAATGGTGGCTGGTCTAGAGGATATCAGCAAGGGTACTTTGGAAATCGATCATAAGGTTATGAACGATGTTGCGCCAAAGGATAGACACATTGCGATGGTTTTCCAGAACTACGCTTTGTATCCACACATGACGATCTATGACAACGTGGCTTTCGGCTTGAAGCTTCGCCATACGCCTAAGGACGTAATTGACGGCAAGGTTAAGAAGGCTGCTAAGATGTTAGGCCTAGAAGAGTACTTGGATAAAAAGCCAGGTGCTTTGTCCGGTGGTCAGCGTCAGCGTGTTGCCTTAGGACGTGCGATTGTACGTGAGGCACCTATCTTCTTAATGGACGAACCTTTGTCAAACCTTGATGCTAAGCTGCGTGTAACAATGCGTACCGAAATTGCTAAATTGCACCAGGACTTGGGTACCACTACTATTTATGTTACCCACGACCAGACTGAAGCAATGACTTTGGCTGACAGAGTTGTCGTTATGTCTGTTGGCCGAGTAGAGCAAATCGGTTCGCCACTTGAGGTCTACAACAAGCCAGTGAACATGTTCGTTGCCGGATTCATTGGTTCCCCTCAAATGAACTTCTTCAATGTTCATTATAAGGACGGACGAATTTCAGACGGCAAGGGTCTGAATATCGGTATCCCTGAAGGCAAGGCTAAGATGCTTGACGAAAAGGGCTACAACGATAAGGATTTAGTCTTCGGTATTCGTCCAGAAGATATTCACTCAGAAGAAGCATTTATGGAAACTTGGCCAGATTCAGTCATTGAATCTAAGGTTGTTGTTTCAGAGCTTCTGGGTGCAACCATTCAGCTTCACCAAGAAGTTGATGGTACTGAATTTACTGCAATCGTAAATTCACGTGATTATCATAAGCCTGGTGACAAGGTCAAGATGGGCTTCGATGTTAACAAGGCTCACTTCTTTGACAAAGACAGCACCAAGACGATCGTTAACTAATTTTATTAAAGCTTACAACCATATGTAGCAAAGGCTACTGTTGTTAAGAATTGTTTATTGTTTTGATTTTTAGGAGGAAAAGTCATGAAGATTTGGAAGAAAATGGCTTTAGGTAGTGCTGCAGTACTCGCAGCTATGTCATTAGCAGCTTGTTCAAACGGTTCAAGCAACTCATCAAGTAGTAGTAATAGCTCAAGCAAGAAAGCTAACTTAACTCTTTGGGTTGATACTGAGCAAGTTCCTTACTACAAGCAAATTGCTAAGGACTTTACTAAGAAGAACAAGAATATCAAGGTTCGTGTTGTTCAAAGTCCTAACGGTTCAGCTAACGCTAAGACTGATGTTGGTAAGGACCCATCAAAGGCTGCCGATGTATTTGAAGTTCCTAACGACCAATTAGGTCAAATGGCTGAAGCTGGTTACATTAACCCACTTTCACCAGAAGCAACTAAGGATATTAAGGCTAACTACATTAAGGTTGCTTCAGAAGGTGTAACTTGGAAGAACAAGATTTACGCATTCCCATACGCACAACAAGCACAAACCATTTACTACAACAAGTCTAAGTTGTCCGCAAATGATGTTAAGGACTGGAAGACTTTAACTTCTAAGGGTGTTGTAGCTACTGACTTTACTAACGCATACGTAATGTGGCCAGTAATGTTCTCAGCAGGTATAAAGCTTTATGGTGCTAGCGGTGAAGACCTTAAGGGTTCAACCTTCGATTCACAAAACGGTGTTAATGCTTTGAAGTGGTACGCAGCTCAAAAGAAGAACAAGGGCGTAATGCAAACTTCAAACGCTTTGAACCAATTGAAGAAGGGTAACGCACAAGCTATCCTTGATGGTCCATGGAACGCTGCTAACATTAAGAAGATCTTGGGCAAGAACTTCGGTGTTGCTAAGTATCCTAAGATTGAAGTTGGCGGCAAGACTGTTCAAATGCAAGCATTCCTTGGTATCGAAGGTTTCGCAGTTAACTCACACACCAAGAACGCTAAGGCTGCTTCAGATTTAGCTGCTTACATTACTAACAAGAAGGCACAATTAATCGCTCACAAGGAAGCTGGTCAAATCCCAGTACTTAAGACTGCTGTAAACTCAAGCGCTGTTAAGAATGACCCAGTGGCTGAAGCTATAATTGAAATGGCTAAACCAGGTAACTCAGTATTACAACCTAAGCTTCCACAAATGGCAACATTCTGGAACGAATCAGCTCCACTTATCAGTGGTACTTACGACGGCAAGATTAAGCCTTCACAATACAAGGCAAAGCTTGCTAAGTTGCAAAAAGATATTTCTAAGAAATAATTAAAATAATATTTCTTAAAGCATAAGCAAAGGTTGGCTAATAACCCCAACCTTTTTGCCTAAGAAGGGGAGAAGTTATGTTTCTAAAGAAAAAACATGTAGCTCCTAAAGCAAAATATAGCGAAGTATGGTCCAAAGGCGATATTGCTACTAAGTTATCATTCTTGATTATGGGTAGTAACGCCTTGGCCAATAAGCAATGGGTAAAAGGGTTAGCACTTTTACTCTCGGAAGTTGTTTTCCTTGTTTGGTTCATCTTCAGCGGTATTTCAACTTTAGGCGTATTAGCTACACTAGGTTCTATTAAAAGCAAAAAAGTTGTCTATGATGCTGCACAAGGCGTTTATATCACCAAGCAGCCTTCAAACTCTGTTTTGATTCTGCTGTTTGGGGTACTGGCAATTATCTTATGTATTGCAATGATTTATCTTTACATTGTTAACTTAAGATCAACCAGACACAACTACATCTTAAAGCGTGACGGTGAACACATTCCAACCAATATGGAAGAAATCAAGAGCTTGTTTGATACGCGTTTGCACGCAACCTTGATGGTTATCCCATTACTTGGAATCTTGTTCTTCACGATTTTGCCAACGGTCTTCATGATCTCAATGGCATTTACCAACTATGATCGTCAACACCCGATCGCATTCTCTTGGACTGGCTTTAAAGCCTTCGGGAATGTTTTAAGTGGTGACTTAGCTGGTACTTTCTTCCCAGTCTTAGGCTGGACCTTGATCTGGGCTGTAGCTGCGACTGCAACTACATTCTTCTTCGGTGTCCTGCTTGCAATGCTGATTGAATCAAAAGGCATCAAACATAAGGCATTTTGGAGAACGGTCTTCGTAATTGTTTGGGCTGTCCCACAATTCGTATCACTGTTGATGATGGCTCAATTCTTAGACTATCAGGGTGCCTTGAACAACATCTTGATGAATCTGCACTGGATCAGTTCGCCAATTCACTTTATTGACAACCAAGCTTCCCCATTAGTTGCCAGAATTACCGTTATTATCGTTAACATGTGGATCGGTATTCCAGTCTCCATGTTGGTTTCAACCGCGATTATTCAAAACTTGCCGCAAGATCAAATTGAAGCTGCCAAAATTGACGGTGCTAATGCAGCACAAATCTTCCGTTCAATTACTTTCCCACAAATCCTATTTGTAATGGCTCCTTCATTGATCCAACAATTCATTGGTAACATTAATAACTTCAACGTTATCTTCTTGCTGACCGGTGGGGCACCAATGAACAGTAATTATAACGGCGCCGGGTCGACTGACTTGCTGGTAACGTGGCTATATAACTTGACCTTCGGGCAAGAGCAACGTTATAACGCATCAGCTGTTCTAGGTATCTTAATCTTTATTATTAGTGCGGTTGTTTCGCTGATTGCGTACAGACACACCAATGCTTTCAAGGAGGGCTAACACATGAAGTCTTATTCAAATCAAAGACGGCTCTCATTAATCTTTCGGTATATCCTGCTAATTCTATTAGCAATTCTCTGGATACTGCCAATTGTGTGGATCGTCTTAGCAAGTTTTTCATACAATGATACGGGGTTTGTTTCGACCTTCTGGCCAGAACAATTCACGTTGCAAAACTATATTGGGATTTTCACTAATCCACAATACCCATTTGGCAACTGGATCATTAATACTTTAATTGTCTCAATCGCTTCAATGATTGTTTCAACTTTCTTAACTATTTCAGTTGCGTATGTTTTGTCACGACTCCGCTTCGCATTTAGAAAACCATTCTTGCAAATTGCTTTGGTCTTAGGGATGTTCCCAGGCTTCATGTCAATGATTGCTTTGTACTACATCTTAAAGGGACTTAATATGTTAAACCTCTTTGGGTTGTTCCTAGTTTATGTAGGTGGTGCCGGCTTAGGCTTCTACGTTGCTAAAGGTTTCTTTGATACGATTCCTAGATCAATCGACGAAGCTGCTGAAATCGACGGTGCTACTAAGTGGCAAGTATTCTTACACATTGGTTTGCCACTTTCAAAGCCAATGATCGTTTACACTGCTTTGACTGCATTCATTGCTCCATGGACAGACTTCATTTTCTCAGGTATTATTCTTTCAACCTCAGGAAACGCCAAGACCTACACGGTTGCCTATGGACTATACAACATGGTTCACACGGCTAAGGGTAACGCGACTGCATACTTCGCACAATTCGTTGCAGGGTGTGTAATCATCGCGATTCCTATTACGATCTTGTTCGTCTTCATGCAGAAGTTCTACGTTAACGGAATTACTGCTGGTGCTGACAAGGGTTAATCAAAAATTTGCTTATGCTAAAAACGCTCTATCTGTTTGGATAGGGCGTTTTTGTGTGAGAAAATAATAACTCCAGCTACGCTGTCTAAAATTACCCGGCAAGTAAACGCAATGTCATTTTTGCATAAGATTATTATTAGATTGATTTTTTAGTGAATAATATCCTAACACTAAGCTCAATCCTAAGTAGACAATAAACGGCGTGTAAATAATCCATATTTGTGGAAATTTAATCCATGCGATTATGGTAATTATTAATAGTTATGGTAATTATTAATAGTAGTGTAGAAATACTAAGCAGTAAATAATTTAGATTAGGAAAGAGAAGTAAAATCCCAGTAGCAAAGATACATAAAAAATAAATAATAATCGGTGAATCTTTGATGCTAAAATCGCCTTTAGGTATATTCATAAATAAAGTATATATAGCAGCTGCTGGTAAAATGGATGAAATGACAAATAACACTATTCTGATTTTTTTGATCATAGTTTAAAGACCTCGTGATTTTGAAAATATATAAGATGGGATAAGCAGGTATTATTCATTCACATAATACTAAAATTGAATATTAATACAACCCATTTTGCATGTGTGCAAAACTTTTTCTAGATTATCCCTATAAAGTAAAAATGATCACTAGAAGTTTGCCTAAAAGAATTAATAACACTCGTGTTGATGTTAAAATATACATAGCAAGAAATTATTGGATTTCTGAGGATAGTAAAGAATGAAAAAAATAAAAATTATTCAAGGTGATATTACTAAAATGAAGGCCGATGCCATCGTTAATGCTGCTAATAATTCTCTACTTGGCGGTGGTGGCGTCGATGGCGCAATCCATGCGGCAGCTGGTCCGCATTTGCAAGAAGAATGTATGGCTTTGCATGGCTGTCATACTGGAGAGGCTGAAATAACTCAAGGCTACGATTTGCCGGCTAAGCATGTAATCCATACGGTAGGTCCAGTTTATTCTGGTGCTAAGAGAGACGTTGATCTGCTTAAGTCATGCTACCGTAATTCTCTTAATTTAGCTAAAAAAGCCAATCTGCATAGTATCATTTTCCCAGCAATTTCAACCGGAGCTTTTGGTTTTCCAGCTCAAAGGGCAGCGCAGATAGCTTATGACACAATTGCCGCTTGGCAAGCTGAAAATAAAGATTATCAATTAGAGATAACGCTGTGTGCCTATGACGATAAGATGTATCAACTTTATAAGAAAATCGCGGCATAATAAAAACTTGAGTTCTTAGCTCAAGCTTTTTTTGTTAACGATCACGATAAGAAATACCCCAAGCAAAGATCAAAACAAGGATAAAGTTAAGCAGAAGTGTAAATCCAGTTACCCAGAAGACTGTAGCGTAATTTGAAAAACCAGAAATAGTTGAGCCAAGTAATGATCCTAAAACTGCACCAACTGCTTGGAAAGATTGGTTATAAGAGAAAATTCGACCGAAGCTTTCTTGTGGTGTGTTTAAAGTTAAAACGGTTTGAGCTGCTGGCAACATCCCCGCACTAGCAATTCCTAAGAAAAACCTCAGTACAGCTAATACCCAAGGATTATTTGTCAAAGCCATTGGAATAAACAGAACGAGACCAACAACCAAACCAGTTCTAAGTACACGTAATGGACCAATTTCATCCATCTTATGGCCAATTCGGGATGCCGCGATTAATGTGCCCAGTCCCGGCGTTGCGGCAACGACACCTGCTACAAAGGCGACATTGCTGCCGTGTGGCATCATCGATTTTACATATAATGATACGATAGGGTCAATTGACATCGTTGAAGATTGGACCAACATTGTAGTAATGAACATTACGATAATCAATTTAACACTAGGCAGACTTCGCATGATCTCGCCCATCGGCTTCATCTTTTCACGAGAAATAGGAGTAAAGTCTTCGTGAACCAAGAAGGTCGTTCCTAAAAAGACGATGAACATGAGCACACCGGTGATGAAGAAAGGAATCCGATAACCCCAGGCACCGCCGAACATGTTGCCAAAGAAACTAGATAAGGCACCACCAAGAAGTGGGCCAACTAAGTTGCCGGCAGTACCAGCAGTCATCATTTGACTCATCACCCAGCCGCTACGTTCATGCGGCGTTTCACTAGCCATCAGTGCAGTTGCGTTGTTAATGTAGCCAGAAAAAGCACCCTGAATAAAACGCATAATAACGATATAAATTGCGTTAGGAGCAAAACCAGTTAAGGTAATCGTCAAAGCCATTACCCCAGAAGCCCGCATGCACATTAACTTTCGACCTTTACGGTCGGCTAAATTACCCCAATAAGGCGAAACTATTGCCTGGGCAATAAAAGTCATGGCAAAGGCCAATCCTGAATATAGGTTGATTTGTAACTTAGAATAATTACCTAAATCAGAAATAAATAATGAAATAAAGGGCATGGTCATTGAATAGCCCATTCCAGTAATAAAACATCCTAGCCAAAGGGTGTAAAATGCTTTATGCCAGCCAGCTGGTAAATTGCGTATTTTTGCAGTCAAAAAGTCATCTCTTTCAAAAAATTGGTTAATAATGCTTATTGTAACATATGCTTCAAATGCTAAAATTTTCTTCAATTCTGGCTGCGACTAATACTATATTGTAAATAATGTGCTACGATAATGGCTTGAAGGGAGAAGTTGTATTATGGCACACATGTCACGGCGTGAATATCGCATGAAGAAGGAACATAATCAAACCAGTGCTGATCAAGCGCGGGTTAATTATTCCAGGAATCAAGCTAATAGTCGCGAGGCTTTTAGAAATAAAAAGATTAGCAATCCTGCACCACTTAATACCAAACTGGATACTTCAAGAGAAGATTATCATCAGGTAAAGCTGAACTTCTGGACTATCTTTTCGGATCGACCTTATGTTTCAGTGGCAATTATCGTTTTAGCCCTATTCTTAGCCATGATTAAATTATGGTGGGCCTTACTCATCTTATTGCTAGTGGTGATTGCTGGTATTTTCATTATTGGTCACAGTCATCACCCACATCAGGTGTTAAGTTTAGAATTTCACCTGAAGGCATCAAGAAAATTAAGCATGTTGCGAGCATTAGAGCTTGGTGGTTCCGTTGTAATGTTTTTAGCTACCTATATGAAGCAGGTAGTTACCGTAGACTTCTCATCAGCTGGGTCAACAGATAGCTTCCAGATCATTCAAGGTGCCTTGTCTAATAGTGGTGGCATCTATGGTCAACGTGGCTCGTACTTTTTAAACTTGCTGAATACGGTGACTGGTGGGCAATTATGGAGTTCATATCGCTATGCCACCAATAGTGCACAGATGATGAATAGTAATTCTGGTCGCTGGATTATTATTTGGATTATGTTGTTAATGCTTGCTCCAGCTTTTTGCGTTTTGGCCCAATTCTTTAGAGAGCCTTATTCAAGAAATGCGACTTTAGTTACTTCACTGATCACAACCGTAAGTTTTATTCTGACACCCCTTTTGATGAGAAAATGGGTAGTTGGCTACGCGATGGAGAATCAGATGGCTCGAGAAGCTGCCAATAATGCCGTGCGTATTGGAACGATGGCCTATGTGGGCATGGCTTGTTCAATTCTAGTATTAATCATTGCCATCTATCGCTATATTAAACAAGATAATTTTGCATAAACAAAAACAGCTTAGCTCTAATTGAACTAGGCTGTTTTCTTATATTTTTTGGGAATTAAGAATGAATTAATACCGGTTATGTGCTAACCAAAATCTCTTAGCGTTAACCCATGAACCGTAACGGATGTAAACATATCTGTCGGCAGTACGTTCTTGGTTCTTAGGTGATAAGTTGCCGTGCAAGTAACCGATTGATAATTGGTATTTACCGTAACATGAACCGTTTCTAGCAGTGTAGTTACCACCTGATTCGCGCATTGCAATCCATCTTTTAGCTGCTCTTTCTTTCTTAGAAAGCTTCGCGGCTTGTACAGTTTGGGTTGAGTTGCTGCTGAAAGCTTGTACAACTGTTACACAGGCAAAGGCAAGTGCTAAAGCAGCTAAAATTTTAACAAAAGTAGATTTAACGTTTTTACTCATTTATTTTATTCATCCTTATTAATACTTGTTTTAAAAAAACTTATTTATTTCTTAATGACTATGCTTATATAGTACGAGCTTAATGTGACAGCAGTGTTACAAAATGAAAACGTCACTCTTACAATCGAGAATATTTAGCCTTTTTTAAGTGTTTTCCGCCCAATTTTGGTAAAATTTAAATGAAATGTACTAATTTAGGAGGTATGAAATGGCAGTTAAACGTTTTTATGAAACTTTTCATCCAGAACACTATGATCTTCGAATCGAAGTAAACCGTGAAAAGAAGACAATTTCTGGAACTTCTACTATTACTGGTGAAGCAATTGAAAATCCAGTAATGGTTAACCAAAAGTTCATGGACATCAAGAATGTTACAGTCGATGGTGAAAAAGTTCCTTTCGAATTTAATGATAAGGATGAAGCAATTAAGATTGATGCGGGCAAAACCGGCAAGATGGTCATCGAGATTGCTTATACCGCACCATTGACCGATACAATGATGGGTATTTATCCTTCATATTACGAAGTTGATGGCGTTAAGAAGCAAATTATCGGTACGCAATTTGAGACTACTTTTGCTCGTCAAGCATTCCCATCAATCGATGAACCAGAAGCTAAGGCTACTTTCTCACTTGCACTTAAGTGGGACGAACAAGATGGCGAAGTTGCTCTTGCCAACATGCCTGAAACTGAAGTGGACCAGGATGGCTACCACCATTTTGAAGAAACTGTCCGCATGTCTAGTTACTTGGTCGCATTTGCCTTTGGTGATTTGCAATCCAAGACTACTCATACTAAGGATGGCGTTTTAATTGGTGTTTACGCAACCAAGGCTCATAAGGCTAAGGAATTAGACTTTGCTTTGGATATTGCTAAACGGGCAATCGAATTTTACGAAGAATTCTACCAAACTAAGTACCCACTTCCACAATCATTGCAATTGACCTTGCCAGACTTCTCTGCTGGTGCCATGGAAAACTGGGGCTTGGTAACTTACCGTGAAGCATACTTATTGCTTGACCCAGACAACACTAGCTTGGAAATGAAGAAGCTGGTTGCCACTGTTATTACCCACGAATTGGCTCACCAATGGTTCGGTGACTTGGTAACCATGAAGTGGTGGGACAACTTATGGTTAAACGAAAGTTTTGCCAACATGATGGAATACTTATCAGTTGATGGCTTGGAACCTGACTGGCATATTTGGGAAATGTTTCAAACGAGCGAAGCTCCTGCAGCTTTGAGCCGTGATGCTACTGATGGCGTTCAACCAATTCAAATGGAAATCAACGACCCTGCAGATATTGACTCAGTCTTTGATAGCGCGATTGTTTACGCTAAGGGTTCAAGAATGTTGGTCATGGTTCGCTCACTTCTTGGCGATGACGCATTGCGTAAAGGCTTAAAGTACTACTTCGATCATCATAAGTTTGGCAATGCTACTGGTGATGATTTGTGGGATGCACTTTCTACTGCTACTGATTTGGATATCGGCAAGATCATGCACTCATGGCTCAAGCAACCTGGCTATCCAGTAGTTAACGCTTTTGTTGATGAAGATGGTCACTTGAAGCTTACGCAAAAGCAATTCTTCATCGGTGAAGGCGAAGATAAGGGTAGACAATGGCAAATTCCATTGAACGCTAACTTCGATGCACCTAAGATTATGTCCGACAAGGAAATCGACTTAGGCAACTATAAGGTAATTCGTGAAGAAGCAGGCCACCCATTAAGAATCAATGTGGGCAACAATTCTCACTTTATTGTTAAGTACGACAAGACCTTGCTCGATGATATCTTGTCTGATGTTGATGAGCTTGATCCAATTGCTAAATTGCAATTATTGCAAGACTTGCGTCTTTTGGCAGAAGGCAAGCAAATTTCTTACGCATCAATCGTACCTCTTCTTACCAAATTCGCTGACTCTAAGTCAAGTTTGGTAATCAATGCATTGTACACAACTGCCGCTAAGCTTCGTCAATTCGTTGAACCTGAATCAGCTGCCGAAAAGAACTTGAAGAAACTCTATGATCTTTTGTCCAAGGATCAAGTTGCTCGCTTAGGCTGGACAGTAAAGCCAGGCGAAAGCGATGAAGATATTCAAATCCGTCCATACGAATTAGCCGCTAGCCTTTATGCAGAAAACGCTGATTCAATTAAGACGGCTCACGAAGTCTTTACTGAAAATGAAAACAACTTGGAAGGCATGAATGCAGATGTTCGTCCATATGTTTTGCGTAATGAAGTAAAGAACTATGGTAGTCACGACTTAGTTGCTAAGTTGATCAAAGAATATCAAAGAACTGCTGATGCATCTTACAAGGCAGACTTGCGTGGTGCGATTACCAGCACGATTGACCCGGTTGAAGTTAAGGAAATTATTAATAATTTCGAAAATGCCGATGTAATTAAGCCACAAGACTTGCGTGGTTGGTACCGCGGGTTACTGGCTAACCATCATGGTCAACAAGCTGCTTGGGACTGGATCAGAGACGACTGGGACTGGCTTGATAAGACTGTTGGCGGTGACATGGAATTTGCTACGTTTATCACCGTTACAACCGGCGTCTTCCACACTCCAGCAAGATTGAAGGAATTCAAGGAATTCTTTGAACCAAAGGTAAACGTTCCACTTCTTAGCCGTGAAATTAAGATGGATGTTAAGGTCATCGAAAGCAAGGTTGACTTGATCGAAGCCGAAAAAGATGCAGTTAATGCTGCCGTTGCTAAGGCACTTTAATTAGAAAAAATAATATTTAGAAGATAAGGATCCAACTGTAAAAAGAGGATCCTTATTTTTCGTGGTATAATTATTTTTATTGCTTACCTTAGATAAGAAGGGAGTTTTTCTTTGGGTAAACGAGATTCAAATACAGCATTTTTTGGACAACCAAAGGGTTTGTCCACTTTATTCTTTACTGAAATGTGGGAGCGTTTCAGTTATTACGGTATGCGTGCTATTTTACTTTTCTACATGTATTATGCAGTTACCAAGGGTGGTCTGGGGATGGACCAGACTACTGCTGCGTCAATCATGTCGATTTATGGCTCGCTGGTTTATTTATCTACCCTAGTGGGTGGTTGGCTTTCTGATCGAGTATGGGGTTCAAGAAAGACCGTTTTCTATGGCGGTGTTTTGATCATGTTAGGTCATATCGTCTTAGCTTTGCCAGCAGGCGTAGCGGCGTTATATAGCTCAATCGCGTTAATCGTTGTGGGTACGGGACTACTCAAGCCTAATGTTTCCTCAATGGTTGGAGGCCTTTATTCAGTTGAAGACCGTCGTCGAGATGCCGGCTTTAGTATTTTTGTTTTTGGTATTAATATCGGTTCGTTTTTGGCACCGCTACTCGTGCCATGGGCTGCTCAAGGTTTCGGCTTTAATTTGTTCGGCAATGAAATGAACTTCCACGCTGGCTTTTCATTAGCTGCAGTGGGGATGTTCCTAGGCTTGGTTCAGTATGTGTTAGGCGGTAAGAAATATCTTTCAACTGATAGTTTGACGCCGAATGATCCAATTGATAAAGGCGATTTGCTTAATGTAATTAAGTGGGTAGTAATTATTATCGTGGCAATTGGCATAGTATTAGCTGCAATGGCTGGTGTAGGTCAATTGAATGTTAATAACATTATTACCTTGCTAACGATTCTAGCAATTGCACTGCCAATCTACTATTTCGTTATGATGCTGCGCAGCCCTAAGGTTACTAAGATGGAACGCTCACGGGTTAAGGCTTATATTCCGTTGTTCTTCGCGGCAGCTATTTTCTGGGGTATTGAAGAATCGGGTTCTGTTGTTTTGGCTTTATTTGCGGAACAAAGAACGGTGCTGCATATTGGTGGTTGGCACTTTGCGGCAGCTAATTTCCAATCACTTAATCCATTGTTTATTATGATCTTAACGCCGGTTTTTGTCTGGTTATGGGAACATTGGAAAAAGCAGCCAACAGCACCAGGCAAGTTTGCGGCAGGACTGATCTTTGCCGGCTTGTCTTACATGTGGATGGCTTTACCAGGGATGCTCTTTGGCACTAGCGGTCGCGTTAGTCCATTTTGGCTTGTTGGATCTTGGTTTATTGTAGAAATTGCCGAGATGCTGATTTCACCAATTGGTTTGTCAATTACGACTAAATTAGCACCGAATGCATTCCGTTCACAGATGATGAGTATGTGGTTCATGGCTGACGCAACGGGTCAGGCAATCAACGCACAAATCGTTAAGTTTTATTCAAGTGGTACAGAAGTACAATACTTCTTGGCAATCGGTTTAGTCAGTGCTGTCTTTGGCATTATTATGTTCGCGTTAGTTAAGAAAATTAATACGCTGATGGAAGGCGTTCATTAGAAATTCAATCAGAGTCTACGAAAGTAGGGCTTTTTTTACCGCTTGGAACTAAAAAGTTACCGCTTAAGCCAAAAGACTAGTAATTTAAATGAATATATCTTTTAATAAAATTATCAGATTTGAGGTGAGAAGCATGAAAGTCAAACTTGAAATAGATCCAGATGCACCGGAAGCGGAGATCGTAATTAGAGCCAAGGATATTTCCCCGGAAATAAAACAGCTTTATCAAAAATTGCAGGCACAAGATCAGCACGCGGATCAAATTGAAGGAATACGTGATGATATGTCTTACTATCTGCGCTTGAGTGATATTCTCTTTTTTGAAACCAAGTCATGGCACATACTAAGAGGCACGCTTATCTGGTAAAATATAAATTATACGAGCTTGAAAATATCTTGGGCGCAGGGTTCATGCGTATCTCCAAATCAGCAATTATTAATTTAGATCAGATTTATGGCCTAACGCGGTCGATCTCTAATTGTAAGATTCAATTTCATGATTCTTATAAGACAGTCTATGCTTCACGTCGTTATTATAAAGATTTACGTAATCGCTTGAATGAAAGAAGGTTTTAATGATGAAAAAGAGTTTTAGCAGAATTTTATTAGGAGTAGGTTTTATTGCGGCGGCTGTTTTACTGGTAGTGAACCAATTAAATTTGCTTAGTTTCCGTTTAGGCTTCATGACTATTATTCTAGGTATAATTTTCTTAGCGCTGGTGATTAAGGGATTAATTGATCGTAGCATTTACTTAACTGTATTTTCGTTAGCCTTTTTAGTAATTACTTTTTCTAAGGATCTGCATATTGAAAAAATGCTATCACCAATGAAGATTTTGTTTATTGCCCTATTAATTGCAATTGGTTTGAGTCTGCTTTTTACTCATAGCTTTCGGCCCAAAATAAGCGTTAATAAAGAGATTGGTGACACTACGGTTGAGGAAAATGGCAATAATATCGTAATTGATCATCGTATGGGCGATACGTCGCGTTATGTGCACTCGCAACATCTAGAATCGATTCAAATTAATGCTTCGATGGGTGACATCAATGTGTATCTAGATGATGCCAAGGCCGCTGGCAATCGCGTCGACGTGAATCTGAATGCCTCAATGGGGGATGTAACGCTCTTTGTGCCACTATCTTGGCGAGTTGAGAATCACCTGCGGACAACTTTAGGCGATGTCACAATCAAAGGCGAGAGCAATGGCGGCGGTCCTACTTTAGTTTTGCAGGGCAAGGCTAATATGGGCGATGTTGAAATTAATTATGTTTAGAAATAAACGCGCGAGAGTAATTCCCGCGCGCTTTTTTAGAATTTACGTAAGTAAATGGCGTACATAACCAAGATAATACCTAAGATTAAGAAGATAATTGCTAAAGAACGTTGCCATTTTGCTTCATTGGCGTTAGTCTCTTTATCTTGCTGATTTTTATTATTTTTCATGCTTAAATATCTAAAATATGAGATTGCCGCTACAGCGAGGCAGATGATTCCGATGAATATCATAATAATCCTTTCAAAAGTCTATATCTTTTTAGCTTAATTTTACGCAAAAAAATAATGCTATTCAAATTCGAATAGCATTATCTTAGTTTTTAATAAACAATTACAGCTTCATTCGTAAGGACGTTGTTCCAGACGCTTCTAATTTCGGCAGGACGAATGTTAACGCAACCGTGTGAGCCGCCAGTTAGGTAAGCAGTCTTGCTCCAGTCGTTACGCCAGCTAGCATCGTGTAAACCACAGCCACTTAAAGTGAATGGCATCCAATACTGTACCTTTGAAGCATACTTAGAACCATCATCATTGAAGCCGCGTAATACGCTTGGTGATTGCTTGTACATGATGTACCAGACACCCTTAGGAGTTTGGTTGCCCTTGCCGCCTTCTAAAGTACCAGTAACGACATCGTTGAGGTGAACGGCAACTTTGCCTTTGCGCACAACCCATAATTCTTGGTGTTTAATTGAGACAACAACATAGTTGTTACCAATACCGTTGTTGCTCTTACCATGTTGCCGACAGGGACAGTGAATTTGTAGCTCTTCTTTAGAGTTTTGACCTCATCATCGATTTGCTTCAGCTTGGTATTAAGTGCCTTAACGTCGGTGAACTTGTACTTGCCATCCTTATAAGTAACCTCGCCAATTAGGTCAGCAGCCTTTAGGGTGTAGCTCTTACCGTCGATATTGTAAGTAACTGCAACTTTTTGCATCTTCGTTAGATTCTTCTTAGCTTCAGTCAATTGACTAGACTTGTAGGTATATTTTTGACTATTAGGCAAATCTGTATGTTGCTTGTCAAAATAACTCTGAACCGTCTGTTGGTCAATGGTTTGCGTGTTGGCATCCCGTTCTGAAACAATCTTTTTATTTCTTAAGAAGATGACGTTATCAGCTTTTTCATTAATCTTGTCAGTTGCTTTTTTCACCGTTAGCTTGCCGACCTTCACCCCATAGATTGATACATTCGGGTTGAAGTGCGTAGTCGCAAAGCTACGTTGACGTTTTTCATTAGCGATTTTTTGATTATAAAAGAATGCACCGCCAATAATTGCAATTATGATAATTACACCGATAATTACTAAGTAGAGATTATTGCGGCTATTATGTTTTCTAAGGTCTTTTCTAGATTGCATTTGTTAATTACCCATCTCTTCATTTTTCAAATAAGCGTTTACTTTGACACAGTATAGCAACTATTTTTATTATAGTAAAGTTACGTAATTATTCTACATTATTATTGCTATGTATAACAATATTTATTTTATATTTTAGAGGCAAATATTATGACTAATGATCCGTTAGTTTTTCAATTAAGTGCTGCTAAGGGCAAGCCCCAATCTTATCATAAGGATAAAAAGAAAAAAGTTTGTCCTTTTTGTGACGTGGCAAGTTTAACCGACATTTATGTCAAACAAGGCGAGATGATCTGGCTGCATAATAAGTTTCCTACGTTGCGTGATACTCTGCAGACGGTTCTAATTGAGTCGCATGATCATCACGGCGACATTAGTACTTGCACACAAGAGCACAACCGTGAATTGATGCGCTTCAGTTTAGATTGTTTTGAAAAAATGAACCATAATGATCAATATGAATCTGTTGTTTGGTATAAGAATTATGGCCCACATTCAGGTGGTTCATTAATTCATCCTCACATGCAGATTGTGGGATTAGAACATGAAGATGGGTATAAGTATATTCACCCTAATAATTTTGAAGGTGAAACACTGTTTGAAAAAGATGGGGTAGAGGTCAATGTGGGCGAGCATCCCGTCCAGGGTTATACCGAATTGAATATGAACTTGCTGGATCGCCAGAGTATCGACTTATGGGCAGATTGGATTCAGAGTGGTGCTAAGTACATGCTTAATATTATGTACAATGGCAGATGTGACTCGTATAATCTATTCTTCTATCCACGGAATGATGGCGGCATCTGTGCTAAATATGTGACTAGATTTGAGGCACCGCCTTATTTTGTAGGGTATAAGCTGTCTCAGGTAAATGATGAGATTACCTTAGATAAGGAAGCACATCGCTTTAGAGAGTTCTTTGATCAGGGATCGAAGATATAAATAAAAAGGCATTCTCAAATGAGAGTGCCCTTTGTTAAAATTCCGTATGAATAATGTCATCTTCAGGTCGATGAGCTTGAATGCGTAGCACGTTCCACTCGAAGACGTCATCTGGTTTGACTAGGTTAATAGTCAACTGCTTGTCCTTCATTGTGAAATCGAGTTCAGTTCTATGCTCAATCCATTCAACTCGATTAGGTTCTTGAGTTAAACCGGTAATCACCAGCTTTTCAGGGATGTCTTTTAAGAAAACATACTTTTGATAATTAGCGTGACGGTTTTCTAAAACAAAACCAGCACTGCTAGTTAATTGACTAGGCTGCCCTTCGTTGAATGCGTGGCTAAACATGTGCATCCAGGAGTTGATCACGTCTAGCGTCTTTTGAGTAGCTTCAGTGAATTTGCCATTTTGTACAGGAATATTAATGACAGTATTTTGTCCTTTTTGTCGGTTATCAACCATTGTGTCGATGACAGTTTCACTAGTTAAATCGAGACCGCTGGTTGGTTTAGCTAAAAAAATAGTGTACTTTTCGCAAGCGGCTTTAAAATCATCGACTTGCTGGTTAGTCATTACGGCTCGAGCACCGATGTCTCTAGCAGTCTTTACTAAAAAGTCGGCATCTGCTGGGCCAGTTAAGTTATAATTTAAGACAATTGCAAAATCAGGATTCATCTTTTCCTGCTATATAAAATGTGGAAAAGCATGGAAGAACATAAAAGAACGGTATTTTCCATGCCTCAAAGGTTTACATTTTTCCCTTTCCATTCTATATTCACCACCGTCAAACACCGGTATTCCGATATTCCAACTAGGGAGTAATCGCATTGACCAGCTATGATGGCATCGTTATCGGCCATAGCCTGACCGTGGATTTTTTTATAATGCTTTGTTTAATTCGGGATGACTGATCAACAGCGTAAGGTTTTTCATGGCATTTACGTCACGATCAACCGTTTTGCCGTAATTAGGGCAAGCTGGATTGTAGCAGATATACTCATTGTGCTTTGTTCCATGCTTCTGATTGCCTTTTAAAGTGATCTTGTCAGCGCCTTTTTTGACCGTGCCACAGACCGCACATCTTTGCGTTGATGGATAGTGCTGATCAGCTAAAATTAGTTCTTTGCCGTACCAAGCGCATTTATAAGCCAGCAGTTGCCTAAATAGTCCGAACATTGATCTTTGCATGCCCTTCGAAGCTACATGACTCATAAGCATTGCCTTAACGTCTAAGCTTTCAATTACAATCTGGTCATATTCATCAGCCATTTTCGTAGTAAACTTATGCATCAAGTCACGCTGAATATTAGTGGCACGCTGGTAGCAGGCTTGAAGCTTGGCTTTCGTCTTCAAGTATTTGTTGCTTTGCGTTCCTTTAATTCTGCCGTTGACTGTCCGCTTTTTAGCTAAACGCTTTTGGTAAAACTTAATTTTAAGATAAAGATGCTTTAGCGAATCAGGCAAAATCAAGCACTGACCATCCTGATAATTGAAGTGGCCGACATTGACATCAATTCCTGCTTCTTTGCCCGTTTTTGCCTTTGATACAGGTGTTTCTAGCTTATACGGCACGCAGGCATAATATTTATCATTAATTCTAACGATGGATACTACGCCAATTTTGCCTGGCAGCGGCTTTTCTGAAAGCTTGATGCCAGTCCAGTCATCCTTATAAGGCGTTTCTCTAGGCATTTCAAGCCAAAGTCGCCCGTCTTTGATTTTGGCTCGATCGGTTTTAAAGCCTTGCCGTGGATTTCTCTTGGAACGGAACTTTGGCTTGCCCCAATCAGGCTGAGCCTGATTAAAGAAGCTTTCCCATGCTTTGCCTAAATCTTGAACCGCCAATTGTAAAGTACGGGCAGAGTAGGCATATTGCCAGTCGTTTTTTTGCTCGATCATTCTGTCGCGCACTAAGCGCCAGTTAGGACTAGGATTCAGGTGCTGATCCCGATGAATTGCTTTCCATTTTTTAGTCTTTTTATCCTGCTTGGGAATAAAAACCGTGGCAACCACTTTATCCAAGATAGTATGAGCCATATATAGGTCTTGCCATAGAGCCAGTGCTTGATTCCAACAATATCTGCGATAGTCGCACCAATCGTCTAAGACCTGCTTCATGGTCTGATTAGGGTATAGCTGGTAGATTCGTGTCTTCACAATCATTTTTGGCTCAGCTCCTTATCCTCGCTAATCTTATGCTTATATTTACGCAAACCATAAAGTCGGCACGAGAATACATGCAAAATGCTTAGAACATCCTGCACTAATTCATCATTAGGCGAGGTTTCTTGGTTGTTCAGCACTACTATTTCAGTGCCATTTTGATTGCACAGCTTCTCAAACCAGTCATAGCCGAAGCGAATAAAACGGTCTTGATAGGTAATGTAGATTGTCTTAATCTTGCCTTGCATTACCTCATCAAGAAGTCTATTCCATTTCTTGCGCTTGTAGTTAAGCCCACTGCCAATATCGGTAATCATTTCATCAAGAATAATGCCTTTTGCATTCGCATATTGGCGGATAAAGTCTTCTTGATCCTTAAGATCACCCTTCTGATTAGCAGTAGAAACTCTTGCATATCCGACTATCTTGCGCTTGTCTTCTTCTGAGCTAGACTGGCCATTAACGTATCTTAAATAATCCTGCTCGGTATAATAGCGCTTGTTTGTAGGCGTGCGGTGCGCTGGAAATATTCCCTTGCGATCCCATTCCTGCAAAGTACGTACTGTAATTCCTAAACGGTCAGCCATCTCTCTAGGTTTAAGCATAGCCATAATCTTCACCTCCACATATTGCCTTTGAGAAAGATTATAGCATATGCTTCTATCTTATTCTACTTATTTCTGCTTTTCATTATATAATAGTTAATCATTCCTTTCTCCT
>NZ_FMXC01000050.1 GCF_900103655.1 Lactobacillus kefiranofaciens
TGACCAAGGCTGTCAATATCAGAGTCCCCAATACCAACGTGCCTTAAAACCTTCAGGGCATTACTCAAAGCATGTCTAGAAAAGGCAATTCCATGGATGATGGTTTAATGGAGAACTTCTTTGGTCTGCTTAAAACAGAGATGTTTTACGATCAAGAGTACAAATACCATAGCCTTCAAGAATTAACTCAAGCTATTAAAGAATATATTGAATACTATAACGAAGAAAGGATAAAGAGTAGACTAAAAGGCTTAACTCCGAAAGAATATCGGAATCAAGCCTCTATTAATCCTGTATTTTAAACTGTCTAATTTTTAGGTCTCAGTTCATTAATCTTATCTGTTGCCTTTATTTTTGATTTCGTTTCAATTCACCCGTTTCGTGATGGTAATGGCAGAATGTCTCGACTTTTGATGCTGTTAACAATGTATCGTTCTGGTTTTGAAGTAGGAAAATATATCAGTCTAGAAAAAATAATTGAAGATAGTAAAGAAACTTATTATGATACTTTGGCTCAAAGTTCAGCCAATTGGAATGAGAATCAAAATAACTATGCCCCGTTTATTGATTATTTCTTAGGCGTTGTCGTTAGGGCTTACCGTGAATTGATTGAAAGAATAGGAATTGTACATAATCCTAAGCAATTACGGGCTGATAAATTAATTCTAAAAACCTTGCAGCAGCAATTGCGGCCACTTTCACGGGCAGAATTAGTAGAGTTAATCCCGCAGTATAGCCAGACAACTATTCAGCGCAATTTAAAGAAATTAAAAGAAGAGCAAAAAATTTCTCCTATTGGAAAAGGAAAAAATATTAAATACGTTCTTCGTCAATAATATTTATTCTTAGTCAAATAGGGTAAAATGACTACGAATAATGATGAATGACGAAGAATAAATCAGTCATGCAGCAATGCATGACTATTTTTGTGCAGATAAATGAATCTTATTGAACAATAATAAATAATTTTGAAACATTTTGAATGAAAATGATTGATTTTGAATGAAAAAGCGGATACAATACTAATCGAGGTGAAAAATGATGCTGACACAGGAACGTCAAAGCTTAATCGAAGACTATGTCAACCAGCACGAATTGTGCCGCGTTAGCGAATTATGCGATTTAACTGCAACATCTGAATCAACTATCCGTCGTGATTTGATTCAAATGGAAAAAGATGGACTTCTTAAGCGCGTACATGGCGGTGCTCAATCAGTCAAGCATTTCTCTCGTGATGTTTCTCAAAACGTCCGTTTTAGCATGAACCATGATACTAAGATCGCGATTGCTTGCGGTAGAACATTTTGTTCATCAGGGCGATAATATCTTCATCGATGCAGGAACGACCACTTATGAGATGGTGCCGTTCTTAGTAGAGATTCCTAACGTGAAGATTATCACCAATGGCGTTGAAACGGCGTTATGCAGTCTTAACCATGGTATTAAGACTTTCTTAGTTGGCGGCGAGGTCAAGGATGACACGCATGCCGTAATTGGTCAGACTGCCTTAGCGCAGATCAAGGCGATGAATTTCACAGCTAGTTTTATTGGAGCTAACGGGATTGAACAGAACGGCAATATAACGACGCCGGATCCTGAAGAAGCGGCCATTAAGATGGCTGAGATTAAACAAGCCAGACATGCATATGTCTTAGCTGATTCGTCTAAATTGGGTGAGCGCAACTTCGCTGTTTTCGCCAATACCAAGGATGTCTGCGTGATTACAGACTCACTTAAAAACAGTCAAAAATCGGCATTACCTGCCGAGATAACTTTAGAGGAGGCAAAATAATGATCTATACAGTAACTGTTAACCCAGCGCTTGACTATGTTCTTCAATTAGAAAAAGTCAACCGCGGTGAAGTTAACAGAACCAATAATGATTCATTTTTAGCAGGGGGTAAAGGAATTAATGTTTCTCAAATCCTTAACCAATTAAGTGTTGATAACACCGCTTGGGGCTTTGTCGGTGGCTTCACCGGTAAGGAATTGGTTCGTCAATTGAATCAAAAGAGAATCGAAAGCGACTTCGTTACTATTTCTGATAACACCCGTGTGAACGTTAAGATTCACGCAGAGAAGGAAACTGAAATCAACGCAGCTGGTCCTAACATTACTGATCAAGAAATCACTGCCTTCAAGGATCGTTTAAACGATTTGAAGAAGGGTGACATCGTAGTCATGAGTGGTTCACTTACTCCAAGTCTGCCAACTGATTTTTATCAATCACTTCTTCCTACTATTAGAGAAGCTGGTGCAGAATTTGTCGTTGATACTACTGGTCAAGCTTTACTTGATACCTTGGAATACAAGCCATTGGTAATCAAGCCTAACCACCATGAATTGGCTGACCTCTTTGGCGTAACCTTCGATTCAAGCGATGTTATGCTTGAATATGCACAAAAGCTTTTGGCTAAGGGTGCTCAAAACGTCATGGTTTCAATGGCCGGTGAAGGTGGCTTCCTTCTTACCAAGGACCACGTTTACCACGCTAAGGGTGCTGTTGGTACTGCTGTTAACTCAGTTGGTGCCGGTGACTCCATGATCGCTGGTTTCGTTGGTACTTACTACAAGACCGGTGACGCCAAGGAAGGCTTCAGAATTGGTATGGCTTGTGGTGCTGCTACTGCCTTTACTAAGGATATTGCAGTTAAGAGTCAGATCGATGCAGTACTTCCACAAATTAAGGTTGAACAAATTTCTTAATTAACGAGGGGAAAGATATATGAGAATTAAGGACATTTTAAGCCCTGAGTCCATGATTATGGACCTTAAGGCCAAGAATAAAGAAGATGCCATTAAAGAGATGGCTGACCTTGAAGTTGCAACCGATATCGTTAATGATGAAGATGCATTTATCAAGTCCATCTGGGACCGTGAAAATGAATCAACTACTGGTATCGGTGGCGGCATCGCAATGCCACACGCACGTAACAAGTCAATCAACAAGGCACGTGTATTGTTTGCCAAGAGTAAAGATGGCATTGACTACAACTCGCTTGATGGTCAACCCGTTCACTTATTCTTCATGATTACTGCACCAGCTGGTGCTGATAATACGCACCTGCAAGCTTTAGCTAAGCTTTCTGGCTTATTGATCAACCCAGATTTAGTTGAAAAGCTAAAGGCTGCTAAGACGCCTGAAGAAGTTATTGACCTCTTTGAAAAGGCTGAAGCTAAGAAGGACGAAGAAGACAAGAAGGCTGCCGAGGCTAAGAAAGCTAAGGAAGCTGCTAAGGCTCAAGGCAACTCCGATGATGACAATAAGCCATTGATTGTTGGTGTTACTGCATGTATTAACGGTATTGCCCACACATACATGGCTCAAGAAGCCTTGATCAAGGAAGGTAAGAAGCGTGGCATCGAAGTTAGAATCGAAACTAACGGTTCTGAAGGTGTCAAGGACAAGCTTACTCCTGATGAAATCAAGCGTGCTAAGGGTGTCATCATTGCTTCTGATAAGAAGGTTGACATGCCACGTTTTGATGGCAAGCATTTAGTTAACCGCCCAGTTGTTGACGGAATCAACAAGCCAGGCGAGTTGATCGATGACATCATGGACAGCAAGGCTGACGTTTACCACGCAAGTGCTCAAGATAAATCTGAAGAATCAGCAAGTACTGAAAAGCCAGGCGTATGGGCAAGCATCTACAAAAACTTAATGAACGGTATCAGTCATATGTTGCCATTCGTTATTGGTGGTGGTATCTTAATGGCCATCTCATTCATCGTAGAAAACTACATGGGTGGTCCTAAGACACCTGCCTTCATCTTCTTAAACAATGCTGGTAACTTGGCTTTCGCCTTCATGGTGCCAGTTCTTGCTGCTTACATTGCCGAATCAATCGGTGATTTGCCAGCCCTGATGCCAGGTTTTGTTGGTGGTTACATGGCTGCGATCGTTAATGGTCAATTCCAAGTTAACGTTCAAGCACACGCAACTTCACCAGCTGGTTTCTTAGGTGGTATTGCTGCAGGTTTTATTGCCGGTTACTTAATGGTTGGTTTAAAGAAGCTATTTGCTAACTTGCCTCATTCAGTTGAAGGTATGAAGCCAATGCTGTTCTATCCAATCTTAGGTTTGCTCTTAATTGCAGCAATCATGTTCTACATCATCAACCCAATCTTCAGTGGAATCAACTTCGCTATTACCCACTTCTTGAACAGCATGGGTACTGGTAACTTGGTACTTCTTACTACTATCTTGGCTGGTATGATGTCAATCGATATGGGTGGTCCTTTTAACAAAGCTGCATATGTCTTCGCTTCAGGTGCGTTCGCTAATGACCCACACTCAGCAACTGCTGCTATCTTGATGGCTGCCGTTATGGTTGGTGGGATGGTTCCACCATTTGCTACAGCTATTGGTACTGCATTCTTTAAGAACAAGTACACTATGGAAGAACGTCGTGCCGGTGTTTCTAACTGGGTATTAGGTTTCTCATTCATTACTGAAGGTGCAATTCCATTTGCTGCTGCTGACCCAGGTCATGTTATTCCTTCATGTATCATTGGTTCAGCTGTTGGTGGTGCCTTAGTTGGTCTTTGGCACGTTGGTGTTCCAGCTCCTCATGGTGGTCTTTGGGTATCACCACTTGCTGGTAACATTGGTGGACCAAGTCACATCTTATTCTACTTCTTAGCTACCATTATCGGTTCTATTGTAGCCGGATTGATCATGAGTTTCTGGAAGAAGAACGTTAAAGACGATCCAAATGAATAAAAATTATTAAATAAATACAGTTATTAGACAAAATCTAACACAATATGTAAAAAACGTATTATAATAAAGTTGTCTTGATGATCTCTACTTAAATCAAGATATTCTGTTATGTTTTGCGCTACCTTCGGGTAGCGTTTTTTTGTGGTCAAAATAGTATTATAATTAGAGTACTGTAGAACTAATTAGGTGGAGTTAAAATGAACGATCAGATTATCCGGATTACCCGGGCACTCAATCATCCAATTCGGATTCAAATTTTATATTATTTAAATGACAATCATAAAAGCAGCGTTAACAATTTAGTTAAACAATTCGATGTTAGTCAGCCAGCTATTTCACGACACTTGCATATTTTGGAAGAAGCTAAGCTAGTGAAGAGTGAACGAGTTAAGCAAGAAAAATATTATAGCTTGGCAGATAGCCACATTATCAAGATTTTGGACGGAATTAGGCAACACGTGAAGGAATCTTAGTTTGACAATTATATAAAAATATGTTTATATAATAATGTAATTCTAGACAAGACATTTAATTAGATTCAGCGATTTCTTTAAGAGACTTAAATTATTGATAGCATCGGGTCTAAGGGACTTCGGTGCTATTTGTGCATTCTAAAAAATGTTGACATGCTTTAAAAAGAGGCTTATTCTAGCTTTAAATTAAAAATTGCTGAGTTTTTGATTTAAATGTCTTTTTTGTATGGAGGAAAAATTATGCAAAAAGTTAAATCTAGAATTACGAAATCCGTTTTTGTTTTAGGATTGATTGGCTTGGTCATGTTCTTAGTTTCGGCATGTTCAAGCAATAAAAAAGCAAGTAATAGTTCAGACAAGATCTCAATTGTAACTACTACTAACGTTTATTCAGATATTGCCAAGAATGTTGTGGGTAAGTATGGCGATGCTAAGGCTATTATTACCAATAGTTCTACTGATCCGCACGATTTTGAACCAACCACTGCAGATGCTAAGAAGCTGACACAGGCTAACATTATTGTGGCTAATGGTTTGGGTTATGATAGCTGGATGAATAAGCTGGCTAGTTCCGTTAGCAAGAAGCCCGTTTTAGTTGGTGAAGACTTGATGGGTCTTAAGAAGGGTGACAATCCCCATATTTGGTATAATTTAAGCATGCCAACTAAGTACGTTGATTATTTAGTCAAGCGTTTATCTAAGATTGATAAAAACCATGCCGCTTACTTTAAGGCAAATGGTGAAAAGTACTTAGCTAAGGTTGATAAGATTAAGCAAATTGCTAAGTCAGTAGATAAAAAGACTAATAAGCCAGTCTTTGTTAGTGAACCAGTCTTTGATTATGCATTAGAGGAAGCTGGTTACAAGGTTGGCGACAAAGAATTTGAAGAAGCTGTTGAAAATGGTACTGATCCAAGTCCTAAGATGATCAACAAGATGACCAAGGATATTGAAGATAAGAAGATTGCCTTCTTTGTTAACAACACACAAGCAAGCAGCTCAACAGTGAAGACTTTTGTTAAGCTGGCTAAGAAAAACAATGTTCCAGTATTGAATGTACGTGAAACGATTCCTAACCACACTACTTACTTAGCTTGGATGAGAGAAAATTACCAAAACTTGGCTAATATTAATAAATAGGGATAACGAGTTAATTTGGTAAGTAAAGGGGATGCTGAATTGATTTTAGATGTGAATGATCTATCGATGCGATTCGATACTAAGACAATTTTTGAGAAGTTGAACTTTCACCTTGAAGAAGGTTCAATGACTGCCTTGCTTGGCCCTAATGGGACGGGGAAGACGACATTAATTAGAATCTTGATGGGGATGCTGGCACCAGTTGAGGGAAGCTACAAGTTTGCTTCAGATGTAAGGCTGGGCTATGTACCTCAATTTAGAAATATTGATTCAGAGTATCCATTATCAATTCGGGCCTTTATTGAGTTGAATGCACCACTTTTTAAAACCAAAAAAGTCAGAGAAAAGGTTGACTATCAATTGGCTGAAACCCATTTGACCAGTATTCAAAATACCAGAATGAGTGAAGCCTCAGGGGGACAAAAACAGCGGGTATATTTAGCCCAGGCTTTGCTGGATCATCCTAATATGATTATCTTGGATGAGGCAACGGCTAGTCTAGATCCTGTCGCTAAAACGGAGCTAATGGATCTGCTTAAGCATTTGAATAAGCACCATAAGATTACCGTGCTATTTGTTACTCATGATATTCCTTTGGCTAAAAAGTACATGACTAATTATCTGTATTTGAACAAGGGGACAGTTAGACAAGGTAAGATGAGTGAATTTAAGGAGGACTTCGCCTAATGTTTCAATATGAATTTATGCGTTATGCCTTCTTAGCAAGTACATTTATCGCAATTACCTGTGGCGTAGTTGGCGTGTATGTTGTAGCTCGCAGCTATGCTTTTCTAGCCCACACTTTGTCAGAAATCGGCTTTGCCGGTGCGGCTTTTGCCGTGTTTATCGGGATAGCGCCGTTATGGGGGATGCTCCTGTTTACGCTGCTTGGTTCGATCGGCGTTGGTGAGCTATCTATTCACAGCGACCAGAAGGAATCGTCGATTAGTGCGATCTCCGCTTTGTTCATTGGTTTAGGTGTCTTATTCCTAGCGATTTCCAATTCTAATAGCCGCTATGCTACTAACATTTTGTTTGGTAGTATTATCGGGGTCGACCGCCAGGGCGTAATCCAGCTGATAATTTTGTCAGTTATCGTGTTGGTAATGATTCTGCTGGTACAAAAGAATCTTAACTTTGATTCATTTGACCATATCGGTGCCATCGCGCATGGCGTGCATACTGGTTTTGTCGGCATTATCTTTTTAATTGCTTTGGCTATGTCAGTAGCGATCGGTGCGCAGATTGTTGGTTCATTGTTAGTTTTTATTCTGCTAACTCTGCCAGCTTCAACGGCCCGTTATATCGGCAGAACGATCCCGGCAATGATTGCTTGGTCGATTGTGATTGCCTTAATCGGCGTTTGGGCCGGCCTTTACTTAGGCTTTATCACTAATTGGCCCGTAACGTTCTTTATTGCGACAATTGAGGTAGTAATCTATTTAGTCGCATATGCTATTCATGTAATTAAACACCGTTAAATGATAATACCAGGTTGAAAACTGTTCAGCCTGGTATTTTTTTGCGTAGAAAAAAGAACCACTCTGTTCCAAGGAGCAGTTCTAAAATGATGTGAGAAATTTTACTTTCCATTAATTGTTATATAGTTTGTTAGCCCAACTTGCAAGTAGAAATTGCATAAATCGTAATAAATCCTAAAATCGATGATCTAGATTTTAATTTTTGCCTGATAAATGATTAAATAATATAGAATACATTTTTATTGGAGGACTTTATGTGGCTTAAATTTGCACTGGCATTAATCCCAATTATTTGGTTAATCATTTCATTGGGCGTAATGCGTATGCCAGCTGCATGTGCTTGTGTAATTGGCTTAGTATTAACAGGCGTACTGGCAGTTGTCAGTTTTAAATTACCAGTTTTAGATACGATGACAGGTGCTTTAGAAGGCATCATTATGGGCATCTGGCCGATCATGTTCGTCATTGTGATGGCTTTATTTGCGTATAATGTAACCACTGAATCGGGCGGAATGAAAACCATTCAAGACATGCTGGCCACCATTTCGACTGATAAGCGAATTATCGTCTTGATCATTGCCTGGGGCTTTGGTGGCTTTCTGGAATCAATCGCTGGCTTTGGTACAGCGGTAGCAATTGCGGCCGGTATCTTAATTGCCTTTGGTTTAGATCCAATTAGAGCGTCGGTAATTAGCTTGATTGCCAATACAACGGCCACGGCATTTGGTGCAATTGGTTTGCCAATTTTAACATTGGCTGAGATCACTAATTTAAAGCAGGAAAACTTATCCTTCATTGTCACTTTACAATTATTTGTATTGGTAGTACTGGTACCGTTCATTTTAGTAATTTTAACAGAAGGCAGTATCAAAGCGGTTAAAGGCGTGGGCTTAATCACCCTGATGTCGGGATTAGGGATGGCTATTCCCCAGGTAATAGCTGCTAAATTCGTCGGTGCAGAATTACCTGCCATTGTGGGTTAACTTTGCTCAATTGCCGTCACTGTGCTGTTTACCAGATGGCATGAGGATGAGGAAGAACCTGATGTCGAACGACCAAGTATGAAGGCAATGCTTAAAGCTTGTTCACCATTTATCTTGGTTTTTATCTTTGTAATTTTGGCATCATCATTAGTGGCACCGGTAAGCAATTTGCTTAATAAAGTTACTACTAACTTAGTTGTCTATACCGGGAAGGATCCGAATACGCTGGCTATTAGCTGGCTGACGTCCCCAGGTACTTTGCTTTTTGTATCTACATTAATTGGGGGCACGATTCAAGGCGTTAGCTTTAAGAAAATGATGCAGGTTTTAGGGCAATGCATTAAGAGTGTGTGGAGGACCACCATTACGGTTTGTGCGATTGTAGGCTTAGCCAAAGTAATGGTTTATGCGGGAATGACAGATGCTTTAGCTGTTGCGTTAGTTAGCTTGCTTGGACCAGTTTACCCATTGTTTGCACCGCTGATTGGAGCGTTAGGAACATTTTTAACTGGTTCGGCTACTTCGGCTAACGTGCTGTTTGGTAACTTACAGTTGTCAGCTGCAGCGGATTTAGGCGTAAGCAAGTATTGGGTCGTAGCGTCGAACATGACGGGTGCTACGGCAGGGATGCTGTCGCCGCAGAACATTGCAGTGGGCAGTGGCGACTGGTGCAATTAGCCGCGAAGGCGATGAAGGCGAGATCCTGAAGGAAACCGTTAAGTGGGGTAGCCTGTATCTGGTGGTTTGCTGCATCTTCTTGTATGTAGTTGGGCTGGTTGCAGGGATGATATAGAATGAAAGGCAATTGTATTGGGAGGATACGGTTGCTTTTTTGATTTGGAAAATAGGACCATAATGCAGAATATGATTCGAATGGTGCAGAATATGACGATTTTATTTGTGGGATTGAGCGAGTAGTAATATTGATGATGTAAAGATTAATGAATTGAAAGGAAGTTTTGAATTATGAAGAAGTTGAATGAAAAGGAATTAGTTGAAGTTAAGGGTGGATTTGTTGGTGGATTAGTTAATCCAAATGTAAGTTTTATTTCATGGACGAATATGACGAACATGATAAAAAAGATAAAGAAGAATAAAAAGCGGGCACATTTCTTTGGAATATTTTAGAGAAAAATAATGAGTTTAATTTTTATAGAATTAGTTGTTTCGCCTATTTTAGATCTTTGGATTTTTTATAAGATCACTAATTTAAAATTTAATAAAGAAACCGCTCTTTTTTCTGTTCTGTTTATAGCAATATCGATTTTTTGGGAAGATGTGGTGCAGATGATTTTACAGTAGACATTATTCAAATTAGTGGTATTTTTTATTTTATTTTCAAGTACACAAAAAAAGAAAAATATTTGGTGCAGCTGTTGTATTCGAGTTATTTGATTTGTTTTCTTCGATAGTCTTTGGAATATTTATTCTGTTATTTGGAATAAGTATTAATAAGAAAATAATATTAATAGCATTGGCTATAGATATTTTGTTGATATTATTAGTGCAAAAGTTTTCTGTAAAAATACATAAATTATTAACTGATGAAAATAATTTGATTTTTATTAGTTTGATTTCCTATATTTATTTGTCTAGTGAAATCGTTTATTATTTCGTGTTAAAAGATAATCATATTACGGAGGTACTTGAAGTATCTTTATGTTTATTAATACTTCAAATATTTTTTGCTATATTAGCTTATATAGTCAGAAATTATTAGTTTAATTATTTCATAAGCAATCACTTGATATGATTGCTTATTTTTAAGTCTTGCTTTAATGACTTTATGAGTATATATGATATAATATTAGTGAAGGAGATGATCTTTTGAAAGCTGGAAAAGTGATGGATTTGCTTCAAATCAGTCGTTCAACTCTGAAACGCTATCGTGAAAAAGGAATCCTTGAGGCTAAAAAATTGCCAACCGGTCAATATGATTTTGATGAT
>NZ_FMXC01000032.1 GCF_900103655.1 Lactobacillus kefiranofaciens
CGGCAGACTGGTTAATGCGGATATTAACGGAGCCTTGCAGATAATCAGAAAAGTATTCCCTAAATTTTCATTAGATGAAGGGATAGCGGATGCAGTGTTGCATCCAGTCAAATGGTCGCCTCTCATTTGAGCGTCCACTTGACAAACGAAAATAGCTTGGCGGCTGGCTTTAGCTGGGTTGACGCTGTTGTAAAGTTGTCCTTATAGCTTCGGTTATCATCATAGATAAACGGAGTGTTTTAAAAAGGTTAACGGCAGATATTGGCTAAAAAAAGTTGCATTCTTAGGAAAATAGGGTCATTTGAAGCGAAATGACTGTATTGACCTAATATTTTCTAACATAAGATCTAAAGTTTTGCCTAAAATCTGTTTGAGTGACTACTAATGCCATATTCCATTCCTACTTCAATTTACCCTTTTCTCTAAAAAATCTAAACGTATACGTACAATGCTTGCCAATCTCTACCTTATATTTATGGGTATTGACCAGCTTAATCTTGCCAAGCTGATACGTGATCGTGGTAGAGTAGCCATCACCGTAGAACGCCTTGCCGAAGTTGAGGATGTCTCTGGCCGCGTAACGCTTCTTCTTGTTCTTGGTCAGATCAGTGATGTACACCTTCGGTCTACCCGTGATACTCTTGGTGGTCGAATAGGACCATGGCGTCTTGCCTGTAGCCAATTCATAAGGGAAGACCTTCTTAGCTGGATAAAGTACTTCATCTTTAACCGGTGTGCGTAAAATATCATCCGCAAAAATCCCGTTCTCCACGGAATACAGCGTATTGTTGATCTCACCATATGCGGCCCCGATCCCCATACGTGTGGCGCGTGTTGATAAGATCAGACTACGATGACCCACATTGCCAAAGCCAGAAAGATTGTTCTTGTCACGCAGTAGATCCGTGACGACTTCACCAGCAGTGGTCCCCTTATTTGATTCTAAAAAATTAACATTGCCTAGAGTCGAAATCTCCGCGGTATCCCAGGAGTCTTCACTCATAAAGTTCGGGCGAAAATACCCGAGCAGTCCATGCACATTCAGGTTTTGCTTCGCACTAACGGCAGCTAAAGCTACGGCCCCGATCTGCGCGTTACGGTTGTCATTATCGTAATTAGCTTCACGCGGCAGTCCCACTAATGAACGGTAGTAATTAACGTAGTCCATCGAAGCGCTAATGTAATCCGGATCAAGCTCTCCCGCTGAAAAGGGGATGCTGAAGTTCGGTTCGACTGTGTAGATGTCGTCTCTCGTGTAGCGAGTCTTGCTTAAAGCACGGTAATTACGCTGAAAGCGACGCACTTCTCTGGATTCTGCTTTGGAATATTTTGCCGCGTAAGCCGGTGTTGCGCTCATTCCCATGCAGCATAACGCCATTAGCGCGACTAGCAGCTTCTGTCTCTTCATTTTCTTAGTCCCCAGTCTATTAACTAGACCAAATATTGTTTGAAGCGTCCTTGGTCGTCGGGCGCGATGTTGGCTTCAAGGTGAACGCCGTCATCTTGATAATCTTCGCTGAGCACTTGCGCGTTCTCGTGCAAATATGCCAGTTCCTTGCCAGCACTGAGTGGCAAAACTAAGTGATACTTCTCGTAGTTAGAGAAGACACGCTTGGTAATGAGCTGGGCCAGCATCTTGATTGACTTTGGGTCAATGGCTGAATAAAGGATGTCGCTGCCTTCAATTTGCGGATAATTACGGTCAGTCTTGTCGGCCTTATTATAGGCGGTGATCATTGGGATGCCCTTAACGCCGATCTCATCTAAAACATTCTGCGTCGTGCGAATCATCTGTACCATGTTAGGATCGGATGAATCCACAACATTGATCAAGAGATCAGCATCTTTAGTCTCTTGCAAGGTAGCCTTGAATGATTCAACTAAATTGTGCGGCAACTTGGAAATGAAGCCAATAGTATCGGACAGAATAAAGCTGAAGTTGTCCTTCAAGTCAATTCTACGGACACTGGTGTCTAGCGTGGCGAAAAGCATGTTTTTCACGAAGACTTGCTTGTTGCCACTTTCGTCGCTGAACTCTTTGAGTAAACCATTCATCGTGGTTGACTTGCCGGCGTTGGTGTAGCCGACTAAGGCAACTTTAGGGATGCGACTTTGGTTGCGGCGAGCTGACTTAATCTCTTCCTGACTAGCTACGGCCTTGAGTTCCTTCTTAATGGTAGAGATCTGCTTACCAATCGTCCGACGGTTCAATTCCAGTTTGCTTTCACCGGCACCACGGTTGGAGTAGCCACCGCCACGCTGCTGGTCCAGGTTGTTCTCTGAGGGATGCAAGCGGGGCAGTTCGTATTGTAAACGTGCTAGTTGAACTTGCAGCTTAGCTTGCTTAGTTCTAGCCCGACTAGCGAAAATCTCTAGAATTAATTCAGTTCGGTCGACGACGCGCAACTTGGTGAGCTTTTCTAAGTTGCGGATCTGCACCGGCGTTAGTTCATCATTAAGCACTAAGACCTTAGCTTTAAGTCCGTGAGCCATTGCCTTAATCTCGTTGATCTTGCCTAACCCGAAGTAGGTTCCGGCGACGATCGATTCGGCGTTCTGCTGGCTTTGGCCGACGACTTCCATATTATCGGCTTCAGTTAGGTTAGCCAGCTCCGTCATGTAGTAATCGAAGTTCGGGTCATTCAAGTTTACGCCCGCGATATAAGCTTTTGTTTTTTTAGGTTGATTGTCGATCATGAGTACACCTCGTTATTCGAAATTCTTTATACTTTAATTGTATTACAGTTGTTAATAATAAGGAAAGAAGCGGATTGTGGTCTAAAATTAGCTTTTGCTAGAAATTAAATAGCTTCCATGATATAGTAAGTGGGCAATAAGGTTAAATCATAATTGCATTCGAAACAAATGCAGAAGATCGCTGCTCTTATTTTAACAGAGCAGCGATTTTTTTCTTGCTTCAAAATGGCGTAAGTAAGCCAAAAGCTAAATTTATCTCCTTAGAAAGCCTATTCAGGACTAGTAAAATGTTATGGAATGAGTATATAATGTAAAGGTCTATAATATATTGAGGGGATTAATATGGTAGAAAAGAATCAACAAGATAAAAAGCCGATGCGTCGACATCACCATCACCATCGTCATCATCACAGAAAATTTTGGCGTGGTTTTTGGATTGTGCTAGGAATTGTCGTGGTCATTGGTCTTTTTGTTTGCGGCATGGTTTACAAGAACCTGCGTAGTACAACGCAAAACATGTACACCCCCGTTGCTAAGAATACGAAGAGCAACAAGGGTCGGACTCTTGATAATTTGTTAAATGAAAAGAAACCAATTAACATCTTGTTATTGGGTATCGATACTGGTGCGATGGGTCGTCACTGGAAGGGCCGGACGGATACCATGATGATGATGTCCATCAACCCTAAGAAGAATACGACTACCATTGTATCTATTCCGCGTGACTCTAACGCAATCTTCCCAGATTACCCAGAATATGGGGTAACGAAGATGAACTCAGCTTACACGCTGGGCGGCGTTAGCGAGACGATCAAGACGCTGGATAAGTACTACAGCGTGCCAATTGACGGCTACATCATGATTAACATGGGCGGCTTGAAGAAGGCAATCGATCAAGTCGGTGGTATAGATGTAACTTCACCACTTACGTTCAATAATATGGGCTACCACTTCGAAGAAGGCAAGACTTATCATATGAATGGTAAAAAAGCATTAGCCTTTGCTCAACTTCGTCACGGAGATCCACGTCAAGACTACGGTCGTCAAGATCGTGACCGCCGAGTAATTATGGCGCTTCTTAAGAAGTCTGTTTCACCAACAACTTTGTTGAATTCTAATTTCTTGAATTCAATTTCTGATGAAATGCAGACTGACTTGACCATGAACCAAATGTACAAGATTGGTATGGATTACCGCAAGGCCACTGATAACTTGAGCCAAGACCATGCTCAAGGTGTAAGTAAGCAAACTATGAATCCTAAGTTTGGCTTGATGGAAATCGAAGTTGTAAGTAAGGAAGAAAGACAAAGAGTATCTGATAAGATTAGGGATGCTTTAGAATTGCCAAAGACTAAGGTAGCTGCTAATAAAGCAAGTTACGTTATGAATCATAATTAAAGGAAAGACAGATGGAACAAGAACAAAAGCAAACTGATAATACAATTGATCTTACTCAATTGCTTCAACTTTGTCGCAGACATATCTGGGCATTGATTCTTTGGAGTATTGGATTAACATTAGTAGGTTGGGGAATTGCTAACTTTGTCATTTCACCAAAGTATACTTCTAGTGCACAAATCTTAGTTAACCAAAAATCCAATAAGAATGATCCTAATACAGCATATATAACCCAACAAGCTAACATGCAGTTAGTTAATACCTATAAAGATATTGTAACTAGTCATGTAATCTTGAAGGATGCTTCTGATCGTTTGACTAACCCAGTTAGAGTGGTTAAGAAGGCTAAGCCAGCTAAGTACAAAACTACTGATAATGGTAGAAAAGTCTTGGTGAGAAAGGCTCAACCAGCAGTCATTAAACGTGACGGTAAGGCATATAGCGTTTCAGCTGCGCAATTAGCTAAGAGTGTTTCAGTTGCTACGCAACAACAATCACAGGTATTCTCAGTTTCTGCTACGGCTGATACTCCTGAAAAGGCTAAGGCTGAAGCTAATGCAGTTGCTAGATCATTCAGAGATCAAATTCCTAATATCATGAATATCGATAACGTTACGATCGTTGCATCAGCTACTAATGGTGTTCAATCATCACCTAACGTTAAGATGTTTACTTTAGCAGGATTTGTTATTGGTTTAGTATTAACCTTTGCAGTGATCTTAATTCGTGAAATGACTAATACCACTGTTCGTGATGATACTTACTTAACTCAAGATTTGGGTTTGACCAACTTAGGATATGTATCTCACTTCCATGTATCTTCATCATTTAAGTTGATTAAGAAGAATAATAATAAGCCAGCTGCTAAGCGTGAACAACGCAAGAGACGCAGAGTATAGGAGGTAACTGATGTCACTTTTTAAGAAAAAACGTGGTACAGATGAAGCCATTAAAAAGGGTGCTAAGTTAATTACTGTTGCTGATCCTAAGAGTCCAGTAACTGAACAGTTCCGTACCATTCGTACCAACATTAACTTCATGGCAGTTGACCATGATATCAAATCTGTTGCTTTTACTTCTGCTAGCATCAGTGAAGGTAAGTCAGCCGTTGCTGCAAACGTTGCTGTAACCTATGCTCAAGCGGGCCATAAGGTATTGTTGATTGATGCCGACTTACGTCGTCCTACTGTTCACAGAACATTTAACTTAAGCAATCATGTAGGATTAAGTACAGTTATCTCTTCTACTGCAAAAGAAGTAGATCTAGATGAAGTTGTCCAAGACAGTGGGATTGCTGACTTAGCAATCTTACCTGCTGGTCCTACACAACCTAACCCATCAGAATTGATTGGATCTAAGAGAATGCAAGACTTCATCAGCTTAGTTGAAGATCACTATGACATGGTAATCATCGACTTGGCACCAGTGATTGAAGTATCTGATACGCAAGAATTAGCTCGTCGCTTAGACGGCATTATCTTAGTAGTACGTCAAGGTAAAACACAAAAGGCTGCCATTAAACGTGCTGTTGAAATGCTTAACTTCTCTAAGGCCAAGGTATTAGGCTTCATTATGAACGATATTAGTTCTGATAATGCCGGCTATGGTTATGGATATGGCTACGGTTATGGATATGGCTACGGCGAAGAAGACGCAAAGAAGAAAAAAGGAATATTTTCTAGGTTGAAAAAGTAAATGGTTTTAGTTGATATTCACTGCCATATCTTGCCGGGCGTCGATGATGGTGCCAAAGATTGGCAAACATCAATCAAGTTAGCTAGAGAAGCAGTTGCGGATGGGGTAACTCATGCAGTTTGCACGCCGCACATGCTTAATGGCAAGTATATCAATCATAAGAAAGACGTTATTCGTTTAACAGAAAACTTTCAGGATATGTTAGACGATGCCAAGATTCCGTTAACGGTGTTTCCTGGGCAAGAGGTCAGAATTTCTGGAGACTTGCCTAAGGCATTAGATGATGACGATATTCTTTTCTTAGATGTGGATGGACAATACATGCTCTTGGAATTTCCAAGTGACGATGTACCAGCTTATACGCGAGATATGGTCTTTGAATTAATGCAGCGCGGGATTACACCAATTGTGGTGCACCCAGAGCGTAACAAGAAGATTCTGGAAGAGCCAACTATCTTGCAAGAATTAATTGAGCAGGGATGCTTAGTGCAAATTACTGCTAGTTCTTACATGTGAACCTTTGGCAAAAAAATTGAAGAAATGTCACGCAAGTTTATCAAAGCAGGCCAATGTGCCTGCTTCGCTTCGGATGCGCACGATTTGCCAAAGAGACAATATCAATATAGTGAAGCATTAAAAAAGCTGAGCAAGGAATTCAGGAGTGATCTTGCTCAGCAATATGAAGATAATGCTCGCGCATTTGTAAATGGGGACAATGTGCAGCTAGATTGGCAGCCACTTGGCAAAAAGAAAAAATTCTGGCTATTTTAATCTGCAAATCTGCAGATTTGTGGCATTAGCTGAATATTTGTGCTATATTAAATAAGAAGTGTGTTTATTTTACAGAAAGGTACTATAAATATATGACATTGAGGGTAAGAGAAAAAATGATGGTAATGGAGAAACTAAAAGTTAATCCGGTCAAAGTGCATGGGCGGTATGTTTATCACGTATTGAAGAGATTGTTTGATATTATTGCTAGTGCGGTCGGATTGATTCTACTGTCTCCATTATTTTTATTTTTAATAATAAAAATAAGACATGAAGACGGTGGACCAGCATTCTATTCACAAGAGAGAATTGGTAAAGATGAAAAACCATTTAAGATGTGGAAGTTTCGTTCAATGGTTGTCAATGCAGATCAAATGATTGATCAACTGGAAGATCAGAACGAAATTAATGGTGCGATGTTCAAGATTAAGGATGATCCAAGAATTACTAAAATTGGTCATACTATTCGTAAGTACAGTCTTGATGAATTGCCACAATTATGGAATGTCCTAACCGGTGATATGTCACTAGTTGGACCACGTCCACCTTTACCATCAGAGGTAGAAGAATATACTGACTATGATAAGCAGAGATTGCTTGTTATGCCAGGTTGTACAGGATTGTGGCAAGTTACTAAACGTAACGAAGCTGACTTTGATGAAATGGCTTGGCTTGATATCGTGTATATCAACCATTCTGGAATATTGGAAGATTTAAAGTTGATTATTAAAACTATTGGGGTGGTTATTCATCCTAATGGAGCGTATTAAGGAGTACATCTTTTATGAAAGTTTGTTTAGTTGGGTCTAGTGGTGGACACTTAACGCATTTATACATGTTAAAACCTTTTTGGCAAAATAAAGATCGGTTTTGGGTAACTTTTGACAAGGAAGATGCTCGAAGCAAACTTAAAGGTGAGAAGATGTATGGATGTCATTATCCTACTAATCGTAATCTGAAGAATCTAATTAAAAATACTTTCTTAGCTATTAAAGTACTCCGTAAAGAACGTCCTGATGTTATTATTTCTAGTGGAGCTGCAGTAGCAGTTCCATTTTTTTATATTGGTAAATTGATGGGTGCTAAGACAGTCTATATTGAGGTTTTTGATCGCTATGATAAGCCAACTTTAACTGGGAAACTTGTTTATCCAATTACAGATCGATTTATTGTCGAATGGGAAGAAATGAAGAAAGTTTATCCTAAGGCTATTAATTTAGGGAGTATTTTTTAATGATCTTTGTTACAGTAGGGACACACGAGCAGCCATTTAATCGTCTTATAAAAAAAGTCGATGATTTAGTGGCTAGTGGAGATATTAAAGAAAAGGTTATTATCCAAATAGGTTTCAGTACTTATATTCCTAAAAACTGCGAAGCGCATAAAATGATGTCTTTTGACGAAATGCAACAAGCGTTAAGGGATGCACGAATTGTAATTACTCATGGTGGTCCTTCCAGCTTTATCGAGGCTTTGCAATTTGGAAAAGTTCCGATTGTAGTGCCAAGACAAGAAAAATTTCATGAGCATGTAAATAATCATCAAGTTGAGTTTACCAAGTTGATTGCAGAGAGAATGAATAATATCATTCCTGTATACGATATTGATGATTTAAAAACAACAATTGATAATTATGATCAAATTGCTAAAACTAAAAATGTCGGTGAAAGTAGTAATAATAAGCAATTTAATGAAAAGCTAGAGAAAATTGTGGATGGATTGGCGAAATAATCTGAAAGGGAAATTAAATGAATTCATTAGTTTCAATTGTGGTTCCGATTTATAACGTTGAAAAATATTTAAGAAAATGCATAGAGTCATTAGTTGATCAAACATATCAAAATATTGAAATATTATTGATAGATGATGGTTCTACTGATAGTAGCGGAAAAATATGTGATGATTATGCTGAAACATACTCATTCGTTTATTCTTTTCATAAAGCAAATTCAGGATTGGGATTCACTAGAAACTATGGATTAGAAAGAATAAAGGGAGAGTATGTAACTTTTGTAGATAGTGATGATTATTTAGGAAAGAATGCAATAAAAAGACTAGTTGCTGGTCTAGATGGTAAAAGTATAGATACAGTAATCGGAGGATATTCCAAAGTAAAGGATAATGGCGAAGTTCTTTATACTCGTGAATATACTGAATCTATTTTTAGGCATGAAAGTATTTATCAAAAATTGTTTGTTAGTATGTTAGGAAGTAGCCCTAATAAACATAACTCTTTTCGGCCATCAGTTTGGAATTCTCTGTATTCATGTAAGATTATTAAAAAAAATTCGATCATTTTTGCTTCGGAACGTAAACTGATTTCTGAAGATATTGTGTGGGATTCGGACTATTATAAATTTGCAAAAGGAGTAAGAATTATTAATTCAAGTGCATATTATTATAGAGCTAATCCAAAATCTCTATCTAAAAGTTACCGACCAGATAGATTTGAAAAAAGTATATATTTCTTTATGTATATGGTAGATAAACTTAGTAAATTGAATTTGGCTAATAAGTCATTTACAGAAGCGCGTCTAAGATTAGCTAAGACACTATTTATTAATGTTCGATCATCATTATCTCAGTTAGAATTTATGCCAATAAGGAAAATAATTAAAAATGTTCGAGAAATTTGTTCAAATGCTGACTTAAATGAAGTGATAAAAAATTATCCAATTGATAAGTTAGCTATAAGACAGAGATTATTCGTTTTGCTTATTAAACATAAGTTCATTTTAATACTTTCTATATTAATTAAGGTTCAAGTTATTTAAGAATGATGTATAAAATAATATTAGGAATTAAGGCTATATTTTTATTTTGTTTTTTAAGAATAGATATCTTAAGAAAATCCAGCTGAGTATTATAAATTCAATTCGAGGTAAACTAAAAATAGATTTGCAAAGCAATTCTAATCTTAGAATTGGAAAATTCTTAATGAGTCAAGGTCCACTATATATAAAAGAAGTAGAAGGAGCGAATATTACGATTGGGGATTATGTATTCTTCAATTACTGCAGTTGAGAAGATAAATATAGGTAATCACGTAAATATTGCTAATAATGTAGTGATTGTAGATCATGATCATTTTGTTGATAAAAAAGGGGTTCATGGGAACTTAATTACTGCACCTGTTAATATTGAAGATCATGTGTGGATTGGTGCAAATGTTACTATTACTAAGGGTGTTAATATTGGAGAAGGTGCTGTGATTGCAGCTGGAGCCGTTGTGACGCATGATGTTCCTGCTCATACAGTAGTTGGAGGCATCCCCGCTAATAAAATCAAAAAAATAGATTAAAGGATTTATACAGGTTGTAATATGAGCATAAAAGACAAAATTAAGACTATTTTATTTGGATATAAGGCTACTGAAGAAACATACTTAACACATTTAAGAAATAGCGGAGTTAAATTAGGTACTAATATAAAAATTTTTCGCCCATTCAATACAACAATTGATGTACAAAATCCGCATCTTTTGACAATTGGAAATGATGTTCAAATAACGGGTCCGGTAACTATATTAACGCATGATTACAGTTGGTCTGTGTTGAAGAAAAAATATGGAATTATTTATGGAAATCAACGTAAAACTGTAATAGGCAATAACGTATTTATAGGATGGGGCGCTACAATTCTAGGTGGATCACATATTGGTGATAATGTAATAATTGGTGCCAATAGTGTTGTAAGTGGAAATGTTGATTCTAATTCTGTATATGCAGGAAATCCCGCTCGAAAACTAATGACTCTTGAAGAATATAGAGATAAAAGAGAGAAACGCCAATTAAAAGAGGCAGTAGAATACGTTTTAGAGTACAAGAAAAGATTTAAGACTTATCCACCAGAAGAAAAGATGGATGAGTATTTCTTTTTATTTAGACCTTCTAAAATATTTAATGAGTATAGGGCTCAATTAGAATTAATGAGAAACTTTGATAAAAGCTTAAAAAAATTGAATAATTCCAATACTCAGTTTTTGTCATATAAAGAATTTTTGAATTATTGTAAAAAGCAAAAGATGGTGGAACGTAAATGAAAATAAGACTTGAGCGGGAGAGATTGTATTGTCTGGGATTAGCCTTATTTTTAGTTGGTCAGCTCTTAGGACATACATTATTACCTGTACCATTACATGGAAGATATTTTTTAATATATTTGGGCATCTTTATTTCCATATTTAGTTTTATTATAGATTTTCGTGAATTATATTATGCAGTAAATAGGCTTACCCTTGAGAAAATAGAAGTAATTATTTTTATAATTATTTTAACTATTGTCTCTATAATTTCTTTTAAGCACAATTATAGTTATGCTTTAATTGTTAATATTATCTTTATTTTAAGTGCCTATCACATACGCTTTGAGAAAATATTGAAGACTTTTTTTGTAGTTGCCTGTAGTGTGTTGCTAATAATGTTATTAGCTTATATTCTAGGTTTGGTTGGAGATGGACAGGTACTTCAAGGAAGAAAGACGTTTGGATATAGAATGCCAACGGATTTAGTTCAGCTGATAGTATATATTACTTTATCCAAGATCTATTTAAATTTGATGAAAGGACGTAATAATACTTCCTTATACTTATTAATATTTGTTATAGCAATAATAACTTTAGTGGAAAGTAGTTCTAGACTAGGAAGTCTCACATTACTTTTACTTATACCGTATACTATCTTCCTAAAAAGAAAAATTTTTAAATCTGATTTTCAAATTTCTAAATTTACACAATCAATTCTTAAAAATCTCTTTTTTATAGGTGCATTATTATCGTATTTAGTAACGGAACTTTTTATCAGATATCCAAATAATTCGGTGCTTGAATTTATTAATCAAATTACTTCGGCTAGATTAACAAATAATAGAATGGGGATTGAATTTTGGGGATATTCTATCTGGGGGCAAGATATTTATACTAATATTTCTTCTTTTTTCAAAGGCTGGTTTTATATTGACAATAGTTTTTATGTATTTTTGCTATCGTATGGATTAGTATTATTAATTCTTGTAGGATTAGGTTATAGATATTTAGTCCAAAAGTGTTTAAAGAAACAAGAATATATAGTTCCATTTGTTTTACTTGCTATAGTTTTAGATAGTTTAATAGATCAACACTTTTATTCCTTAGAATATAACATATTCTTATTAACGCCATTCTCAACATTGATAACGTACACTAATGAAGAAGGATTAAAATGAAAAGAGCATGTTTTATAATTCCATATTTTGGAAAACTTCCCAATTATTTCCAATTATTTTTGAATAGTTGTGCACCAAATAAGAAATTTGATTGGCTAATTATAACGAATGATAATAGAGGATTTTCATATCCTAAAAATGTTAAGAAAATCTTTATGGAATGGAATGAATTTAAACGATTTGCACAGAAAAAGTTTAAAGAAAAATTAGCTTTGGAATATCCAAAAAAATTGTGTGATTTTAAACCTACATATGGATATCTGTTTGAGGATTTAATTAGACAATATTCTTACTGGGGCTATTGTGATATAGATACTATTATGGGAAATCTAGATGAGCAATTACCATTATCTTTTTTAAATAAATACGATAAAATATTCTCCCTAGGACATATGGTTTTATTTAAAAACAGTTTTGAGATAAATAGAGCTTTTTTAAAGCCTGTAAATAAAGAATATTACTATAAGAAAGCCTTAACTTCAGATAAAATTGAAGTATTTGATGAAACTGGAAATGGAAAGAAAAATATAGATACTATCTTTGTGAAAAATGGATATAACGTTTTTCATGCAGACTGGTCATATAATCCACGTGTTACACCAACAAAATTCAAAAATGTAATATATGATTATTATACAGATGATTTCTATACCGAAAATTATAAGAAATCTATATGCATTTGGGATGGACATAATATAGTTAGATATGTAATTAACAATAATAATTTAAAAAAGGAAAGCTTTTTATATGTCCATTTGCAGCAGAGAAAAATGAAATTAGGTTCAAATGTATTAAAGGCAAAAGCGTTTAGTATAATACCGAATGAATTTAATTTGTTAGATTTACCAGTTGATGTGTCGAAGAATTATATTAAAAAACTAAAACGGGAAGATTTGAATCCTCATTATTTTAGAATTATGTGGAAATGGAAAATAGCGAATAAACTAAAAAATGGTAGATAAAAAGCCGATAATAAGTATAATAATTCCGATGTATAATGTTGAAAACTATATTGCTATATGTTTAAACAGTATAATTCAGAATGATTTGAAGAATGTTGAAGTAATAATTGTAAATGATGGTTCCACCGATAACAGTAGAACCATTGCTGAGAGATATCAAGCTAAATATTCTCAAATTAGGATTTTTGATAAGGAAAATGCGGGAGTATCTAGAGCTAGAAACTATGGATTATCAAAAAGTACTGGTGATTGGATATGGTTTGTAGATAGTGATGATGCTATTAGAAAAGGTAGTTTAGAATACATAAAAAAAATGATCCTAACTTGTTACTCCAATCTTGATGTACTAATATTTGGTTATTTACGCTTTGAAGAGAAAAAAAATATCGATAAAAGTTGCAGTTTAAATAGAATAGACGATAGTAAAAGAATCTCAAAATTTCAAGCTATGGGCACGTTATTAGATGAGCGTTTTGCTACTTTTCCATGGAATAAAATTTTTAGAAGAGAGCTATTTAAGAAAATAGCATTCCCTGAGGATCGTATATACACTGAAGACTTGGCTATTATATATAAATTGTATGATAAAGCTACCCATTTTAGATTAGAAAATACAACTCTATATTTATATCGAATAAGGGAAAATGGATTGACTCATAATCTTTCAACAAAAAAATTAAAGGATTCTGCGTTATCTCATTATGAAATGTATACTTTTTTCAAAGCAAATTATTCTTCCCTAAGTACAAAATTAAGAAGAGAGACTCTAATTAGTGCTATTTCCTTTTTTCATAGATTAAACAAATCTCAAATTCAATTATATCCAGATTTAATTAAGTTTTTGAATCAAGATATATATATGAAGGATTGTAATACCAGATATAAGATTGAAATTTGGGCTTTCAAAAAATGTTATCCGTTATTTGTAACTATTGGAATGATTGGAAAGATTTTAAGAAGACTCAAAAATCTTAAGAAAGGAAAGTCATGAGCAAAAAATCTTTGGGATTAAATGCCTTTTTAAATGGATTAAGAAGTGTTTTAAATTTACTATTTCCATTAGTAACTTTCCCATATATTTCTCGCGTTTTATCTGTCTCTGGAATAGGAATTTATAATTTTTCTAATACATATATTGGATATTTTATATTAATTGCTGGATTAGGAATTGCTACGTATGCAGTTCGTGAGGGTGCAAAGTATAGAGATAATAAGGAACAAATTGAGGAGTTTTCTAGCGAAGTTTTTAGTATCAATATATTAGCTACCGTAATTGCATACATATTATTATTATTGAGCTTAGTAATATTCAAAAATCTAAATAATTATGTAGCTTGTATATTGATTTTTAGTATCCAAATTTTATTTACTACTTTAGGGACTGAATGGATTTATACGATTTATGAAGATTATACCTACATTACTATCAGAAGTATAATTTTTAAAATCCTATCGATAATTTTATTATTTATTTTTGTAAAAAGACCGTCAGATTATCTTATATATGCTGCTATAACCGTGTTGGCTAGTGTTGGTTCAAATTTCCTTAATTTTGTACATGCTCGAAGTTTTATTCATATTCGTTTAACTTTGAATACTAGATGGGAATATCATTTAAAACCAATATTGACTATTTTTGCCTCTTCGGTTGCTGTAACTATATATGTTTATTCAGATAATACTATTCTTGGATTGATGAAGAATGATTATGCAGTTGGGATTTATAGTACGTCTGTAAAAATATATCAGATAGCACAAAGTCTACTTTCTGCTGTTTTAACAGTAACAATACCTCGGTTAGCTATGCTATGGGGGCAAAGAAGGAGAAGAGAGTATAATGACGTATTGACTAGAGTAATTAACACTTTAGGTGTGTTAGTATTGCCTGCATCGGTTGGCCTATTAATGCTAAGTCGAGAAGTTGTTTTAATAATTGCTGGTCAAAAGTTTTTGCCATCTGTAAATTCACTTCGAATTATTACGTGGGCGATTATTTTCTCAATTTTTAGTTGGATTTTTTCGGATTGTGTATTGATTCCAGCTAAAAGAGAAAATAAAGTTTTAAGAAATACATTAGTAACGGCGGTAATTAATATAATTTTAAATTTCGTTTTGATACCTACAATGTCGTATGACGGCACTTCATTAAGCACAGTGTTGGCAGAGTTGAGTGTAATGATAATGAATGGTTATTCATGCAGAGATATTATTAAGCCAATTATATTTAAGAAAGAAACGTTAAAAAATCTTTTAGAATCAATTATCGGCTGTATTGGGATAGTAGGTGTTTGTTTACTATGTCAATGGAGTTGGAATTCAATGATAATGGTAACGATTTTTTCAGTAAATTCTTCAATTCTTATATACGGTGCAATTTTGGTTTTGTTGAAGAATAAAATTGCCATTTCAATGTTGAAAAATGCAATAAACATCATAAAAAATAAAATTTAGTTTTAAAAGAATTCAGGATTTTTATGCAAAAAAAAGTGTTATCGAGTAATGAATTAAAAGCTATACACTCTTTAGAATTAGAAGCACTGACAGTAATTGATCAGATTTGCAGAAAACACTCTATTAAATATACTTTAATTGGTGGATCATTATTGGGAGCGATTCGCCATAATGTATTTATTCCTTGGGATGATGTGGATATAGCAATGCTAAGGGATGACTTGGAGAAGTTTAAATTAATTTGTAAAACAGAATTACCTTCCAAGTATTTTTATCAAGATATGAGCACTGATCCAGAGTATTTATATTTGTTTGATAAGATTCGAATTAACAATACCTTATTTAAGGAGTCATATTTGGCTGAGTACAATATTAATCATGGAGTTTTTATAGATATATTTCCTGTTGATAATGTAAGTGATAAGAAATCCGAAGACAAAAAACAATTTAATAGCTTTATTTTCTTAAGACATATGTTTATGGCTAAGTATTTATCTGTTAAAGCACGAAAAGGAAAAAAGAAAATAATTGCTGGTCTGATTAAATATCTTATTCCAAATAATACTAAAAAGATTAGGAATAAGGCCTTTGACATAATGTGTAAGTATGATAAAGAAAAAACTAAAAAGGTTAGAATTTTTCCAAGTACATACGCTAAAAAAGATGTGTATTGCAGAAAGTTTTTTGATGAAGCTGAGGATCATAAATTTGAAAATCACAATTTCTTGATTTCTAAATATTATGAACAAATGCTAGTAAATGATTATGGTAATTGGAGAGAGTTGCCTCCTAAGGATCAACGGGTAACTCGACATAATCTCGTAGATTTTAAACTTTAGGTGAAAAATGAAGATTGCACTGATTAATACTGTTAATCTAGAAGAAAATGGTATATCTACATTCATCTTAAATAATAGTTATCTTTTTTCTAAGTGGGGAGAAGACGTAGCTATTATTGCTCCTAATAAAGTGAAAAAAGCCCTTAAAAAGAGAATAATTTCAAAAGGAATAAGACTAATCGAACTTCCCATGCGAGATAATTCGCCACAAATATACTTCTGGAAATTAATAAAAGTTTTAAAAAAAGAAAAATATGATATTGTTCATGTAAATGGTAACAGTACTACAATGTCAGTTGAGCTTTTGGCCGCATGGATTGCAGGAATCCAAGTTCGTATAGCTCATAGCCATAATACAACTGCCGATCATACGAATATAAATAAATTATTACGTCCTATCTTTAATTTAACAGTCAATGGACGTGTAGCATGTAACATTGCTGCGGGCAAGTGGCTATTTCATCAGAAAAAATTTTTAGTTATAAGAAATGGAATAAATTTGTCACATTTTCATTTTGATGAAAGTCTGCGAGAAAACTATCGAAAAACACTTAAACTTAATAAAGACGATATTTTGCTGGGAAATGTGGGAAAATTTAATAGACAAAAAAATCAGGTTGTTTTGCTAGATCTGATTAAACAGCTAGGCGATAATTATTATTTAGTCTTAGTTGGAAGTGGCGTGAATTTTGAAAAAATAAAAAAACGTGTCGATAGTGATGCGTTTTTGCGTAAACATATATTCTTCACTGGTGCAGTAAGTGATACTTCGGGATGGCTGAATGCAATGGATTTATTTCTTCTTCCATCTTTATATGAAGGGCAGCCTTATACTTTAATAGAGACGACAGCGTCCGGATTAGATGCTGTAGTATCTAATATAATTTCTTCAGAAAATGATCTTGTAAGTAACATTTCTTTTGAAAGACTAGATTCTCCTAAAGATTGGGTCCAAAAGATAAAAATACCTATAGCTAACAACCGTGAACTAAGATCAAATTCATACTGTCAAAAGCTAAAGGAAAAGGGCTATGATACTACTGAAAATGCAAAGATGCTTTTAAAGTATTATAAAAAGAAAATATCACTTTATAAGTAATAAAGTGTATCTTACTAAAGTTTCAAATCTCTCTTTATTTTTCTTGTACTAATTTCAGGGGTTCTAGGTAGATAAACAACATCTACGCCCTCGTCCTTAATGAAATCAAATTTTCCTTTCCAGTCATCGCCCATGACAAAAGTATCGATATGATATTCATGCATATCATTTATCTTCTGATCCCAATTATTTTCTGGAATGACTAAATCAACATATCTAATAGATTCTAAAAGAGATTTTCGTTTGTTATAGTTAAAATAACTTTTCTTACCCTTTTCACGGTTAAATTCATCTGTTGAAAGTGCGACGATCAAATAATCGCCGTATTTTTTGCTCTTCGTAAAAGATTTATATGCCCATAGTGAAGTAAGTCAAAGGTTCCGTATGTAATTACTCGGTTCATAAAATATATCCTTTCGAGACCGTAAAATAGTTTGTGTAAGGATGAATTATTCCTTAATTTAATTTCCTAAAACATTAGAAAAAGGAGTTCCTTTCTCGTATGATTGGTTTGAACAAAAAACACATACAGAAAGAAGAACTCCTTCATGAATGATTTTACCAAAAATATAACTCAAGCTCTATTCAATCAAGATAAAATTAATGATTTGCTTCGTCATGAAATCCAACAAGCTGTTAATGACTTGTTAGAAGCTGAACTGACTGCCTTTTTAGGCTATGATCCTGATGCTAGAAATGGCTGGAATACTG
>NZ_FMXC01000055.1 GCF_900103655.1 Lactobacillus kefiranofaciens
ATCTATGTGAAAAATATGATTTACTTACTAATGAGCAACTATTATTTGATTTAAAGACTGTAGCTAACCGATTAGGTAGAACACCTACAATTAAAGATTATTGCAAATGTAAGAAAATAAACCGACAAGCCACTTATATTAGACGCTTTGGAAGTTGGACAAATGCTTTGTCTGAAGCAGGTCTTAAGTTGAAAGACAGCCAAAAAAATTTAATTAAACATCAGGAAAAGATGAGTAATGAATAGTAAATTTTTAATATGCTGAGAGAGTAATTCTAAGGCACGATTCATTTATAAAGGCTAATAACTAATCATTTAAAGCCATAGAATGCTAATTCTTGTTTTTTACAAAAATCAGCATTCTTTTTCATACTGTGTCTGGAAAAAAGTCTATTTTTAACCAGTCTTAAACTTTTACTAAAAATAAAAATCCTATTAAATCAAGGTTTGTTAATGCCGTGATTTAGTAAGATTTTTTAATTTCTGAGTTTTTTTCCAGACTCTTTTATGTTGATTAGATAAGTTTGTATTTTAGCTCCAGTTATTAATGGTAATACTCATTCTAATACGAATGAACCTTTCAATTGCATTAATTAATTCATCAAAATATTGCTCTATTTTTGGCTTTAAATTAATTTCAAAATATTGAATGTCTTTTTTATATTCTTCAAAATAAACTGAACTGTCTGGAGCAGGAGATGCATTATATTTAAAGCATAATTTTGGCTTTTTAGTTTCGCTGTCAACAACATAGCTAAGTTTAATTACGTTATCAGCTTCCTCATTCATTTCGCTAAAAATATACAAACCGGGACTCATTTGATTTGAAAATCTAATGTCTTTACTTTTAAATTGAAGGTGCGCCGAATGGTCTTCATTCACAATTACCAGGACTTCAACATCCGGCACCCAAAAATTCGCAGTTAATGGTTCTGGTAGCTCATCATTACTGATGAGGGTCTCTTGATCATTCTTGCTTGGTTCTTTTATACTTACGGTAAAAAAGACTTGAGAATTATTATCCATTATTAATTCCTTTCATAGAAAACTAATTTCCTTTTCTAAAGGGGGGCCAAGAGCTATTATATACAGTTTTCTCAGCAGTTACATTCGCAAAAAAGAAAAATGCTAAATTTATTTAAAATATTTAGATTTTTTATGCAATAAGGACAAATAGCTAGGAGAAAGAACAAAGAATATCTCCCCATCTATTGAGGTAACGTTAAAACATAATTTACTTTCTTTGTAATTTTGTGTATACTAAATATATACAAAAAAAGAAAGAGGCGTACAACTATGACTGTAAAATTAAGAAAAGTTGGAAATTCAAAAACTTTAACAGTTCCTAAAGATATAATAATTACTAGTAAAGAGTATACTGTGAAAAATGAAGGGATGAATATAGTTTTTACACCTGTCGTGAAGAAAAAGAAAAATATTTTTGCAACCAAAGAATGGCAAAATTATGATTATCAAAAAGACATAAAAAATGACGTGGAACTACAATAAGTAAAACCAGTGGGACGTGAGGTAGTTGATTAATGATTTATCCGAAAAAGGGAGATATTGTTAAAGCAGATGCAGAACCTCATTCCGGACATGAAATGGGTGGCCATAATCCGCATAAAGGTAATATTAGAAGACATTATGTGGTAATGAGTACCAGTGCCTATAATAAATCAACACATATGTTTATAGGGATGCCGATTACTACTTCAGATAAATATCAAGGCAACCCACATTACGAGCCAATATTAATTCCAGGCAGTAATGGCACTGGAGTAAAAGGTTATGTTGTTTTATGGCAACTTCAGAATTTTGACTTTGAATCTAGAAATGGAGAAATTGTTAATCACGTAAATATTCAGCTATTAGACAAACTCCAAGGTTTCGTGAATGATATGGTGGGACTAGAATAGGTAAAATAATTATGCTAATTTTAAGGCTAATTCAACTATGCTGAGAGGACGATTCTGAGGTCAAGTTCGATTACAGAGATTAATAATTAATCATTTAATGCAATAGAATGCTAATTCTTATTTTTATGGGAAATTAGCATTCTTTTTTGTACTTTCTGACTATGTAGAATAATATAGTTTTTCTACATAGATGGCTGTCGAGTGCAATTTACCGTCAAACGTCATTTTACGCTCCCCAACTATGTAGTATAATTATTTATAAGCTAATAATTCTACATAATAAGCAAAAAGCCTAATCTATTAGGATATATCTAAAATGTGGCTTATAAAACTAATAAAAAGGGAGATTTTCAACTTGAAACATAAAGATACAAGACCAATTACTGATCCAATTATCTTGAAAAATTTTCTTAAGCACTTACGTGAAGATTCTAGTATGGGAGAAAGAAACTATGCTATCTTTCAAACAGGCAAAGCTACTCTGTTGAGAGTAAGTGATGTTTTAGCTTTGAAAAAAAGTGAAGTTTTTCAATCAAATGGCAGAGTAAAGAAAAATGCTTTTATCGTTGATAAGAAAACCAAAAAACAAAATCGACTTTATTTAAATCCGATTAGAGATGTGTTAGAAGATTACTATGATTGGCTTCAGGAATATCAACAAAAGCATCCCTACAAGAAATTGTTTTCTTCAGAATGGCTTTTTCCTAGTTCTCGTAGATTAGGTGAAGATGTTCCAATTAGAGAAAACAGCTTCTACCGAATTTGCCATCAAACTGGATTGAAAATTGGTGTTAATTGGATTGGCTCTCACTCAATGAGAAAAACAGGTGCATTTATGGTTTATCAGCAAACTAATCACAATACAGCTTTGGTAATGAAACTATTAAATCATTCTAGTGAAGCAATGACGTTAAGATATTTGGGGCTTGAGCAAGAAAGGAGAGAAGCGTTATTAGACCAAGTTAATTTTAATCAACTTTAAGATTTACACAATAATTCTAAGATCGAATTTAGTAATTTAAATTAACAATTTTTAGTCGCTAATGTGCTTTAATTGCCCGTATTAAAAAATAGAAAGCAAAATTTATGACAATCGGAGAAGCTTTAAAAAGCTTACGACAATCACTAGGATTAACGCAAGCTCAAATGATCAAGGGAAGTAAAATAACTATTACACATTATTCCAAAATGGAAAAAGGACAAAACAGAATTTTTGTGGATGATTTAATACTAATCCTACAATTACGTGGAGTATCAATAGCTAACTTTTTTAAAAAATATTTTCCGACAAAATATGACATGATCAGCCAAGAAATATCTCAAGAACTGAATCAAGCTTTTTATAATAATGATGTAAAAAAAGCTAGAAATTTAAAGAGACAAATTTTGGTTGACAAGCATATCTCAACTGAATTAAAAGATAGAGCTGATTTAATTATAAATATATTAAACTCAGGTGATGACACAGCATCTATCAAACAAGCTATGCATGATTTTTTTAACTATCAAGAATGGATGAATGATGATAATGCCATTACTATTTTAAGTAATTCTATTCGTAAAGATAATTTAAATGATATAACTCCTTTAATAATGATGTTAATTAGAAAATATAAAAAGTTGAATGAACAAAGCTTAACTAGGCAGAGAAGATTAGCTACAGTGGGGATTAATTATTTGTACATTTTAAGAAAGTATTTTAAAAATTCAGATAAGATTGCTTTTAAAATTTTAGCATGGTTAGAAAATCTTACTGCAGATCCAGAGTTGTGCCTGCTTAAAGAGTTAACTTTATATTTTCATTTAATATATACCAACAACAGTCAAGCTTTAGAGATCAAAAAGCTTTTAAAACAATCAAACTATAAAAAATAAGTGATAATTTACCAGACTAATTCCCCTATGAAGGGATATAATCCAAAATTATTTTTTTGGTCATAAAATAAAAATGTAGGTAGTAAGAACAAAGAAAAAGAAAGGAGAATAATAACTATGATAATTGTTGGATATCCTGTTTTACCTGAATAACTTAAAGAAAAGAGGACAAAAATGAAACTAAAGAACAAGACTATGATTTTTTAGCTGGAATAATGTTAAGTAGTACAGCTTTACCATTGCTTTCAAATTCAGTGAACGCTGATAGTGTTAAAACAAGTAAATCATATTCAGATCAAGTTGATGTGAATCAACAAACTTCTTCTAATCTCTCACAATCTGATATTGAATTAGCAGATAAGTATGTTGAAGTTAAAAATAATCAATTTTACATTACTCAACAAGGTCAAAACCTTTTGCCTAATAATGTTTTCAATTCTGTAAAAAAGCAAATTGAAAAGACAAATCAAGCTATTATTAAAGATAGATTGATCGTTGATCCCCAAACTAAAGAAATAGCACATCAATCTCCTTATGTAATGTTTGCTTCAGGCTTCAGAGGAGCTACAAGAATACATAGAGGTTGTTATGTACATGGTTTTTGGTGGGGAGTAAGAGTTTACTTTACTTCAAATGCTGCAGTTAATTGGTTTAGAAGCAAATTGAGTACAGCATCAGGTATTGCAACTATTGTAAGTATGGTAGCTCAAGTAACAGGTCATGAAATTGCTAGTACATTAAGTGATGCGTTAGGAGCATACACAGATTCTACTTCTAATAGATTAGCTAACTTTAATAGAAGACATCGTCATAGCAAAATCTACATGGATGCACCTAATATTTCTTTCCATACTTTTTAAAAAATAAGGAGAATTATATGTCATACCTAGGTTGGATTGATGTAATTTTGATTGCTATAGGATTAGGAATTAGTGTTACACCAGCATATAAGGCTTATCGCTATCGCTTGTGGCAGAAATTTGGATATTGGAATGTATTAGCACTACCAATACTAATGGTAATTGCTAACATAGCTCTTTTATTATTACAAAATATAATTGGAATTATACTTTTCATACCATTAGATATGATAGCGTTAATTAGCGCCATTTTTACTTATTTTAAAATCAGAAAATTGCGGAATAACAAGTAATATTAATATAATATAAGTTGTTTTAAAAAATATTTTAAATCATAAAAAGTCATTTTGGCTATCTTCTGCCCTTGTTGCAGGATTAATTTTTACTGTAAGCAGTCAAGTAAAGGCCGATACAACCAACAATGGAGATTCTGGAGACACTAACGTCTTACAAGTCGGTCATAATGATGCAATGGTTCCTGTTAAGGCGTCTATTTCACCAGTTGCAAGTCGTGACAATCAAACTCTTCGTCAAGTTGCCGCAGCTAATAATACTTCTTTGGAAGTTCTGGAAAAATTAAACGACAATATTAACCCAGATGTTCCAATTAAAAATGGTACGCCACTGTACTTACCACAAAACTCTAATATGTTTGCGCAAGAAAATGATCGTGTGCCACATTCATTGTATGTGAAGTATTGGAGTCATTTATCACCAGCTAACCGTAGAGCTAAGGCTTGGATTGCACAACGTGAATCCGGTGGTAGCTACACTGCAAGAAATGGTAACGTATATGGGCGTTATCAATTATCATTAGGTTATTTACATGGTGATCTTAGTAAGACAAATCAAGAAAGAACAGCTAATCGGTATGTTAAGAACCGCTATGGCTCATGGGTAAATGCTAAAAGATTTTGGTTAGCACATAATTGGTATTAATATTATTTTCGAATGGATTAGAGCAAGATGGAGTAAAGTACTATCTTGCTTTAATTGCTATAAAATTTAGCTCAGAAATAAAGAAGGCAAACAATGAAATCAAATAAACTTTTGACAACTTTACTCACTACAGTTACACTTGCAACCCTACTTGGTACAGCTCCAATTACAGTTAAGGCTTCAAATTATAGCTCTAATGTAACTGCAAAACAAAAGAAACATTACGTAATCCAAAATGCTCCAAAACTTAGCAAATGGGGCTATGTTTTAAATGTCAATTCTTCAACACAGCCTATTTTTGTTGGCAAGAACAACTATAAAAAACTTTTAAATAATCCCTTATTTAAAGGAACTAAGACTGTTAACCCTAAAGAAATTAAGAACATTAAATTTAAGGTAATCAAAATTATGAAGTTTAAAAACGTAAATGGTGCCCCAGAATATTTGATTACTTCTAAAAGTCATAAGTATAATGCGTGGACTCCGAGTTCTGGGTTACAATATTACGCTATACATAACAAATCTCTTAAAAGAGTTATTAGTCCATTAAAGAGAATGAGCAAAAGAGATTCAGAAAGATTAAATAAAAAAACAACTGCAAAGGGTGCTATTTCTGGTCAAAAACGAATTGCCCAAAATAAGCATGACTTTGATTTAGCAGTTAAATCAGCTAGAAAATTAAAGGGCAATCAACGTAAATTCGTCTTAGGTTCTTTACAACAGATGAAGCAAGATGATGGTATACGCAATGTTATGCAAGAAAAGCAAAACAATATTTTACTATGGAGTATTAATTAACACTCTAGACAGATAAATTTATAAGTTGTTATTATCAATTCAAATTAAAAAGTCCAAACTATTATTGAGTTTAAACAAAAATTCAATGATTATTTGAGCTTTTTTATTTTCCCTAATTTTCAATACTTTGTTTTTAATAAAAATTATCTAATCCTTGTCAAATTTATTAATAATGCAATTATACTAATTTTGCACATTATAAATATTATTTTTCATTTAACTTTCGTTTTAGAACTTCAAATTTTTGTATGATGAGAATGTAGATATAAATGTTGTTTAAAAGAAAGGAACGACCAGATTTTATCTAGTCAAGAAAGAAATGAACAAAGATTTAGAAGAAATTGTCAAAGAGTTAAAAGGTATCGAATCCAACTCAGTTATATTGTATATTGTGCCTAAGAATGGTATCCAAGAGGGGATGATTTATAAATCACTTAATCCTAATCATGTAAAAAGCTTAACTCATGATTTGTTGAACTTATTTTTACAGGAACAATTCCAGCGAAAATTTAATTTTGTTGCTACACTTAATGCATTTAAAGCTGCTATTCAAGCATACAGACCAAGTCTATCTAAAATAAAATCAGATCTAAATAGCTGCCAAGCTCTATTTAACGATTTTAATCATACAGAGCAGTATACAGAATTCAAAAATAATTTTAGTGTGCAGAAAACTCAAAAGCAATTAGAACAGTTAAATGAAAAACTGGCAGCTTTGAGACAAAGAAGAGTAATTGCTGATTATCTTCTTTACTCTAATTTGGATAATCAAACAATCTACTGTCAAGATACTGATTCAGATTCAAGTATTTTAGCAGAAATATTAGCCAATACTTGTGAGGAATTACAGCTAAACCCGAATAGTTTAGTTGAAGCTATGATAAATAAGGCCCAAACTTTGCGTGCGCAAATGATTATGGGAACTTACAATTCAGAAACGCAGCAGAAATCAGTATTATTAAAACTTTCGCAGTTTGGTTATTATGATTTTTATCGTTCTTATTCAGAAATGAAAATTCAGAATACAATGATAAGGGTTAGCAAATTTGTTCAAAACAATGGCTCTGACTGGCATTGCATTTTTGTTGAATCACCAATGACCAACTACTTATCAATTTCTTACACTGATTTTGCTCAAGTCAAAGAAGGTCTTTTAAATATTTGCCGTGGCGACAATATTGACAAACACATTGAGAGAAATGCTAATTGGTTGAAACTAGCATTTTCATCAATAAATTTAAATAAATGGTTCTATCCAAGTAAGAAATGGAATGCTTCAGGACGGCCAATTAACCAATTCTCTCAAGTTGAGGGTTTATCTCCATTACCAGTAGATGAGTTCGTACGTGATAATCACGCACAAGTTAATGGAATCTTATCAGAAGTTATTAAAGACAATATGACTAGTGTCAAAAGTGCTTTTAATAAGAGATTGAAAGAAGACTATCCAGAGCCATTAGCTTCAGTTATCTTTCAGTTACTAGGAACGTTGACTAGCGTTTACCCAGAACATCAACAAGAAATTAAAGATTTTGGTCGCATAATGGAAAAGAAATTACTCTAGTTTATTTAATTATTATTATTATGTTAAGTTAATAAAAATTGGAAATGACTTCTAAAAGTAGAGCAAAGAGTTATATTTTTTATAAAAAGACTATTATTTACGCGTGGTGCTAGTTAAATCGTTCTAGACAATAAGCCAAATTATAAGCTAAAATTGCAATTTCTAACCGGCTTTGAAAGCCTATCAGACTAC
>NZ_FMXC01000039.1 GCF_900103655.1 Lactobacillus kefiranofaciens
ACAACTGAGCGCTTATTTTTCTTTTCAATCTGATAGCCTTGCTTTTTAGTTTCTTCAACTAAGCCGGCATCAACTTCTTCTAGTGCTAATTTAATTAATTCTCTAATCAAATCAAAGAAGTAGCACATTAATGCCTTTTCACGAGCAATAACATTATTTTCAGACTTAATAATTTTCACGATATCAGTTATAATAGATTCCATAAAAGACCAGCTTCTAATGTGTTTTTTGTTCTTAACATCAGACTACTGGTCTTTTTGTTTGAGCTCAAGTCCAAATTCAAAGGACTTGAGCTTTTTTAATTAATTATTCAGCTTACCGCAAAAAATTATACACTTAGCACTTGGTATTAGCCACCATACAAAAAATCCCCATTCAGTCCGAAAACTGATGAGGATCGTCACGCAAAACTTATTAATTTAACCATGATTACTTCTGTTGGCCTTTCAATACCGAATTCCAGAAAAGACGTGAATTCAAATCATCTTTCAAGGTTCCTGAACGGCGATTCTTTCTTTCAGTGGTTCTTGCAAATAAATTCTTCAAAGTCTTTGGCATAAAACATTCCTCCTTGGTCAATTCTATGAAGCTTATCAATCTTCTCTCTACTAAGTAGTATAGCGCTACTGTCGACCAGGGAGATAGTAATATGCTTATAAAATTTACCAAAGCAAAGCCCCGACACGGATGACTTTTTCCGCCTCGGGATGTTGCTTGAAGGATGTTGCAGCTTTTGCTTTCAATGATTTTCAGAAAGTTATTTACGTGTTAACCACCTCGCTTGTTCGGATGAACCCGTATAAATGACAGCTTAGCAGGTCACGGTAAATTTAGTGTAAAAATGGTGTAAAAAGGCTGTACATAATATCCAAAAGGTGATAAATCAGTTCGCAAATTTCACCATTTAAAAACGCCTCAAAATAATACTAGCCACCACACAAGATATGCCGTTTACCACCCTTGGCAACGATGATATACTGTTGGAAGGACTTACTAACCCTTAGAAAGTCGGGATTTTCCATGACACACACCCCAATCAAGATGACGTTTTTTTCGCAGCTTCATCCAGTAGCGCTCACGCTGTACTTTACTGAGCTGATCGTCTGCCTCCTGCTGTTTAATCACGTGGCGGTCGCGGTGGCTGAGTTCATCGCGCTCACGATCACAGCCACCTACTACCTTGGCGGCCGAAAGACGGCGCGCCAACTGAAATACGCCGTTTCATTTCTATTAATGATTCCATTTTTCAATACGCTCCTCAATCAAAAGTTTCCGCCGATTCTTTGGCATTTCAAATGGGGCATTCTGACGTTCAAATTTTCGTATCCGGCATTTCTGTACGGCATTGCGATGGCAATTGTCCTGATCGCAATGCAGTTTGTTTTTTCAGTCCTAAACGCGGTTCTGATCCCCAGCAAGCTGATCTACGTGTTCTCGCCGATTGCGCCCCGGCTGGCAGTACTGGTCACCATTTCGTTTACGCTGGTCACCAGCTTCACCGATAGGCTCAAACGGATTTTGCGCCTGCAAAAAACCCGCAACGTCGACGTGGTTAATGGATCATTGAAGACCCGCACCCAAAAGACGCTCCACATCTTCGAAATTCTTCTGCAGGACGCCCTGTCTTCTGCGATGGAAACCGCCAATTTAATGGACGCCCGCGGATTTGGCGCTGCCAAGCGGACCCACTACCGCTCGTATCACTGGCAGTTTAGTGACCTGCTGTTCATCACGATTGCCACCGTCATGCTAGTTGCAACTATCGGCGTCCGGATTCTTTCAATGGGCACCAGTCGTTCAGTCGCCAATTTCACCACCATTTTTACGCCGGGCGATACTTGGCCCATCGTCGTCACGGCACTCCTATTCTTACTACCATTAATCTCAGAGGGGGTCTATCGTTCATGCAAAAATTAGCTACCGTGACCCATCTCACGTTCACCTATCCCGATCAATCAACCCCCGTTCTGGACGACGTCAACTTCACCATTGACCCCGGCGATTTTATTGTGATTGCCGGTAATACCGGCAGTGGCAAGACGACCCTGCTTAACCATTTGAAAAAGGAGCTCATGCCCAAAGGAGCCCGAACTGGTGACGTTCAAATTGCCGAAACACCGGTTGCTGACATGCCGAAGTTGGTGAGTGCCCAAACCGTCGGCTATGTGGCCCAAGATCCACAAACCCAGTCGGTGATGGCAACGGTGATCGAAGAACTGGCCTTCCCATTAGAAAATATTGGCTGTCCCAGCAATGAAATCGAACGCCGGATTACCGAACTGGCAAATTTCTTAGGTTTTGATCAAAACCTCGATCGCCAAATACATCAATTATCCGGCGGCCAGCTTCAGTTGGTAAACCTGGCTTCGGTTCTCATCTTGCGCCCAAAATTAATTTTACTGGACGAACCCACGTCCCAGTTGGATCCGCTGACCGCTCAGCATTTTCTCACCGTTTTAGGGCGGATTAATCAAGAATTAGGGATTACAATTATGTTGACTGAACACCGGCTGAGCACGGTAGCAGCCATGGCCAACCGGATGATTCTCCTGCAGGATCACCACCTGACCTTTGACGGTGATCCCCACAGCGGCTTGGCAAAAATGGCCACTGATGCCCACTTGACCTATTTCGTACCGTCAATTCCCAAGCTCTTCTTAGATCAACAGATTCGAACCTCCCAATTGCCGATTTCAGTAGCCGATGCCCAGTCGGCGATTCGGACTCACCATCTTCAATTTCAATCAGTGACGACCGGCGGCAAGGTTGCGCAATTACCCCCAGCCGAAAAACCAATTCTAACCGTCAATAACATTTCCTTTAGCTTCGACGGCCAACATAACGTCCTCCATCACCTGAACCTGGCGATTAATCCCGGTACGTGGTTGGCAATTATCGGCAAAAACGGCTCCGGCAAATCAACCCTGTTAACGCTGATTTGTGGACTAATGACGCCGCAGCACGGCAAAATTCGTTTCGTCCACCAGTTAGTTTGGAAAATGGCCATTAACCAGCGAATGGCCAAACTGGCATTTCTGTCGCAAACTCCCCGTCTCCAATTTACAGCCGATACCGTTCGTGAGGAGCTGGAAGTTCAGGCGGCTGAATTACGGTTGCCAGACGCTAAGGCCCAAGTTGACCATATGATTAATCAATTTCATTTGAACCGTATTGAGAAACAAAATCCATTTGACATTAGTGGCGGCCAACAACAGCTGGTTGGATTAGCAATCGCACTGATGGCGACCCCTGATCTGTTGGTTCTGGACGAGCCAACCAAGGGACTGGATCCCTACACCAAAATTCAGGTGGGCAACCTGCTGAAACAGTACCAACAAGCCGGTATGACCATTGTGATTGCCAGCCACGACATGGAATTCTGTGCTAAATTTGCCGACAAATGCACGTTTATGTTTGATGGCCATCTCAACACGCTGCTTGCCACGCAATCATTTTTTGCCGATAACTTTTTCTTCACCACGCCAATTAACCGGATTGCCCGTGATCAGGTTAAGGACGCCCTACTGCCAGTCGATCTGAAGCTGGCGAACCATCCAGAAAGGGGGTGAGTGTTACTTGAAACAATCTTCGTTACTCAACCGGTATCGGTTATTAATTGCGTTACTGTTAATGTTTATTTTTCTGCTATTCATTGTCTTATTGAAGGGAAAGCACTACCTATTATTTAGCTTTATGTGCCTAATCTGTAGCCTTTTACCCGCGTACTGGCGCTTCGAACACGATCCAATCAGCACCCAAACGTTGATGTTTGTCGCCGTTTTGATCGCGTTGGCGGTTGCCACCCGGGTCCCACTGGGCGCCATTCCTGGTGTGCAGGGAGCCAGCTTCGTCGTAATTCTAAGCGGTGTCAGTCTCGGCCCGGAACTGGGCTTTATCACAGGATCTACCACGGCACTGGTTTCCAACATGTTTATGGGTCAAGGACCATGGACGCCTTGGCAGATGGTCGCCTGGGGCTTAATGGGGTTAACCGCTGGCCTCTTCATGAAGGCCCGATTGTCCCATAGTCTGATTTTTATGATCGTGTTTGCCTGCGTCTGGGGCTATTTGTTTGGCTGGATCATGGACCTCTGGTACGCCCTGGCCTACGTATCACCGCTGACCATCAAGAGTTTTATCTTGGCTTTTGCGGCCAGTTTCTTTCCATTTGACACGTTCCACGCAGCATCCAATGCCTTTCTCATCGCGCTATTTTACAAACCATGGGAGAAGCTGTTTCACCGCTTAGTCACCAAATACAATATTTTACCGGATAAAAACCAATAGAAAAAGGATGGATTAATCAATGAAATTAACATCAAAGCTACTCATGATCTCTGCTTCAACCCTATTAGGATTTGGCAGTATCGCACCAGCCTTCACCGCCAATGCAGCCAGCGTTGAGACCGCCAGTCGTGCTTATCAAAATAGCAAGATCAAAGCCAACTACCGTTACGCGAAGAATCTGATGATTAAAAACAAGACCGGATTGTCAGGCAAGACGACCGCTCTGTTTAGTAAAAAAGCCAACCCAACCATCGGTGCCGCTAGCGGTTACGCCGATTTGCTGGTTGGCTTAAAGGGCTGGGGGTACAAATTTACGACCACCCAGAAGAAGCGCATCGCGGCCAATCTGGTGATCAATTCGAAGAGCACTGCTGCCGACTACGCCAACGCAATTCAGGGGCTAAAAGCCGTTGGCCTAAACCCAACCAAGTTTAAGCCAGCCGGCGCCAAGAAGGCCGTCAACCTGGTATCTGGGCTGTACCGCCAGTCAATGAGCAAGCAAACACCAAACGTCAAGAGCCAGGTTCTGCTTGCCCTGACCATGTCATCAACGTTTAAACGCCCATCAAACGCCAAGTTCTCCAAGACCAGTTTGGCAAAATCATTGGTTAAGGACCAGCAAAGTAATAATGGCTGGGCTTACAACAACACCGCTGCCAGCGTTGATAGTGATACCACTTCAATGGCAATCGCCGCGCTGGCCCACAGCAAATCCTCACTGAGTGCCGTTAAAACCGCATTGGTGAAGGGCCAGTCCTACTTGAAGAGTAACATCACCGCTTCAGGTGCTTATGGCTACGTCTTCAATGGCAAGACCGTCGCTAACTCAACAGCCGAAGCAATCATTGCCCTGTCATCAAAGCAAGCAACCGTCAAGTACGCCAATGGCTACTTCACCACCAAGCAAGCCGCCTCCCCACTGCGGGCAATGCTCGGCTACGTTAACAAGACCGGTTCAATTAAGGGTGCTACCAGTCAATTGATCGGCGTCGGTCAGGTGAACCTGGCAACGGCTGCTTATCGGCAGGCTTTGAAGGGGCATTCGGTTTATACGGTTAAATAACGCGAAGTGATAAGTAATTAATTTGGGGGAAAGATCAGTGAAAAAGGCAATGTTTATCGGGGCGATTGGTTGTGGCAAAACCTCCTTTATTCAGAAACTCAATGAACTACAGATGACTTACAACAAAACCCAAACCATTGAGTTTTATAATAATGTTATCGATACGCCCGGTGAATATGTTGAGCATCGTGCAATGTATTCTAACCTGATGACCACCGCCATTGAAGCCGACGTCATCGTCTTGATGCAAAGCGCTACTGATCCGCGAATTGTTTTACCAACAGGCTTCAGCACGATGTTCACTAAGGAAACGATTGGCGTCGTTACAAAAACAGATATCGCCACTAATCAGCAAATCGAGATGGTTACCGAACGGCTAAGGGATGCTGGGGCTGAGAAAATGTTTGAGATTTCGGCTAAAACTGGCGCAAATGTCCAGCAGTTGATCGATTATCTGAGAAATTAAAATAATGGGTACGAAATTCGTTATTGATTAACGATCTCGCACCCATTTTTATGTGCAGTCTAATGCTGTTTGTCTATCGATTCAACCAATTTTCTAATTGACCCATTTAGCTGAGCAGCAACTTGCTCATTTAAAAGTCTGTTCTGGGGATCAAACCGTTGGTGAACATTACTGATAGTGATAAATTCATTCAACACAGTCATCCCAATATACCGTAACAACTGTTGAATATGGATATTTGCATTTGCGCCACCGCGTTCACCAGAAGAATCAGTAATCACTAATGCCGGTTTATAAGCAATGTGAGGCTCTGGTGATGGAACCGACAAAACATCAATGGCATTTTTTAATCCACCTGGAATTGATAAATTATATTCTTGGGTGACAAAGAGTAAAGCGTCCATTTGGTCAATCACACTTCGAAATACTTGCCACTCTAATGGTGGCTCTTTTTCAAAATCAGGATTATACAATGGTAAAATTTCAAAATTCACCTGAACGAACCTTACCGATTGATACTCGTTCATTAAATAATTCGCAATCTTTTGACTGTAGGATCGTTCACTAAGACTTCCAACTAATACGCCAATATTTATCATCACTCACACCTTCCTCGTATTTTGAACTGATTCAATTGCTAAGAATCTATTTATGTACGCGGCTTTACAATCATATTTGCATCGTAAAATATAAAACGCGATGTCATTCCGGAATGCAAAACCACTTTTTGTCCTACCTTTAAAATTATTAAAGGGATAAATGAAATATCATTTACGCTAAGAATTTTTTCCTCATCCTTAATAAAAACGCGTCATCAAAACCTAACCGATCATGAAAATACGAATCAAAACTGCCATACCGGTCATTAATCATCGAAACGGCTTGTTGAAAGTAATCTTCCCGAACTGTCGAGAGATCAAAAATTGATTTTAGATAGGCTAAATTATCACTAACCAACTTGGCTTCATTTAATCGATTGTTGATTCTCACGGCAGAAAACCAGTTGCTGCACAGATAATCCGCCTTTACAACCTCTTCAGGAACCCCCAACATCACTAAAATCAAAATCGAAATAATCCCAGTTCGGTCTTTACCAGTTGAACAGTGAAATAAGATCCCGCCAGAATTGGCGTCAACTAATGTTAAAAAGAATTGCCGGTATGCCCGCTGTACTTCGTCACTGGCAATTAATTGATCGTAAATGCGCATCATCTGATGAAATCCCGCCCATTTATCAGTCAGCCAACCCGCTAAATTTCTAACATTAGTCATACTTTCAGTTAAATCCTGCTTTAGAATTGGAATTTTCAAATATTGCGTTCGACTGTCATAATGGTCAGGGTACTTTCTAACCTCCAGTGGAGATCTAAAATCAATAATTGTTCGAATGCCATAATTATAAAGAGCCTGCTGATCACTATTATCTAAATCAGATAGGTATCCGGATCGAATTAATTGCTTTGGCTGGACCATTAAACCGCTTCTAGTTTGATAGCCGCCCAAATCTCGACAATTAAAAGCGTTCTTCAAATTAATTTCTTGCATGTGGCGCATCGACACACCCCTTCCCGGGATCATAAGACAATATTTTTAGTCGGTTCCAAATAGCAAATTTAATTGAGGATGACGAGTCTTTTACATCAAATTGAAAAAAGAGCCGCGGTCAAAAGCCGAGCCCCTGGGTTGATTTAGGTTCTAGTAATTTTTGGAATGTCAAAACCTAAAAGATCGTGTAATTTACTAACGACGTCCTTTAAGGCCGATTCAACTTCCGCAACTTCACCCACGATTACGACGGAACCGCTAAACCGATCAATAAATCCAAGTGTCACATTACTGGATTTAGTAGCAATATCACCAGCAATAATCGCCGCCTCACTGGGCGTAATGGTCAAAATTCCCAATGCGTCTTTGGGAGTTTGAATTCCTAACTTCTCATAAATATCAGGAGTTGGGTTAGCCACAATGTGTGCTAACGTCACCTGTTTACCTGGAACATACTCTTGGATTGTTCGTTCGATATCACGGCTCATAGAACATCCCTCGCTAACCTAAACGATTCTTAACGTCCTTGGTAATGTCATCCAAAAGAGAAGAACTGTCTACCTCAGAATCTGAAGAACGAGTTTGAATTTTCTCCTGAACAGAGTCCCGCAATTCTCTCAGCAACGGCGAAATATCTCCATCATTTTGGGAAGTCTGCCCCGCTACGACTGGCTTCTGGCTTACATTATTTCCAACTTCTTGAGCAATAATGTTACGAATAACTTCCTCAATTTTTCCTTGATTCATATCCTAATCACACTCCCTCGTAAACATATCAACAGCAATCTCACAAATCGCCTGATCCTGCTTAACGGTCCCGCCACTGACGCCAATGGCACCAATGATATTGCCATCAACTTTAAGTGGGATGCCACCGCCAAAGGAATATATCCCTCCCTTTGGCAGCAGTCGCTTTGTTTGAATCAATATTAGCGGGATCTAATCAGTTAATACCCCTCCGTTGTAAAGTACCAACGAACGTTGTCCCCACTCTTAAGCTTCGTTAAGTTTGAAGCATGGTCAATAAATTTCTTGTTAACACTGAACATCCAACCGGAACCGGCCTTAACATCATTTTCCTTGAGGCCGTTAATGCCATTCACGTAAACGGAGGGGCCCGGAATATAACTAATCTTCAGGTTCGTTTGCTTTAAAATCGAAAACGCGTTGGCGCCCTTTTTAACGCGCATCCGCTTCGAATAGAAAACTTTTTTGTATCCATCAACCGTTAAATGGATTTGAATTGTATTCTTAGCATTATACGACTTTTTAGCCGCATGATGCGTATCCTGAACCACCTTGGTTTCTGCTTTGTGGTTAATTTTACCCAGCTTATCAAATTTAGGGACATTTGACCGCTTAGTTTTAGCGACCTTGTTAGGACTTGCCTTTGCACTGGATCCAGTTGTCCGATTAGGGCTTGTGCTTGATTGAGAACTAGCAGTTTGGGGCTTGTTGGCTGTTTTTTGAGCCCGCCTATCTGCTTTTGGTTTTGCTTTGCTTGCACCCTTTGCTTTTTGCTGGTGACTTGGCTGTTTAAGATGACTTGAACTGGTCGAACTTGAACTTGAAGAAGTCACTTGTTTAGAAGTTGTCGGCTTAGGGGCTGCGTCTCTCGATGAAATCACCTGTTGGGCACCAAAAGCGATTCCAATTGTGAGAATGAACGCAAGAATGAAGCCAATTGCTTTTTTCATAGCTTTTTTCATAAGAGTTGCTAGACGAGGAAACTCGGTATTTTAATGCCGAGAGGAATCGGCGTCTTGAGCAACGCACCTCTTTTCTAAAATAGATTTGTGATGACTAATATTTCACTAATGCATGAGTATCACTGCCAGCATTGCGGCTATACCAGCAACGATGACCGGATTGGCGCCATGAATATTCAACTCCTTGGCACTAACTGGGTAACGAATAAAGAAACCGCCTTTAATCAATTGCAATTTAATCAAGAATAGCTACTGGATAAACTCTAGTAGTTAAACGGGTGCTGTCAATCACCCGATGATGTAACCACTTTGGTAGGAGTTGTCAGACATTTGCACTACGACCCCGTTAGGGGTGTGAGTTACAAGCTCGGTAATTTATTACCGAGTAATTGACATTGTTTTGTCACCTCTCACTCAAAATTTGGCGATTAATTAATTGTGTAAACTGAACGATTCTTTAAAGCAGCTTTATAAGCGGCAACCGCTAAATTTACCTGACCGACACCATAGAGCTGAGTAGCTGCGTTTTTAATTGAACCGGATTTATTGACATAGGTCAGCATTGCATAAAGCGGCGTCCTAGTTTGACTTGTTTTCATCGCCGTGTTATTCACATATTTCTTCATGCCAAAATCATTTGATAGGGCAATAATTGCTTCAGCGGTTGAATTGGCATTTGGCGTTGTTTTGCCATTAAACGTGTAGCCAAATGCACCACTGGGCTGCACAATACCAGTAAGAAATTTTTGCCCCTTCAGCAAGCTGTCCTTGACGTTAGTTGTATTAACCTTTCCTCGAGCCAGACCGGTTAGAACCATGCTGGTCGTGTCGGCATCCCTAACTCCTTGTTGGTTATTATACGTCCAACCGTGATTATTTAATTGAGCTTTCACTAGCCGAGCACTCAAGCTTGCTTTGCTAAACTTCGCTCCCTTTGGCTGCTTGAACTTTGAGCTCATCGAAATGGCAATCAGCACTTGTGCCTGGGCACTTGTCGTTTGTTTGGAAACACTTGCCCGGTACAACTTGGTTACCAGATTGATTCCCTTTTTGTGGCCATATGGCTTATAATCTCTAGCGTTGAGCCCCATCGCCTGAACGGCCATCACGGCATTGGCCATTGTTGCAGCAGGGGTTGTCTTTTTGATTACCAAGTTTTTTCGCAGCAACGTTTTTTCCTTGGTATTAAATTTATAACCGTTTCCCTTGAGCCCTAACAGAAAGTCAGAGTACCCCGCAGTCGCACCAGTATCAGGATTGAGTTTCTTACTAAAAATAGAACTGCTTTGACCGGAAAGTCCGGTCTTATTTTCTTTAATCATCTTTTTGGCATAGGAATAAGTACGGGCAATTCTGCTGTGAATGGTGCCGGTACTAGCCTTCCTAATTGATGCAGCGTTGGTAGTTGTTGAGAACGTCAAAGCGGCGATAACCAAAGTTGCAGAAGTCAAGACTGATTTTATATATTTATTCATAGGTGTGATCTCCTTAGATAATGCATAAAAGTGGCTGGGGCCTCATTTTCCCCCAACCACTTTGATATTTGATTGTTAGATGAAGAATTACTTATTGTAGGTCATCGAAATTGAATCGCCATCTTTCAAAGTATAAGCACCCATCGATGAACCAGGTTCGGTGCCATTAACTGAATAAAGCCATCCAGTCATTGTCCCGGCTGGCCCAGCATTGTAACCATTAATTCCGGTAACGTATGTAGTAGCCCCCGATCCTTTATAAGTTAAAGCCAATCCTTGTTGCTGGGCAAATGCCTGCAAGGCATCAAATGCGCTGGCCCCACTGTTAACCTTGATACTGCCACTTGCGATGGTCGCCCCATCGGCATGAATACTAATAGTGGTTGTGATGGTTTTAGCATCGTTTGATGGCGTAACAGGATTTGTGGGTGCCACTGGCAAAGTTGGCGTGGCACCTAGGTGAATTATTATAGGTGAATTAGTAGTTGTGGTTGTCCCCGTCGTTGCCGTCGGCTTAGAGCTTGTCGTCGTTGTCGTAGTCGCTGTTGACCCTGAGTTAGTCGGTGGGGTACTCGTTGACGTCCCTGTGGTTGTGGCCGTAGGTGTGCTTGGACGAGTATTTTGGGAGCTCTTCTTGATCTTAGTAGCCAAGATGAGCTTCTTGTTAGCAGTGATGTAGCGGCCATTTGTAAGTTGCATCCGGTTGGAAAGCCCATAGTTAACAACTTTTCTGACGCTTAATGACGCATTCTTTTTAACGTGGCGCTTCTTGCTCGTTAAGTTAACCTTACCATACTCGTTGATTCCCTTAGGATAGATGACTTTAATGCGGGTCACCTTTGCGGAATAGTAGGCGTGGGCAAAATACTTTGAACCAGAAAGCGTATAACCGGTTTTGCCTAAATTCATGTCCTTTACTCGATAGATCGCATGGCCCTGTTTGTTCGTTTGCTGGCTGATAACCAGGAACATTGGGCGGTTAATCCGGGCACGTTTCTTGTAGGTCTTCGTCAGATTCGATTTAGTAAAGTTCGAACTTCTATATAGTTTGACAGTTGTCAGTGCATATACGATGGAACGATGACTTGCTTTTTTAACAGGCTTCCCGGAAACAGTCGGCGTACTTATTGGCACACTACTAGATGAAGAAGTGGATGTTGCTGCTGATGAACTCGATGCACTGGAAGAGCTGGCCGGATTGTTGACAACCGTTACGTTATTGTTCGTAACAGTTGGTGGCGTTACGGGCGTTGCTGGTGCGGCATGAGAAACGGTTACATGATTAAAAGCCGTAACCCCAGCTGCTCGATCGGCGATTGCAGCACTGCTGGTTGAATCAGCGCTTAACTTCGAAACATACGTCGCTAGTATTTGATCTACCAGGTTAAGGGCGTCACTCTTGGCAGCGGCCGTTGCCTGAGGATCATTGATGATTGACTGCTTTTTGGTAATTGCGGCCGCCTTTATACTGACAATCTCACCAGGTTTCGCCGCATCCGTTTGATTGAAAGCGAAGATGGATCCTTTACCACCATTTCTGGTGAATCGGGCCTGTTCAAATGTCCAGGTTGCCTGTTGAATCAGCATTGCAGAATTCCCAGCGGAAACCGGATGTTGCTCGAGAACTCTTTGAACAGGGGCAACATAATCAGTTTTCTCCTTTAATGGTACATAAACATTTACGCCGGCAGAGGCAAGGGCATTAGTCATTGTTACATCATTGTAGGCATTTTCAGCGCCAAACATTGTGTTACTACTATCAGCAAATCCGCCATTTTCTTGATAAAGATGATTACTTACCGCTTTAACTGCCGTGTTTAAAGCATCTGCAGCCCCTGGTTGATTCGTATTCATCGATAATGCTAATATTGCCCGAGCGGTATAATCAACTTTATCAAACCCGTTCCACAAACCTGTTTTTTGATCTTGCATCCCAATTAACTTCTTGGTTAAAGAAGTTCGGGCAGTTTCGCTTGCCTGACCATAACTACCAGTACTCAAAGCTTCCAAATCATTAACAATTGAATAATCACTGGCAGGATTATTTGCATCCTTTACAATGTCAGCAACTAAATTCTTACCATTCACATTAGTTGGATCTTTGTCGATTGCCACCAAACCATTGACGGCAGAAACATCAGAGATCCCGTTTAACCCTTGACTGCCACCACTGAGAAAGTCGTTATTCTTAAGAATTGATTTGTAAGCATATTGAGCCTGCAAATCAGTAATTCCGTTGTCCCCAAACACTAAACATGTGGCATCCCAAGCATCAATTTTGGACCCTTGTTGCGCGATCTCCGTTAACCCAGTGGAAATTGCCGAATTGACGTCTGATGCTGTATCAGCCCTGGAAGAAATAACACCACTGAAAAATATCAGAAAAATCCCTAATACAATTGAAAACCAATATAGAAATTGTTTTCTTTTCACTACTGAACACTCCCCAAAACAAATTTAACGGTCGTTAACCGCTATTAATACTGGACTGGTTAGACTTTCTGCAACACAAAAAAGCCTAGCTAGAGCCATCTTCTATCATTAATAACTAACGTCCAACATTTTTGGGCAGACTAATCCCGGAAAGTTTATTATTAATTGACAAAGTCGACCCTAAGAAACTTTGCAATCAGTATAATAAGCGTCTCCTGACTTGATCTCATCCCCAAATGTCTTCTTCCCGGCTTTAGCCAGTGAGTTGCGACATTTCAGTCAATCTTACAGTAGCGAAGGGGCTGTAAAGGCTTTTCACCTTTTTCCGGTTCATTATACTTTTTAGCATTAATCATTATAGCATGGCGCGCGTTTGTTTAGAATAGGGCTACGAAGTCCGTAAGTGTCAATATTTTTGCGGTAGGCTATTAACCATTAGTCTGACCTTAATTTCTTAAATATTTATTTGATTTATTTTTCTGCTAAAATCGTTTAAATAGCTATGTCCTGCTGTTAAGCTTTCAATGGCGCCGTGATGAATGCCCAGATGAGCTTCATGCGTCTTTCTTAGGCTGGCACGAACTGCACCTTTCAATTCTTCCTGATCACCAATATCGAGCTGCCCACCTGCAAATTCACTGCTAAGCCAGTATTCCAGCTCTTTGTTTTTAATGCAAGTCAGCACACGCAAAATACCCTCAGCGCCATTCTCTGACCAGTATTTTCCTTGTCCTTTAACGCGAT
>NZ_FMXC01000013.1 GCF_900103655.1 Lactobacillus kefiranofaciens
TCAAACAAACAGCTAAAGATAATCAAATCAAAATTGAAAAAATGGAAGTAATGCCTGAACATATTCATTTGCTTATTAGCTTTAGACCATCAAAATCAGGCTCAAGCGTAGTCAAAGCACTCAAGGGAAGAAGCGGCTTTTTATTCTTCAAGAATCATCCTGAAATTAAGCAAAACAAGATGTGGGGTGGGCATTTATGGTCACCCAGCTATTACTTTGGCAGCGTAGGAAATATGTCTAAAGAAGTAGTAGAAAAGTACATCAACGATCAAATCTACAATGCCGTTAAAGACGGCGAGCCCTATCCATCCCCGCATTAAAATACGAGGATTTCCGGGCGATTTTCATTAAAACCTTATCTTAATCTATTCGTCTTCACTAGATACAGCAAAACCAAACCGCCGATCATGGCTAATTCCGGTACCACGAGATAAGCTAGCCCCTTATGTGGTAACAAGTACAACAAACAAATTGCAGCCACTAATAACGAGACTGCCATATCTGTCCACTCGATCATGTGATATTCTCTTGTAATCCAGCTAATCACCAACATGATAATTCCTAAAACAATTAAAATAATAGCAACAAAAATTATCATCGATGAAGCCGTAAAATCGTGCCAAACAGGAATTGTCCCTAGTAAAAAAATGATGCCAAAGATAATAGCAGTTAGCCCGGCATTAAAGAGGCTGAACTTTTCTCTTCTACCTTCAAAGGCAACAAAAATCGCTGCTAATGCTATTCCCCAGTTAATTACTAAAATCGTTAAATGCATTTTAATACCAGCTTGGCTTGTCTCCTTCAGTACCTGGCTTGCCTAAACCAATTGATTCGCCAACATCTTCCTTAGGATTCTTGATCAAATAGTAAACGTAGGCAGCAACAGACTTGCGTGATACCTCAGTATCCTTGATTGGTTCACCCTTCTTAGACTTTTCGTAGTCAACTTCATCCTTATTGTCCATCCAAGTTGGACGAATAATTGTGTAGTCTAAGCCAGATTCTTCAATTCTCTTAGCTGCTTTAGCATATTCAGTAATGTAGTCGCCTAAAGTTTCCTTATTCCATTCACCAAACTTGCCAGGAACTTCGTTATAAATGCCTAAAGTTGAAATCCAAATCAATCGCTTAACATGGGTATTTTTCATTGCTTCAATAGTTGCTTCGGCTTCCAAGTCAATATCATCTTTACCGCCCAAGTTGGCATAAACGATGTCTTGCCCCTTCATTGCTTTTTCAAGCTGAGCGGCATCGGTTGCACTGCCTTCAAAAATTGTAGCTTGATTTTTCTTATCTTCCATGCGTTTAGCATTGCGTAAGAATAATGAAGTTTGAACGTCTTTATCAGCAAATAAAAATCTATCTGCAATTTGGGCCACTTGACCGTGAGCACCAAGTACTACAACTTTAACCATAATTTCCTCCCTTTAATTATTGTAAAAAGTCCCCGATTAAATCTAATAGTTTACACTTATATATTTTACCACTTACCGCCTGTCTACATTAACGTACCCATACATGATAACCTAGAAGAAATCCACAAAAAAACGATCAAATAATTATAATGTTCTTACTCTAGGCGTCAATACCTTCTTTAAATTATTTTTAATTCTATTTTTTCTGTCCCCCCGTCAACATATATATAATCACAGGTAGTGCGACTAAATTAGTAACCAGCACTACCATCGTAGACATATAGAAAGCTCTCCATTCCTAGAGCATCTGAAGTCATTGCAAATATTATAAAATCCCATGTTGTATGTATTATCATAGCTAGCCATGATTTTCCTGTATATAAGTAGACAATCGCTAACAAGCAACCAAAGCTAAATACATCAATTACTTGAAATGTTGTATTCATGAAGCTCTCTTGTTCTGACAGAATATTAACATAATGATTTAAACTAAAAATTAAAGAACTTAGCAAAATAATCAATTCTACTCGCATTTTTTTGCTCTTAAATGCTAAGCCTAAAACTACTATGAAAGCATATCTCTCAAATACTTCGAGTATTCCTCCATTAATTGACGTAAGATAAACTAATGCAGAATTAGAATAAAAAAATAATGATCGTGCTGGATTTAAAACACTCAAATTCCAAACTGCTCCTTTTAAGTCTGGTGCAATTTGAATAAATGAAGCAAAAAAATCATACCAAATCAAAAAAAGCAACTAAGAAAGCAGACATAATTAATGATTTTGTTGTCCATTTCTGTTTTAAACTTACTCTTTTTTTAGTCCCCATGCCTTCAATAGCCAGTAGAGAAATACAATAAATGAGGCTGCAAAAACAAGACTACTTTTTTCAATAGAACTTATCAATATACTATTTTTATCTATAGGATAATTAATTAAGAAGCAAATAATTATATATTACTACACGCGTGGTGCTAGTTAAATCGTTTTAGTTAAATAAAAAGTCCAATCTTGTTAGACTCGACTTGTAAATAGTAATAATAGAAAAGAGTCTGACTCGATTGAACTACCTCAAGCTTAAGCGTTTTTCTCACCATTTACAAGTTAGTTTTAGTCGTTTGAATATGATTTGTCGTTCCTGGTACAAGCTGTATGCACCGGATTCTTTGAAGCATCGCAGAAATACTGATCAGACCAAGATATCTGATAGTTCTATACTGGCTATGCTTATCTGGCAAGCAGAATTAGGAATCGAATCTCAAAGAAGATTCTGTAAATTCTTTGTAGGATTATCCCATTCAAGATTTAATCGCAGATCTCGTCAACTTTTACCACTGATTTACTTGATTCGTCATGTTCTGAACCAAGAAGTAGATCTGTCAGGCAAAATATTGATTATTGATAGTTTTCCTGTTCCGGTCTGTCATCCTGTTCGCAATTATCGCGTTAAAATCTTTCACGATATGGCTGATATTGGATACAAAGCAACGAAAAAAGTCTACTATTATGGCTTTAAGGTTCATGCCATTGTAAGTGATGACGGCTACTTGCTTGATTACGCAGTAACTAAAGCATCAGTGCATGATGCCAAGGAAACTACAGAACTGATGGCCAATGCCCATCCTGTTAACCATTATCTTTTAGGTGATGAAGGCTACCTCGGCAAAGATTTAGCTTTCAAGTTAAAACAAATGGGCTATAAACTTTGGACACCATACCGCAAAAACACGCAAGGCGCCAAAGAGCACAATGATCATCAGCTAATGGCTATCAGAAGAACAATCGAGAGCGATTTCTCCTTGCTTAGCTATTACAACGCTGAAAATAATCGTGCTCGGAGTCTAACAGGTTTTCAGGAACGGCTTGAAGTTGCAGTTTTAGCTTACAATATGGCGTATTGTCTAGAACGATTTAACTAGCACCACGCGTATTACTACTTCGATACTTATTAATCGTAATAGTCACGTTTTAATTTTACTGAAGCTAACAATAGTCAGTGGGATAAATATTAATGTAAATCCTAGTATTCTAATAATCCCAATAAAAAGATTAAAAGTTGAATAATTTTTGAATAGTATTTGAAAGGCAATTAAATACACTTTTGCAAAATCATATGGTAAAAACATTACATTAAATATTCGACTCGAACACTTAATATATTTACTTTTATTAATATTTGAAAGTAATATATATGAAGTGATTAACGAAAAAAGAACTATTCCACTACCATATTTATTTAATATTTCAATGCCTGGATCTTTAAAAGCATTAGGATAAGCATACCTGTAGTAAATCGTCAATATACTTGAAATAAAAATTTGTATTTTTAACGCTTTGGTCCACTTTGACATTATTATCCTCACAGCTTTTACAGTGATTTAGCTAGCATCACGCGTACTACTTACAAAATTCCTTAATTACATCAAGCAATTTTAAGCTTCTAACCGCGTAGCTATTATGGGTTTGATGGGGCATGATTATTAATCGTGCATTAGGCATAAACTGACTATACCACCGGACATGTTCGACCTTAACCCAATCCTTTTCCCCAACCACGCATAAGGTTGGCGTCGTGATTTTTTTCAAATCATCAACTGAGATAAATGACTCGGTTAATTCCACCCGACTATCGCGATCTAACTTAAGAAAACGGTGAAATCCTTCAGTTAAATAATGATACGGACGAATACCAGCACCATTAACAAAAACACCTGCTACAATCATTTTCTTAAAAATATTGGGATGCTTTCTAGCTAACATCATGGCTACTAAGCCACCAGCATCAAAGCCAAAGCAATAACAATCTTCAATGCCTACCTGTTTAATAAAAGCATAGACATCTTCTACTTCAGTCTGATAATGCTCGGCAATATCGCCTTCACTAAGACCATGACCACGCATATCTAGCACATAAACGGTGTAATAAAGAGAAAGTGGCGCTACGATCTTATCAAACATGCCGCCACCTAAATGATGCCCATGAAGAAGAAGCAAAGGCGTCCCTTTGCCTAATTTATGGTAATAGAATTCGACTCCATTAACTTTTTCTTTCATCAAAGTTCCCCTTTATTGCGCATCACTATCACGCAAAGCTGAACGAGTCAGTTTTTTGTGTGCTTTCTCTTCTTCATGATCTTTGAAGATCGTCTTAATAATCTTATGCCATACCCGATAATTCCCCCGGAAATTATCCGCAACTTTCTTAATATTCGGCTGGTGAATAATGCTGCCCTTGCGTTGCCAATAATGATAGTATGGCCTCTGCGTATAATAAACGCCTTTAGCTACAGAAATATACTTAACATTAAAAATCTGATCCTCTAATAAAGAAATATCACGATCAAACTTTAAATTAAATTTCTTAATAATCGCAGTTTTATAAGCCTTATTCCAGCTATAGCCTTTCATCGGTGAACCAAAAACATTGGTTAACTTAAGATAGGTCTCTCCTCGCGTTAATAAACCACCTTCGGGATGACCTACAACTCGAGCCTTCTTATCTGGATAATCAAGCCAATAACCACACGAAACTAAACTAACATCAGGATGCTCCTCAAAAGCCCTAATAAAAAACGCGGTATAGCCTGGATCAGCCCAATCATCGCCATCGTGAAAGGTGACATATGGCGTGTCGAGATACTGCATCCCCACGTTGCGTGCGCCTGATGGACCACCATTTTTTTGGGGGATTAATTTAAAATATGGAAAGCGATGGGCATAGCTCTGAGCTACTTCAACTGAATTATCAGTTGAACCATCATCGACCACGATCAACTTAAAACTCTTGTTAATTTGCTTAAGCAAAGCATCAAAAGCACGTGGCAGATATTGTGCCGTATTATAGACCGGCATAATGATAGTTAACTTAGGCACTTGTAACATAATGTCCCCCTTTGTTGCTACTTATTATACCATCTTCAAGAATTAGGGCGAATTTAAGAAAGATTTAAGGCATTGATGATTACCTTTTTATGAATTTTTAGTATAATGTTTTCTATCAAATAGAATAAACATTCGCTAAAAGAAAGAAGCAAATCATGAAAAAAACAATTACACTATTAACAGCATTTTTGCTCAGCTTAGTCGCGACATTTTCATTTACTCAGCACACAGCTTTAGCCGATGATGATACGCCAGTAGTTACCTTGGGGACATCATTAACCGATCAGCAAAAGCAAGGCACATTAAAGACCCTGACTGCTCCATTAAATGGCGGCAACTATCAAACCATTACAGTAACTGGCTCTGACTTAGTTAAATATTTGAATCCATCAGGCGATAACTTCACCACTTCTTCTGGTGTTTGGTCTAGTGCGATGATTCAAAAAACTAGTCAAGGTTCTGGGATCAACGTTAAGATTCTAGATTATAATGGCAAAGACAATATCACTACTATCACCGCCAACCAATATAAGAATGCGGCGTTAACCGCCGGAATTACTGATGCCAATATTTATGTCACTAGTGCTATTCCAATCGACGGCTCTGGTGCATTAGCTGGTGTCTATGCCGCATATGCCAAAAACGGCAATGCCTTGAACCAAAAACAAGTCAACGCGGCTCAAGACGAGATGAACACATTGAGCGGAATTACTCAAAACAATAAGAATAAAAAAGGCTATTCTGATGCCCAGTTAAACAACGCTGTTGCTGGAGCCAAGTCACAAATGGCTAAACAAGGGCAAAATATTTCCGATAGTCAAATTCGCGATATTGTTAATAACCAAATCAACATCAATCATTTGGGTGACACCATTAACAACAACCAAAAGAACCAAATTGTTAACCTTTTGATCGAAATTCGTGATTCTGGTGCACTAAAAAATGGCGATTTCAAGGGCCAAGCCTCTAAGCTTTCTAGTCAAATTCAAGATGGGGCTAAAAATATTTTCAACAAATTCAATACTCCTGAGAACCGTAACTTGTTCCAACAAATTTGGGACAGTATCGTTAACTTCTTCCAGGGATTATTCGGCGGCGTAATTTTGCGCTAACAAATAAGTCATAACTATCAAATTGATAATTATGGCTTTTTCTTTACATTTTTTGATCCATATAACGGTTCAATGCATGATCCACAAATTCATTACCGCGATTATTAGCATGGCCCTTAGTCCATTCAAACTTGCTATCAGGGAATTGCTGGAGCAGACGATCCAATTCTTGCCATTCTGGAACATTTTTTAATGGGCCATTTGAGCGCTTCCAGCCTCGTTTTTTCCAGCCAGCCAGCCAATGTTTATTAATAGCATTCAGCACGTATTGAGAATCAAGGACAAAAAGCAAATGTTGTTTATTAAAGCCAAGTTCAATCAGTTTTTTAAGAGCATTGATTAAGGCCGTTTGTTCCATTTTGTTGTTAGTTGCACCATATTCGCCACCGGCTCCATGGACCTTTTGCTCATCCCATTCAATCAGATAAGCCCACGCTGCCTTATCGGTTTTCTTCACATGCCCACCCTTAAAGACGCCTGTATTACGAGTACCGCCATCAGTATAGGTAGTTGCAAAGTAATCTTGAGGATTGCTATGGGCTTGTTTTTTGACTGCTTTTTTCTTTTTGGGTGCGACAACATCATTTTTGACATTTGTACTCTTTTGTTTAATCTTTTTAATCGCTTGCTGCAAAGTGTCCTCATCTTTTTGCAGCACTTCACCCTGCGTTTTTTCATTCCAGTCTAAATATTCTGTTGCATCCGTGATTTGCTCAAAAGACTTATATTCTGCTCCTGAAAAGCCGTCAACTTGTTTTTTAGCCTCATCCCAAGTGCGATAAATCCCAGGTTGCCGGCCCTTTTTTACTGCATAAAACTTCATATTATTACCTCAAAAATCAAAACATTATTACTCATGGTAAAATATATTTGTTATTACCTTTAATTATAAGAAAAAACTAGTAAGCAGGTGACTAAATTGTTCTTTAACTCCAAAAAATACGCGGAAGAAGCCGAGAAAAATCATCAACATGATCTCCAAGAAGAGCCCAGCATGTTCAATATGATTTCTTTAGGACTATTAGCCACCTTTGCACCAACCCGCATCTTTCTTAAACTGCATAAAAAACATATTGAAAATAAAGCCACCATCGAAAATAGTCAGCTAGAGCAGGTGCCTATTATCTACTTCCATGGCTTTCGCGGTGGAGATTACACCACTAACGTCCTAGTTCATCGAGCTCTGCACGACAAAGGCAGTAAAAAGTTCTTGAAAGTCACCGTTGATTTGCTCCGCAATTTTAAACTAGAAGGCACCTGGACCAATGACAAGAACCCTATCATTCAAGTGGCCTTTCGGCAGAGAATCGTAGGAATCTATGGTATTGACTATTACTTAAGCTTTGTTTTGCCCTTTTTAGCCCAAAAATATGGTTTCAAAAAATATATTGCCGTGGCCCATTCTCTAGCCTGTCCTTGCATCATTCGCACGGAAATGAAACATTACTTCAGCAAGTCATTTCCCCATTTAGTCAAATGTGCCCTCATCGCTGGACCTTTTGACGGCTTAACCTACCTAGGCGATATTCCCAACGTTAATGTGCTTAACGAAAATGGCCGCCCGAGCATGATGAATCCGCACTATCTATATCTACTGTTCAATCGTAGAAAATTCAATCCTAACATCTCGGTATTAAACATCTACGGCAACGTTTTAGACAATACCAACACGGATAAGTTCATCTCTGTTGTTTCTGCCAAAAGCATTCGTTATATCTTGGCTCCCAAGGCACACTTCTATCAGGAAGTCGAGATCCGGGGAAAAAACGACGCAGAACACAGCTGGATGCATGACAATCCATTCGTAATTGATATTGTTGACAAATTTCTTGAATTAAAAAAGTAAGGTTTATTTTGGAGGAAATAAATGATTTGGTGGCATGATCTCATTAGAATAATTTTTATCACAAATACGATTCTAGCCTTCTACATTGTCTTCCACCGTAGACGGTCCGTCTCCACCACTTGGGCCTGGTTAATTATTTTATTAATTTTTCCCATTATCGGAATCACCCTATATGCCTTCTTTGGCCGAGGTATTTCCCAGGAAAATATTTTTGCAATTAACAAGCAGCATCATATTGGCTTACGGAACGTGCAAAAGTCAATTGCCAAGGCCCCTAAAAAAATCAGTTCATCAGATACTTCCAACGATGCAGATATTGCTATTAATTTTTTTAACCACAATAATGAAGCACCATTAACCAAGAACAATCAAATAAAACTTTACACCGAAGGTGAGACCTTCTGTCATGACATGCTTAAAGATATGGTCCGAGCTAAGGAAACAATCAACGTTGAGTTCTACACTTTTTATAACGATAATATCGGCAATCGCGTACTGCAATTACTAATCAAAAAAGCTAAGCAAGGTGTGCAAGTGCGCGTCATCTATGATGCATGGGGGTCAATGGGCGCAACTAAAGCATGGTTTGATCAATTGCGTGACGCTGGCGGTGAAGTCTTGCCCTTCATTACCTCTAAAAATATGATCACTAGATACCGCATCAACTACCACTTGCATAGAAAAATCGTCGTGATTGACGGTCATATTTCTTGGACAGGCGGCTTCAATATTGGCGATCAATACCTTAGCAAAAAGAAAAAATTCGGCCATTGGCGTGACAGTCAAGTGCGGATTGTAGGGTCTGCATCCTTATTGCTGCAAGAACGCTTCGTGATGGATTGGAACGCTTCAATCAAGCGAACCGATCAGCTCATTCGCTTTAACTCCACGCTCTTTCCCAATCTAGATGAAGAAGATATTCACGAAGGCGACATCCCTACTCAGATTATTTCTGATGGACCAGACCGTTATAGTCCTTATTTGCGTAACGGCATGATGCGCATGATGCTATTAGCCAGAAAAAGACTCTGGATTCAGACTCCATATTTAATTCCTGATGATGCTGTTTTTGCCGTCTGGCAGACGATTGCTATGTCCGGTGTTGATGTGCGGATTATGATCCCGTGCAAACCTGATCATCCTTTTATTTATCGCGCTACCCAATGGTACGCTAACGAATTAACCCGTTGCGGTGTCAAAATCTACATCTATGATGCCGGCTTCTTGCATGCTAAAACCACTATTATTGATGACAAATTTTCAACTGTGGGGTCAATGAATCAAGATTATCGTTCTTATGATCTAAATTTCGAAGCTAATGCTGTTTTCTATGATCGCAAATTCAATCGTCAAATGGCCCATGTTTTTGAAGATGATATGAAAAAATCGCATCTGCTTACCCGAGCAGAAATAAAAAAACAAGGTCGCGCCTTACGAACCTTGCAAAGTTTTTCTCGTATGTTATCCCCAATCTTATGATTGAATCTCAACTGGAATATTTTTACCAATGTATTTTTGCAAAATAGCAACCACTTCTTGCACCGAAATACGAAAACGCATCATATAAGCTTTATTATTGCTAGTTCTAAAAATTGCCATAACTAGCGGCTTCTTAGGATTAGGCACATCAATTAGCGTGATATTAGCGATTTCATCATACTTAACCGTACGCTTGAAGTAACCAGAAACTACCATTCTCTTAGAACTAAAGCCAGAAAAGCCATCAACAATACTAATTAACAAGAATAATGCCAAGAAAACGTTAATCCCTGGATCGCCTTTTTCAATATAATTCCAGGTGAAGCCCAACCAGATAAAAATTATCGCCCAGACAATTGAGGAGACACGATAATGCCCACGAACTTCTACTTTAGCTTGCCAATACCAACTATAACAAGCATATGCCAGCATAAAAAGATTAACTATAATGTAAAAATAGGACAGATATGCCATAAAAATTCTCCTCAATAATTTTATTACTTCTCATTATAACAAAGGACTGTTCTATAATTAAAGTATGTCGATTATGGAGGCAAAAATGAAACCAGATATAAATGAATTACAAACTGATATTAAGCAAGCTAAGCATATCGTATTCTTAACAGGGGCTGGTGTTTCTACACATTCTGGAATTCCTGATTACCGCTCTAAAAATGGGATTTACAACGGGATTAAGGAAAGTCCAGAAACTATTTTAAGCGAAGACACGCTTTATCATCGACCAGAATTGTTTTACCATTTCGTCATGGACAACATGTACTTCCCCGATGCTAAACCTAATTTAATTCATCAAAAAATTGCTAAATTCTGTAATGAAAAGGGTGATCTAATCACGCAAAACATTGATCGCCTTGATTCTAAAGCTGGTAATCAACATGTAACAGAATTTCATGGTAATCTATATAATATCTATTGCACCAAGTGTCATAAGCCCGTATCTTATGAAGAATATGCCCAAAACTATTTTCATAAGGACTGCGGCGGCATCATCCGGCCAGGAATTGTTTTGTACGGTGAAGCAATTAATCCACTTGCACTAAATAATTCCGTAAATATTATGCAAAAATCTGATTTAATCATTATTTGTGGCACCAGCTTTGTTGTTTATCCATTCGCGCAATTGCTAGCTTACCGCTCACCTAACGCCAAGATCTATTCTGTTAATAAAACTGAAATTCCAACTCCTGGCGTTAAGCAAATTATCGGAGACGCGCTTGATGTATTCAACAAATTAAACTAAAATAACACAAACTACCAACTAACAGATTAGGCGGTGAAAAAACATGGCAGAGGTCTTTTATTATGATTACGTTACAATCAAGCCATGGACTTATTTCTTAACAGCTTCAGAATTCGGTTTAACTTATGTAGGGCTTAAGGGGGATGAAACTGTTTCGCCAATTTTCAGCTTTTACCCTCACCGGATGCTTGTACGTGATCCTAAAAAATTGGCACCTTATGTTCAACAATTAAAAGAATATTTTGCCGGAACAAGAAAAATTTTCGATGTCCCACTCGATATTTCTGAATTTGGAACTGAATTTCAAAGACGCGCATTATCTGTAGTAGAACATATCCCTTATGGATCAACAATTACCTATGGAGATGTAGCTACTTCACTACCCGATGCAACGTCTTCACGTTCAGTTGCTCATGCCGTAGCTTTAAATCCTGTATTAATGTTTATTCCAGATCATCGGGTCATTTTGTCTAACGATCGAGTAGGAACCTATCGTTTAGGCCAAAAAGAAAAAATTAGATTAATAGAATTAGAAAAGAGTCACTTGCATGACAATTCTTAAAATGTATGCTCCCTTTTTTGATTTAAATAATTGGGCGCATGTCTTAACCAGCGGCAAGGATTGGATGATTATTCTTACCCTAATCTTAATGGAATGTCTGCTGTCTGTTGACAATGCAGTTGTTTTAGCTGCACAGACACAGGTCTTGCCTAACAAATCGGAGAGAGAAAAATCCTTGCTATATGGACTTTGGGGGGCCTACCTTTTCCGCTTCATCGTCATCGGAATCGGAACCTACTTGATTCATTTTTGGGAAATCAAATTGGCTGGTAGTATATATTTGTTCTACTTGTCATTCAAATTTTTCTATGATCAACGTCACCCTAAGCAAGCTGCTGAAAAAGCTAAAGAAAAAGAACAACGCGAGGCAGCTCATCATAAGGGCAAAAAGAAAAAGCATGTTTTGTCATTATTCTGGCGAACGGTTATCTCAATTGAATCAATGGATATCGTTTTCTCAATTGACTCGGTTCTTGCGGCATTAGCCGTTTCAAGCAATCCAGTAGTTGTGCTAATCGGTGGAATGATCGGGATTCTTTGCATGAGAGGAGTCGCCGAAATTATCATTAAGCTGATGGATATTATTCCAGAATTACAGCCAATGGCTTACGTTTTGATTGGGATTATTGCATTGAAGCTATTACTCGCACTGCCACCACTTAAATGGGAAATGCCTAATACAGCTTTTGCGATTATTGTCTTTTCAATCTTAATTTTGACCATTCTTTTCCACTTCTGGCGTGTTAAAAAACACGGCCACAAGCATCTTTAAAAACAAATTAAGAGACTTATCTCAATCTCTTGGGATAAGTCTCTTAATTTGTTTACAATTTGCTTTCAACGTATTGCTTTAAAACCACTGCTTGGTTATGCTCTCTATTTTTTGCACCATAAAGAAAGAGGACATCACCTGTTTGCAATTTTTCTTTTACTGTTTTAATGAACTCAGGAGTAAAATCGTTGGCATTTAATTCCTTGATATATTTCTCTTTAAATTCAGGGAACTTTTCGTCTTCATGGTTAAACCATTTTCTCAATTCATTAGTAGGACCAATCTGCTTGTCCCGTTCACCTAAATCTGCCTTGATCTTGCTCATGCCACGCGGCCACATCCGATCAACTAAAATTCTGTAGCCATCGGGTTGTTCATGATCATAAATTCTGACTAATTTAATTTCTGACATTTGATCTTCCTCCCCTTTTTAGATTAGTGTATAACTACACAGTAAAAATTAAAACAAGAAAGGCATTTATGGATTACGCAGACTATTTTACTAATCGCACAACTGATAAAATTACTTGCGACTTAATTGGACGACCTCTGACTTTTGACAATGGTGAAGAAAAATTAGGTGGCTATATCGTTGAAGCGGAAGCCTACATGGGAAAACGAGACCGTGCAGCTCATTCTTATGGTGGCCGCCGCAGCTCAGCTAATGAAGGCTTGTATCGCCGTGGCGGTACTATTTACATCTATGCGCAAAGGCAATACTTCTTCTTTGATGTTGCCTGCCAAGAGGAGGAACGAACCACAAGGAGTTTTAATCCGAGCAATTCATCCCGTCTGGGGCATTGACACAATGATTAAAAATCGCAATGGCAAAAGTGGAGTTTTGTTAACCAATGGTCCTGCTAAAATGATGCAGGCCTTTGGCATCCATGATAAAAACTGGAATCTGCATTTTTTGAGTGATTCACCATTTGCAATCGACTTAAATGATCAGCATAAACGTATTGCCCGGGAAATTATTGCAGCTAAACGTGTTGGCATCAACCAATCTGATCCAACTTGGGCTAATAAAACACTACGCTACTACGTTGCTGGTAATCTCTATGTTTCCGACATGAAGAAAAGAGATTACGCTTACAATGATGGATGGGCTTGACAAATTTTAATTTTTCTTTTATTCTTTTTCATTAGTTAAATAATTTTCCAATGCAATAGAGGTTGCGACAATCACAAGATATTTCGGAGTCCGCGAAGACGCAGAAGATTATCTCAGGGTTGCCGCCGAAATGGCTCTAGTATTCGTGTACTAAGCCGTTGGGCTATAGAACAATATTCTATAGACTGTCCTGGTTAGTCCCCAGGGAGCGCTATAAGATTTGGTTTAAACACTGATGATTATAACCTCGCGCATTCTTTGGAAGAGCGAGGTTTTTATTTACGCTTTATTGTATTGGCTTTATGTTAAAACTATTTCTGGAGGTTTTACAATTGAAGTCAAGATTTAGATGGATTGCCGTATTAATGACAATCCTACTCAGTTTATTTATTGGATTCAGCTTTAACAGTCATGCGACTCAGGCTGCTAAGAAGGATTCTGGCACATTGAAAATTGGGATGGAAGCCAACTATCCTCCTTACAACTTGACTCAACCCAATAAGACTAACGGTGCCGTACCAATCGATGGCTCTCATTCTTATGCCAACGGTTACGATGTGCAAATTGCTAAGATTATCGGTAAAAGATTACATAAAAAAGTTGTCGTAGAAAAGACACAGTGGGATGGACTCCTACCTGCTTTGACCTCAGGCAAGATTGACTTAATCATCGCTGGTATGTCCCCTACTGCTGAAAGACGCAAGGCAATCAACTTCTCAGCACCATACCGTAAGAGTACCTTCGTAGTTATCACCAACAAGGCAAGCAAATATTCTAACGCTAAGAAGTTAACTGACTTCAAGGGTGCTAAGTTAACTGCTCAACAAGGTACTCTTCACTACAACTTAATCAAGCAATTAAAGGGTGCTAAGCGTGAACCTGCTATGCGTGACTTTTCAGCCATGCGCCAAAGCTTAGCTTCTGGCACTATCGATGGTTATGTAGCTGAAGATATCGAATTTGAAAGCTATCACAACGTCAACCCTAATATTATTGCCGTTAACTTGAACAAGATGGCCGGTTTCAAGGTAGACCATGATGATTCTGTAACCAGTATCGGTGTTAAGAAGGGCAATACTAAATTATTAAACGAAGTTAACGCTACTTTAAGAACTATTTCTAATAAAAAACGCGATCAATTAATGTCGCAAGCTATTAAAGAACAACCTAAAGCTGGTAACGAAACTAAGAAAGAAAACTGGTTAGTTACCACCTGGAAACAATATGGCGGCATGATTATGTCAGGTATTGGCATGACTTTACTCCTTGCTTTAGTAGGTACGATCGTTGGTTTCTTCATCGGTTTACTGGTTGGTATTGTTCGTACTATTCCTACCCCAACTACTCGTGGCAAGCGTTGGGCATTGAATGTTGTTAAATGGTTATTGTCAGTTTACGTTGAAATTTTCCGTGGTACGCCAATGATGGTTCAGGCAGCCGTAATCTACTACGGTATCGCACAATTCTGGCACTTAAACTTGAATAGAACCGTAGCTGCCCTGATCATCGTTTCAATTAACACTGGTGCTTACTTAGCCGAAGTTATCCGTGGTGGGATCATTTCTACTCCTGAAAGTCAGTTTGAAGCTGCAAGTGCTTTAGGTATGACTCACAATCAAAGAATGTGGCACATCATTTTGCCACAAGCAATCAAGAACTGTTTACCATCAATTACTAACGAATTTATCGTTAACATCAAGGATACTTCAGTATTGAGTATCATCTCAGTTTCTGAATTGTTCTTCGTTGGTACAACGATTGCCAGTCAATCATTCAAGTTCTTCCCAACTTACTTAATGATTTCAGCAATCTACTTAATTTTGACTTTCACTATTACCAGAATCTTCAACTTGATTGAAAGAAAACTGGAAGGCAACAAGAATTACAACTTGATGGCTAAACAAGTCCAAGTTGGTTCTCCAAAAGATGCGGAGGCAAATAACTAATGACTGAATCAAACGACGTAATTTTAAGTTTAAAACATATGCAAAAGTCATATGGTTCACACAAAGTTTTGAAGGATATTTCCTTTGATATTAAAAAAGGCGAAATTGTAACTATCATTGGTCCGTCCGGTGGTGGTAAATCTACTACTCTTCGCTGCATCAACTTGCTAGAAGAACCAACTGGTGGCGAGATTGATTTTCACGGTGAAAACATCTTGCATCCCAGCTACAACCGTAATACCTTCAGATCAAAGGTGGGTATGGTCTTCCAGCAATTCGACCTATTTGAAAACAAGAATGTGTTAGAGAACTGCATGATTGGTCAGGAATTAGTCTTAAAGCGTTCTAAAGACGAAGCCCGTAAGATCGCCATGGCTAACCTGAAAAAAGTTGGAATGGAACCTTTCATTAAGGCGAAGCCACAACAATTATCTGGTGGTCAACAACAACGTGTAGCTATTGCCCGGGCAATTTCAATGGATCCAGAGGTCTTGTTATTCGACGAACCAACTAGTGCCCTCGATCCTGAGATGGTTGGTGAAGTACTTGAAGTTATGCAAAAGCTAGCCACTACTGGTTTAACGATGGTAATCGTTACTCACGAAATGGGCTTTGCCAAAAGTATTTCTGATCGTGTGCTCTTCATCAGTGATGGCATAATCACCGAACAAGACTCACCTTATGAGTTATTCGATCATCCAAAGAATGAAAAGACGCAGAAGTTCTTAAGCAACTTCAGAAATAACGAATTTTAAATCATATCAAAAGCCGAGAAGTTTAATTGCTTCTCGGCTTTTTTAATTTTGCTGATTTTTAAAAACTTAATTATTTTTTGATTTCACTTTACAAAAAACGCCATTTTTTGCAAACTCAAAGTCACTTTTTACTTCAATTTACAAAAAACCGCGTAATTTTTAAATGATATCTTTATTAGCTTTAATGCGAGCTAGTTTCCAACCTGTTTCAAAATAGGTTTTCCGCGTTTCCCGCAAATCATCATAATCGCTTTGCAAACTATCAATCGCATCCTGCAGCTGCTTATTCTGCTTTCTAATCGCATTTAGTTCAGGATCATTAATTACACCCTTCAGATGAACCTGTGCAGCCAAATAGCGCCGACGATGCTTAAACTCTTCTTGCAACGTCCCCAGCGCATTTTCATACTTAACCAGCTTTTTATTAATCTTAGTAATTTGACTATTAAGCTGAATAAATAATTTATACGGCATGTCCGACTTAATCCGGTTGCATTCGGCACAGGCTAAGGTCAGATTAGTCAAATCATTATTATGGCTCAATGATACGGGATCCTTATGATCGACGCTGTGACCACGTCTACCGCAATATTGGCAGCGATATTTGTACTTAGCCCTGATGCGCTCACGATCTATAAAATTGACTTCATTTAATTGAAAATCAATTTTTAAGCCCAACTTTTCCATGTTTTGCGCAAAAGTTACATCCTGGTCAGGAATATAATCTATTTCGCCATCTTCGCTTTTGATGATAGCTAAATTCAAATCTTCCCGCTTAACCTGCTGGCGGGCAATTTCATTACCATCATAATCCTGTAAAAAGTCCTCGTATCTTTTACGAGCTTTTTTATTTTGCACAATCCAATTAGGCTTAACTGGCGCATCATCTTTTTTACCCTCATAAGTATAAAGCAGACTTTGAGCAAACGTAGCTACCGCATAATTGCTATAATCATGTGGATCTAAACCACGCATCAAACAAATATCACAAATATTGGTCAGCTTGGGATTCATCAATCCCTCTTGCTTAAAGTGCAGGGAGTCCATGCGTAAACCACATGAACTGCATAAAAATTTCACCTAATCATCCCCTAACAACAGAATGCTAAAAGCTATTCGCTGCATCTTATCCTTTCCCGCAAAATCGCCTTTAAATAAATCAGGCAAAATATGTTTAATGAAGTACTGTACGCAAACCAGATCATCAAACTTCTTGATGGTTTCTAGACTTTCCTTAAACATTTGCATATAAACCGGGTTAGGATTACCTAATTCAATTTCACCATATGCTTCATAAAGCAAATCTAATTTATCGCAGATCGACAGAATTTTGCCTTCCAAAGTATCATCTTTTGCTTCAGAGAGACGCTTTTTATAAATATCCTGAAATTCTTTAGGAATCTCATCCTTGATAAACTTCGTTGTCATCGTTTCTTCAACGTCACCAATCATCTTGCGCAATTGTGGCGTCGCATATTTAACCGGAGTCTTGATATCGCCGATGAAACGTTCAGTGTAATCATGGTTTAAGCTTTTTTCGTAAAGAGCTTTCCAGTTAACCTTTTGCTTGCCCTTTACCTCTTCAATGTCACCCATCATTTGAGCCAGTTCAGCCGTTCTAAAGCAGTGATCGGCAACTGAATGATGATGATATTTAAAGTAGCCTGGTGCACGATCAATTGACTCTAAACTGTTAAAACCTTGAATATAAGCATTTAATCCCATGATTTTTCCTCCCTAAACAATTTAATTTTTCCAAAAATTTTTACTATGTTACCAAAAATCAAATGGAACTGCAAGAAAAGATACAAAAAAGACTACTAACAAATCTAAACGATCTCCTTAGTAGTCTCCTTGTTTTTACTTTTTTAAAACGAAATTACTTATTTTCGTCTTTTGCGGCCTTGTTCAAGAAAGCAACAACTGCTGCTACGTGAGCAACACGCTTCTTTGCGTTTCTCTTGTTCTTAGGTCTTTGGTTTGGTTCACAACCAGTGTTGTAATTTTCACCTTTACGCATAGTACTATACTTCCTTTCAGATTTTCGAAAATCTAGTATAGTTTACCATGCTCACCACTCAAGATCAAGTCTAGGCTTCAAGATCATTAGGCATGCGAGCAACTATGATGTAATTCAAAATTCGGTTGGCATAACTAGAATCATCTTGGAACTGTTTAATTGTCTTTTTAGCCAAACTAACTTTATCAGTAATCAAGCCATCAACTTGTTCATACATCATCTTCATCATCAATTTTTCATCATTAATGGTCCAAGCATAAACAGGATGATCTTGCAGGTGTGCCTGCCAAATAAAATCGGAATTCAGAGTTGAATATTCCATTGAATAGCCATCAGCTACGCTACGCGGATAAGTAAAATTATAAGGTTGAATATATAATACGAATAAACGCGGATTGATTTCGTGTAAGCCTTCAATCACCCGATAGTCGAGAGATTGAACTTGGTATTTGTTCTTGATAATCGTTTGACCATACTTTTGATTAAAGCGCTCAAGCATCGTCTTGGAATCTTGCGGCGTAGTCTTAATCTCTATCAGCAATTTTTGGTTAAGACGTTGAGCCTCTTTTAAGTAGTTATCGAAACTAACCAGTTTAGCCTCATGTCCATCCTCTTTAGCCGTTAATTTAGTCAATTGCTTCAAAGTTAACTCACTTGGCGTCTTGTTCACTCCGGTTAGCTTTTGCAAATTATCATCGTGAACTACAATAAATTGCTTGTCTCTAGTCTCATGCAGATCAATTTCTACATAATCTGGCTTCTCTTTGGCCGTCTTTCTTAATGATTCGAGAGTGTTTTGCACGCCATTCTTGTCATCAACGCCGCGATGGGAAATAACTACAGGAGCATGACTATTTACTCCAACTAGGTACAAAATATTGGTTACTACTGATGTGACAACAATTAACCCAAATACGACAGCTGTGAAAGTCTTTAAGATCTTACCCGCAGGCATTTTTTCTGTTGCCTCATTGATTGGCGTAATTTTTAATGGAGCAAAAATAATTAATAAACTGATGACACTCGCCCAAATAAAGACTAGTTCACTGCCAATTTGGATTAGCGACAAGTTAATAATTGCTAGCACTAAAGCAGGATATTTCCCAGGTAACAAATCCCAACCTAATTGCAAGCCATAAACGGCTAAATAAAAAATGGCTAAAATTGCGGAAACAAATATCCCAATGATAATTAGGCGCAGAATAATCGCCCACCATTTGGCATTCTTGGTTAATTGCCAGCTCTTTTTCATAGCAGTTCTAGTCTTCTTTTGCCCAAATACCATTAGTGGCAACGTAAAAATTAGCCTAATGCCAAATAGCAAAACAACTGCATAAAATACGATCAGAATCGTTAATAAAATTGGGGTTCTAGTCATATAATCCAAAATAAATTCTGGGATTTGAATTTTGGCTAACAGTGGCGTGCGAAATACAATATCGGCAAAAGGCACAACTAATAAGAAATACAGTCCTAAAAGCAGCAATGAGCCAAAACGGATCTTCTTTACGTTTGCCCACGTTTCTTTAAAGCTGCCTTTGAAGGTGAAATTCTCGCTATAGATCGCGCGCACCCCATGCAATAAATAAGCAAATTGCGCGTAAATTACTACTAGCAAAAGCAATAGCTCAATAATTAAGATTACGAAAACCAAAGTATGCGTAGTAATGATCGTCACTACATTTTGATACGAAACAAACGGGATTGCGCTTGCCTGCAAGACAAAAGTGGTAACGTAACGAAAGAGCGGAATGACTATAAATTGGTTAATTAAATTCAAGCTCAGAAAAAGCATCAAATATTGTAGCCAATGTCGCGTGAATTCTCGCGTGTATGCTTTAAGTTCTTTAAAAATCGACATATTTTTTCTCCTTATTACCTTCTTATTTTAAACTAAAAAAGACGAGGAAATACCTCGCCTTGCTTATTATTCATTTTTTTAGCATTGACCGCCATTTTTAAGATCATCTGCAGTAACTTCTTCTGGTCGATATTGACTAACCGTCATCCCGCCATCGATAATTCCACTGTCAGAAGACAAACTTAAAGTAGAATTACGAGCATTAACTACCAATCCTGGTTCAAAGTAGGTTGTCTCTGCTGGTGCAGTATATAGATCTAGCCCTGCGTTGTTTTCCATCTTGATGTCATATTTAGGATCTTTTTGAGACAAAACTACAAATTGAAAACTGTCGCCAATTGTGCAGGTGCCGCCTTTTTTAGAATATTTAGTGGAACCATCATCTAACGCGAGGATGACAATTTGATGCTCTGGATCCATCTTTGCTTCAATTACTTTTTTAGCTTCTGGTTTAATGTTGATTGAAATTTGTTCTACCATGTTTATTACCTCTCAATCTTGCTTTACTTAAATATAGCATTATTTACTTTATTTTTCCACTATAAATATGCTTAAAATGTAGCTCTATCTTTATTTTTTGAAATTTATCATTGCAAGCATCACAAAAAAAGCTCAAAATGGTAAATAGGGTTTTTAGACGATTGTAATATGTGAGGGGGACCTTTTATGACCGTCTTAAAGAATATTGCTAAAGATAGAATTCTACAAATTACTGTAATTATTACTATAGTCAGTCTTTTTTTTGCGAGACCGCGGTTTGCGGACATTAACTTCCATACGTTATGGTCTGTTGCCGCAATGTTAACTATTATCCAGATCTATGCATATTTGCACGTTCTGGATGTTTTAGCGTACAAGCTAACCAGTATTGCAGATAACACGCGAAAGCTAAACATGCTGTTCACGCTTTTATCCGTAATTGCGGGGATGTTTTTAGGTAACGACATTACTGTGTTAACCTTAATCCCACTTTATTTGAACATTGCTAAACGCTATAAGCTGCCACAGATTCTGCCTGTCACCTTAATTGGCATGGGTGCCAATATCGGTGCTGCTTTTACGCCATGGGGGAATCCACACAATATTTTCTTAGTTAGTCGATTTGACGTTAGTCCGTTACTGTTTTTCAAGTGGTCTGTACCTTATCTAATTATTTCTTTGGTATTAATGTGCTTAGTTTTTTTGTTCATTCCTAAAAAAGAAATCCCAGCTCAAAAAACCGAAACTATTCAGATCAGCTGGCGACCAACGATTATTACCACAATGGTCTTTATCTTCTTCTTCTTCGGTGTGTTCAGAGTGACTAATATTGTCTGGCCACTAATAGTTGCAATTGGCTTGGCTTTAGCGATCAATCCACGCATTATGCTTAAGATTGACTATGCTCTGCTACTGACTTTCACAGGCTTCTTCATTTTTATCAGCGATATTCAACAGATGCCTGTAATCGTCAATCTTATTCACGGTACGGTTTACTCAGAAGTTTCTACTTACTTTGCCTCAATTATCTCAAGTCAAGTAATGAGCAATGTACCTTCGACTATTTTAGTTGGTAAATTTACCAATTACGCTCAAGCTTTGTTCTTAGGTTCCAATATCGGAGGCTTCGGTTCAGCGATTGGCTCAATGGCTAATATGCTAGTACTGAAGACTTTCAATCAACACGCTAGTGTCAGTCGAAAGAAGTTCTTCATTCAGTGGACAATTATGCAATTTGCGGGGCTAATTATTTTAACAGTGATTGGCTTAGGACTACTGATCTTTAGAATTTGATATTTTCTATTAAGAATGCTCAAATGGCATTCTTTTTTATTGCCTGGGAAATTTTTGTTTGTTAAAATTAAACTAATACATTATATGCAGGGAGGAAAAACAATGTCACCATTAATCTGGATTATTATTGCAATTATTGTTTTAATAATCGCCATCTATATCGTTACTTACAACGGTTTGCAAAAAGCCCGTGTTTACGTAGATGAAGCCTGGAGTCAAATTGACGTCCAATTAAAGCGGCGCAACGACTTGATTCCTAACTTAGTCGAAACGACCAAAGGTTATGCCAAGCATGAAAAAGAGACCTTAGAAGGCGTCGTTAAGTTACGTGATCAATTAGTGAATGTCCCACAAGGTGATCACCAAGAAGCCATGAAGTTGTCTAACCAAATTACTGATTCATTGAAATCAATTTTTGCGTTATCTGAGGCTTACCCAGATCTAAAAGCTAACCAGAATTTCTTAAAACTGCAAGAAGAATTAACTAATACCGAAAACAAAATTGCTTATTCTCGTCAGCTTTATAATTCAAGCGTTGCCACATATGATCAGAAGTTACTTACCTTTCCCTCAAATATCATTAGTAAAATTCATAAGTTCACCAAGGTAAATTACTTAGAAACGCCTACTGAAGAAAAAGACGTTCCTAAAGTTAAGTTCTAAGAGGTTAAATTATGCTTTACCAACAAATTGCCCGTAATAAACGGAAAACTGCCCTTATTATGGTCCTCTTTGTGGTGATTCTAACTTTAGTTGGTGCGGGAATAGGCTATTTATTTAGCAATAGTCCATGGATAGGTATCATTATTGCACTCATCGGAAGCTTGCTTTACTTGTTTATCACTTGGCGCAACCCCGCCAATATGATCATGAGCTTGAATCAAGCACAAGAAATTCAAGAAGCAGATAATCCTGAGCTATGGCATATTGTAGAAGACATGGCAATGGTAGCTAGAGTTCCCATGCCTCGAGTATTTATCATTCCCGATCCTAGTCCCAATGCTTTTGCGACTGGACGAGACCCGGAACACAGCGCGGTTGCCGTCACTCAAGGCATTCTTGAATTGATGGATCGTGAAGAGCTTGAAGGCGTTCTAGGTCACGAATTATCACATGTTCGCAACTATGATATTTTATTATCGACGATTGCCGTAGTATTAGTAGGCGTGATTTCATTCATTTCTGGTATGGCATCAAGATCGATCTGGTTTTTCGGCGGCAGCAGCGATCGCGATGATGACCGCAGTAGCAATGCCTTCGAGATGATTTTCAAGGTAATTGCAATTATCTTCGTGTTAATCTTGGGTCCTATCTCTGCATCCCTTGCGCAGATGGCCCTCTCCCGTAATCGGGAGTACCTAGCTGATGCTTCATCCGTGGAATTAACTCGTAATCCACAAGGATTAATTTCTGCTTTAAAAAAGATTGAAAATAGTCAGCCAATGAAGCGAGCTGATCGCAGCAGCGCCGGATTATACATTGAGAATCCATTCCACAACCATGGCCTATCGCACCTATTTGACACGCACCCACCTACAGAGGACCGAATTAAACGTTTAGAAAACATGTAAAAAAAGAGATCTTGCGATCTCTTTTTCTTTATTTCAAATTAATGTTGGCCTGCTTAAACAACTCAGCTCGCATGGCTGCTGGCGTCATTTGGTAGTATTGATTAAATTTTTTATAGAAGAAGGACTTACTTGAATATCCTACTCGCCCAATAATATCTTTTAACGAAATATCAGGCTGCGCTAATAATATTCGTGCTTCACGCATTCTTCTTTCATCAACATGATCCACAAAGCTTTTACCCGTCTTCGACTTGACCATATTAGAGAAGTAATTGGCATTGAAGCCAAAATACCTAGCAGTTTTAGTTAAGGAAATATCCGCAAAATGAAGGTCGATGTAGTTGTCTAACGCGCTACGTTCGAACTTCGTCTTATCTAAACTGGTTGGCGTAGCCATACGCTGCGTCCTAATTGAGATAATCAGCATCACATTGAGCTCTGCCCGAATCAATGCCTTAGCAAATAAGTTATTATTTAAATAGCCACCAATAATGTGCTGCATTACCTGAGAAGCGCGCGTTAATAAATTGTTCTTTAACCAAAGAACATGTTCATTTTCCAAGTTATCGACAATCTGATTAATTACCTCATCTTCTCGGTCGCCTTTTGAACTAAAATCATTAAAATATTTACGATATCTAAAACTCGGCTTAAATTTTAATTTAGCAAGCACAGCGTCTGGATTTTGTTGCATAATTTCATACTTGCACTCCTCCGTAAGCAAGAGAACATTACCAGACTTCATTGCAACGATCTTTTCACCGCTCTTAATCGTCACATTACCTTTAGCAACATAAAGGATTGTCGGGACGTCCATCCGATAACGATGAATGCCTTTATTATGATTTTCAAGGTAGATAGTAAATAAATCAAAATCTGCGTTTCCAGCTCTTAGTCTAATTTCATTCTTATCTGTTGGATTTGACTGTAATATACTGGCAAGATATTGGTCTAAAGTAACAGTTGCCATAAGTTGTCCACCTTTCTATTTAATATTTCGTGATAATATCATAAGTATATTATAAAACATTTTTTTGATAATTATTGTGTAATCATGCTCTCTTGTACCGAAATAACTTTCTTTTTTTGCAAGTAGACAGGGCATGAATCATCTTGTACAATCGAGTTTATGACAGTAACAATTAAGCAGGCTACTTTTTCTTATGAAAAAGACCCCATCATCCAAAATCTCAACATGAATATTCCTGTCGGTTTTACCTTATTAGTTGGTCCAACTGGTTGCGGTAAATCTACCTTATTAAAGATAATCGCTAGTCTTTACCCCAAATATGCTGGCAAAATGACGGGAAGCGTCGATCTGCATGGCTTAAAGAGTGCGATGATGTTCCAAAATGCGGCTGAACAATTTACCATGGCAACACCGCGGGAAGAGATTATCTTTGCCTTAGAGAATTTGCAAATAACGCCAGCAAATTATGCGGAGCATTTACAAAAAGCCTTTGAATTTACCCAGATTCAGGACTTGCTAGACCAGAAGATCGATACCCTATCTGGGGGCCAGCAGCAACGTGTAGCTTTAGCTGTACTAATTGCGATGAATGTCGATATTTTTTTGCTCGATGAGCCTTTTGCTAGCTGTGATCCAGAAGCACGACAATTCTTAATTACTAAATTAGCTGCTTTAGCACAGAATGGAAAAACCATTATTTTAAGCGATCATGTATTAGATAGCTATGAAAGAATTTGCGATCACCTTTTCGAATTCAAAGCCAAAACTGTCGAAGAATTGTCTAGCAGTGAAAAAGAAAAGCTATTTAAACAAAATCAAAAGTTGCATGATCAATCTTACTCCTTTGTTCTGCCAACTGGCCAGCCCATTTTTAAAATGCGACAGGTTGAGATTAGCCAGAATAAATTATTGCTCAAGCAAGATCAATTAGATTTATATGGCAAGGCTACTCTAATCACGGGAGCAAACGGCGTAGGCAAAAGTTCGCTGTTTAAAGCAATGACCAAGATGATTGAGTACAAGGGCAATTTTACTTATCTTAAGCGCGAAATTAAGCAATTAAAACCTAGAAAATATCTTACTGAGGTAGCACAGATTTTTCAAAAGGCTAGCGATCAGTTCTTAACCGTCACTGTAAGAGATGAATTAGCATTAAGCAAAAAAGACCGCAACCAATTTTTCACCGATGAAAAGATCACCGAATGGCTGAAAAAGCTAGGACTTCAATCTCATCTAGATCAAGTCGTCTACACCTTATCTGGTGGTCAACAAAAGAAATTGCAGATTTTACTAATGTTAATCACTGGGCACCAAGTATTATTGGTCGATGAACCACTTAGCGGCCTTGATCAGCAATCAATTAAACTAGTTTTAACGCTAATGCATGAATGCCAAAAACAGCTGCAGCAGACATATTTAATCATCAGCCATCAGACTGCTGAACTCGCGCAGTTCTGCGATTACCATCTCGTTTTTGCGGATCAGCAGCTAAAATATGTGGAGAGGTAAATCATGAATCCCAGTTTAAAATTTATTTTGGCTTTTATTATTTCCCTGGAAATATCGCTTAAGGCCAGTTTAACGACTAACTTGATCGTGATTGCCTTTGCATTGGTATATCTGCTAATTACCAAAATAAAGACTAAAGAATTAATTTTGTTAATTGCTCTTCCTTTTATCGCGGCCTTTACAATCTTTGCGACCTTGTATTGGTTCTCGCCTACGCCCGATCCTTACTACGCCTGGAATTTGTCAACGCGTGTTTACGTTTATACGTTGACGATTACTTGCGTAACGCGCAACACTACCGCAACAGATTTTTCCCGTTCACTGGAGCAAAATTTGCATTTACCTAGCAAGTTCGCTTACGGAGTTTTAGCAGCCATCAATATTGTGCCCAAAATGCAAATGGCTGTGAAGCAAATTCGTACTTCCGCAATGATGCGGGGGATGTATCTCAGCTTTTGGTCGCCAGTCTTGTATTTCAAGGCAATTCTAGTTGCTTTAAATTCGGCAGATAACTTGGCGCAAGGCATGGAATCGCACGGCTATGTCGAAGGCCAAAAAAGGTCTACTATTGTGGCAATCCCATTAACGTGGAAAGATTGGACCATCTTCTTTGTTTTATTAATTTTAGTAAATATCTCATTATTTTTATTTAGGTAGCAAAAATGGAAATTATCGAAGGAAAGATGCCCTTCATGGGCTATGAAACTTATTATCGAATTGTAGGCAAGCGCAGTGAAAAGCCACCACTAGTCTTGCTTCACGGCGGACCTGGCTCAAGCCACAATTATTTTGAAGTGTTAGATAAATTAGCACAAATCGATGATCGCCGTATTATCATGTACGATCAATTAGGCTGTGGCAACAGCAGCATCCCCGACGATTATCCTGAACTCTATACCAAAGAAACTTGGATAAGGGAATTAGAAGCACTACGGCAGCATCTGGCCCTACGCAAGATCCATTTATTAGGACAAAGCTGGGGCGGCATGCTCGCTATTATTTACATGTGCGATCATCACCCTGAAGGGATTCAAAGTTTGATTTTGGCATCTACCCTATCCTCTGCATCCCTATGGAGCAAGGAACTCCACCGTATGATCAAATACCTGCCAATTGAAGAACAAGCTGCAATTCACCGGGCAGAATTAACCGATACTTTCACCGATCCAGATTACTTGAAGGCCAATGAGCATTTCATGAAGCAGCACGCAATTGATATGACTAAAAAATGGCCAGAATGCGTGATGCGTGAAAAGCGGGGCGGCACGGTAGCCTACGAGACCGCGTGGGGTCCAAACGAATATACGCCGGAAGGCAATCTGCATGATTATGAATACACGGATAAATTAGGCAAAATAAAAGTTCCAACTCTGATTACGAGTGGAACTGATGATTTATGTACGCCATACGTGGCTAAGACGATGCAGGACAACATTGCTGGTAGTAAATGGCGGTTATTCGAGGGATGCGGTCACATGTCCTTTGTCCAGCAGACGGATGAGTATATTGATATGCTACATAAGTGGCTTGATCAACATGATGAATAAATTTAATCTTTATTCATTTTTTAGAATTTGATTTAACCAATATTGTGTAGCAACTATTGTATCATTAAATCTTATACCTTTAGCAAAACTATAAGATTTAGTATAACTATCCCATAACATGTTCATTTTAGGGTTATTTTCAATTAATTTTATAGTGCTATTGCAATAATCGAAATCAATTTTTCCATTACGATAATATTGCACTTTACGGTACTTACAAGTATTATTAAATGCCCGTGCTAAAATAGAAAAATCTACAGTTTCATTTTGTTTAAGCAATATATATAAATCAAAAAAGTCTTTTAATCTAGTATTAGCAATACTTCTGGTTAATACCGTTTCTAATTTTTCTGGAACTATGGTTTCAACATTGTACGCTAAAATATTAATATCTCTATCTTCTAAAATTAAGTGATGTTTAAATTTGATCTCTCTAGGCGTAATTTTATCTCCTGTTGAGACATCAACTTTTATATTGAATCTTAGTTTTTGAAAAGCAATTGCATCAAAATACAGCCTATAACCAATATAAGTACCATTTTCATGAATTTTATGGCAATCAGTTAATTGAATCATTAATGGATCTTGAGGATTGGGCATTATAGTACAGATTTCTTTAAAGATTTCTATAATTTGTTCTTTAGTTAAATCAAAACCTTTAATTTCTGTATCTATATCTTCAGTGGAGCGATTACTAATTCCTACAATTGAAGAAAGTAAAAAGCCACCTTTTAAAATAAAATTATTCCTATATTTTGATAAAGAAATACGTTCTAGTAAATCATCTAAAACTATTTCTTTCCATAAAACTCCTATTTGGTTATTTTGTATATTATGAGCTTTAGCATAATTTTGAACTACTGCTTTGAACTGTCTAGCATCTCTAAATTCTCTCACAACAACACCTCTAAATAACTTTGAACTTGATTAATTGTTTTAAATTTTTGCGCAAACAAAAATAATTCTCCAATATCTTTGTTTTTCCTATTAGCCCATTTCTTATATGCATTAGTCACTATATCAGGATCAACATGATTCTGTGGACGCAATATTTCAGCTAACGTTCTTTCTAAACTATACGTTTTAACTTCATTGCCATTCATCGTTTTAACTTTAATAATTCCTAAGTCAAAATACTTACTCAATTGTGTATGTGCACTAATTTGTGTTGATATTTTCGAAGTGTTATATCCTTGCGGAAACATCATATCTAATTTATCAGGGTAACGATCCGAAAAATCTAATAAGTACAAAGCAGTATTTAAACAATAAATTCCTCGTTGATACTTTAATTGATAAATTGAAAACATATCTGGTAAATAATCATTGAGAGTATAAATTCCTCGTTCAGAACGCTCAATGTCATTATTTTTTTCCATTTTACTCAAATCATAATTAGAAAATTGAGTCTTTAACTCTTTTCTAGTAAATGTACTGTGATTATCAGAGGAAAGTTTTGATAAATTATCTAGCAGTTTTATCACTCTTTTCAGCTGTTCAATCATGCTATATTTTACTATAGATTATAGCATGGTTGAACAATTTTCTTCTAAATTAACTTTTTCGGCACTGTTTACATCAAAAGAATTAGATTTTTAAATTTATCCATTTCATACCCCATCATTGCACAACGTGGGGTATAAAATGGATATTTTTTCTATCAAAAAACGAAGGAGCAAATCTCTCTTCTTCGTCTTCCCTTATTCTTTCACTGCGTTGATGAGCCTATTTGAAGTTCACTACTTTCACGTAGCGCTTATTTGTTGCGGTTGCACCGGCTACCCGGTAGTAGCGCTTGCCGTTCTTGAACTTGTATGAGCCACCGTATGTGGTAATGGTAGTGCCCTTTCTCAAGACTGTGTAGTCTGCACGGCGCTTGCTGGTAGCGTAGACGTAAGCGTTACGCTTTAACACGCGGCCGCGGCCACTGATGTTGGTAGCCTTGATGTAGGCATCCCTGTCAGACAACTTGTAGTATTGCATGCCGTTAATCGTTACCAATGATGAGTTCACTGTAACTTCACGGTATGAGCCATACTTTTCACCGAGTGATTTGCCGTTTTCGTCGTATAAAAGTGCAGCATGCATGATCTTCATAGAGCTGTCTTAGTTTGAGCATCTGAGACCGTGGTCTTGCTGTTGGCCAGATATCTAGTCTGAATCCATAATCCATGGTTCTTGGTATTAGCTTCATTCTCAGAAATCTTTGAAACACTGGTAAAGAATTCACCATCAGTATACTTAGTCAAATTACCGATGTAGTATTGATCACCTTGATGACTTACCACCCATCAAATAGATGGGTGGTCTCTTTATTAGAGCTTTTCTGCGAACAGCCTGACTTTTGCTCTTCATTCAAAAATGTCTGCTCAAATATGCTTAAGCTTTGTGGCTTTTTAATTTCCACCAGAACATAGCGGTCGGCCTATCTTAGCAAGGCTTGGCCCAAGCCTTATCTGTTATTTTCTTAATTTATTGCCCTAGCCAAGATATTCTTGGCGGCATTTTCGTCTCGATCATGATCTGTTTGACAGTATGGACAAGTCCAGTTTCTGACTGCTAGCCAGTCTCTAGTTTTCATGTGCGCAAACTGCGGATTCTTTCTGCCGCATGCCGAACAGATCCGGCTGGTATACTGTGGTGGCACCACAATTAATTTCTTGCCGTACCACTCGCACTTATACGCCAGCAGCGCCCTGAACAGCGCCCAAGAAGCATTGGCGATATTGTGCGCTAATTTGTGATTGCCTAAAAGATTCTTGACTTTCAAATCCTCAATGGCAATCACATCGTAGCTTTTAACCAGTTCAGTGGTCACTTTCTGCAAGTAATCATATCTGATGTTTCTGATCTTTAGCTGGTACTTGCTTTTGGTCTTTCTCAGCTTCTGCCAATTAGAATAATCATACTTATCAATCTTAGTTTCATGCTCATGATTAAATCTAGCCACTCGCTTCTCAATCGCTGTGCGGTTACGGTCGCAATGACTTTGACGCCTGATCATTTCTTTTTCCAGCTTAAAAGTATCAGGCACGCTAAAATGTCTGCCATCCAGCCACTCATTGCCTAAGCCCACGTCAATGCCGACCGCTTTACCGGTCTTCTTAGACTTAGTGCTGTATTCAGCCAACTGTCGCTTGTCTTTCACCACGGAAAAGCTGATATAGTAGCGATCTAAATCTTGTCGATAGGAAATGACGGCTTTTTGGATGCGAACATTTTTTAGCGTATTCAAAGAACTAGTTCTAAGAATAATGCCATTCTTTTTGCCAATTCTTAAATGATGCGGACTAAGCACTTCTATTTGAGCTTGAGCGCCAGCCTTGGTTTGATATTTAACGTTTTTAATCGTTGCTGTCTGTAAATAATATTTACGGCTTTTAAACCTAGGCTTGCCTTGCTTGACCTGCTTTTTAGTTAAAAAGGCCCACATCGCATCGCTAAAGCGCTCGACTGTGAACTGCAAAGAAGTGCTGTTGATTTTCTTAAGCCAGGCATGCTCTTTGCGCATTAAAGGCTGCCAACTCTTCAAGATCCCAATCTTGGGAAACTTAAGCTGAGGATTGGCCTCATAGCGTGCTTCAAAGGTGGCCACGAACTGATTCCAGACAAAACGATTAGCCCCAAACAGCTGCCAAATCCAGGCGATTTCTTCGCCCTTTGGATAAATCCGATATTGTCTAGTGCCAAGCTGAATTTCTTGTTCAGCCAGCTTGGTTTTAAAAGCCATAATTTCATCTCCTTTTTTTGAAAATAATGACATTATTTGCGTATTTAATTTTACCATTGAAAGAATAAATTTAGGCAAAAAAGCAGGAGAAAGAACAAATTCATCCCCTCATCAATAGATGGGGAGGTATTCTTTGTTCTTTCTCCTCACTGTTTGTTCTTATTGCATAAATTGCTCAGACAATTTTGTCTTATATTCAGTATTAGTTAAATCATCTCCTGACAGATCTAGATAATAATTTGCTGCTATAGCAGATTTAAGTAAATACTCTGTTTTTAGCAATCCATCGCCTGTCTGATCATATTTGGCAAGCAAATCTAATGATATTCTCTTTAATTCTTTAATATCATTTGTTTGATAAGCAAGCTCAACTTGAGCAATTATTTCTTTTATATCTACTTCGCTAGCAACAATTTCATCATATGAAATATTCATGCTAGTAAGCAGCTTTTCAAAAATCTCTACAGGTAATCCTTCCTCGCCACGTTCCCAGCGAGATAACGTAGATGGTGAAACAACCCCAACCTTTTGAGCCAATTCATTAAGAGAAACCTGTGCTTCTTTTCTAATTTCTTTAAATTTTGGACCAACGATTTTATCTATTTTGCTATTTCTTCTTTTCAACGAAAGGACTCCGTAATGTTAAGTAACAAATTATCAAAACTTTTAATATCTATCATAATTGGTGGAGGAATAATTACAGCTAGTAGTATAAGCTGCCTTCCTTACCTTCAACTAATAATCTAATATAGTACTCTTTATTAAGCAAAAAGCAATCTAGATTGCACAAAAACAACCTCTATTCTTCTCAATCGAAAAATAGAGGTCTTTTTCTACTTATGATACGGACTACCTGAATTAATCATGAACGCACGATAGATCTGCTCAATCAGCACCACCCGCATCAACTGGTGTGGCATCGTCAACTTGCCGAAACTGATCAAATCATCCCCACGCTTGTTGACCGCATCACTGGTACCCAAGCTACCGCCAATCACAAAAGTAATATCCGAATGACCATAGGTCGCTAGATCTTGAATCTCTTTAGCAAATTCCTCACTGCTTCTCTGCTTTCCCTTAATCGCAGTGACATAAACGTACTCCTTGTCCTTAATTTTGTTCAGGATTCGCTGGCCTTCGATTTCCTTAACCTTTTCGTCCTCGGCAGCACTAAATTTCTCAGGTGCTTTTTCATCCGGTACCTGGACAATCGACACTTTAGCGAAGCGGCTCAAACGCTTTTTATATTCCGCAATCGCATCTTTAAAATACTTTTCTTTTAATTTTCCAACACAAACAATTTTAATATTCATAATTCCTAGTTTACTACAAAAAACCGCTTAGAGTTTTCCACATTTTTCTTAAAATCAAAATCTACATTTTGTGGTATGATGTTAATTATATTCTATAACTTGTGGTGTAAATTTTTTTGCAAAAGATTTTCCCACAGCTAAATTATGAAAGCCCTTTTTCACAAACTTTATTTATAAAGTATGATTAGATCAACATGAACGCTCGTTTTAGCATATTTATTTCACTAAATCTTGCTAAAAATAGCCTTTTTTGTCCACAAGTGTATAAGCCTATAGTTTAGCAGTTATACACAATCCACAGAGTTATCCACAAGCATAAGTAAAAAGATATCCACTTGACAATTTATAAAACCGAACTTTTACTTGTTACACATTCTAATAGTTAATAAAAAAGACTATATCTAACTTAATCCGCATGATATAGCCTTTTTATGTTATTTACTTTTTTTAATCTATTGCTTAATTGCCTTCAAGCTTAACCTTCAAATTGACATTTCTGCCATTTCTGTTCACGGTTACATTGACGGTATCACCGACTTTATGGCTATAAAGGATACTGTGTAACGATGCCACATCTTCTACCTTCTTGCCATTAACTTGAGTAATAACATCGCCGCTCTTCATCCCTGCATTAGCAGCTGAACCATTCTTGTTGACTGAGGCAATGTAAATACCGTCTTTCAAGTTAGACTTGATCTTCAAGCGACTTCTGTAGCCTTCTGGAATACCTTGCAAGGCAATGACCCGTATGCCAAGTTGTGGGCGAGTAATTTTACCCTTCTTAACCAATTCATTAACAATCGTGACTACTTCATTAGATGGAATAGCAAAGCCCATCCCTTCTACAGAAGTACCATCACTTGATTGCGACAACTTCATTGAGTTGATCCCAATGACTTGACCAGCTGAGTTAACTAAGGCACCACCAGAGTTGCCTGGATTGATTGCGGCATCAGTCTGAATAACCGTCTGTTGGTTACCCGATGAAGTAGAGATCGTTCTAGCTGGAGCTGAGACAATTCCTTGCGTTACCGTAGAAGCATATTCGCTACCTAATGGTGAACCAACCGCAATAACAGTTTGACCAGCTTGCAGGTGCTTAGAATCACCAAATTCAGCTGTCTGCGTTACATATTTAGCATCAATGGATAAAACAGCTAAGTCTGTCGTGCTGTCTTTACCGACTACCTTAGCCTTTACCGTTTTGCCATTGGCTAATTGTACTTGGACGGCATCGCTACCTGAGATTACGTGATTATTAGTTACAATGTAGCCCTTGCCGTTCGACTTCATATAGACAACGCCGGAGCCTTCACTATAGGTCTCAAGTTTGCCATTTTTACTTGATGAACTATCGCTATCGTCACCAAATAAACTACTATAGAGTGAGTTAGTACCACTTGATGATTGTCGCTTCAAGTTAATTACGGATACTACAGCACCCTTAACATCGTTATAAGCAGTAGTCATAGTGCCACTTGTCTTAGCACTCTTTTTTCCGAAATCTTGCTGCTATTTGAAGATACGCTCGTTTGAGCGGTGTTATTATTCACTGAAGCATTATTCATTTGATCAGCAGCGTAATAAGATACGCCACCACCAATAAGCCCACCAACTACACCGACGATTGCAGCAGTAGTAATAATCTTGCCGTTAGTATTTTTTCTTCTAGGACTGTTTGGCACTTGGCCATTAGTTTGATTTTCTACCATATAATTGTTCTCCCCTCATCATTAGTAACATCATACCGATCAAATTTGAACATTGTATGAAAAATTATCTTAAAAATACTAAATTTCTATCAATTTAGTTGGCTTATTAGGTTCCGTATCAATAATCTGCACATCATCACTCAAGTTAGCATCCCCTTCAACCAACATTTCTTTCGCCGTTTCATGAGCTAGGTATTCGGTATTGTTGTGCTGACTACGGTGAGCTAGGAAAATGTGCTTCGTCTTAGGCGTTACCACGTCAGTTAATGCTTGTGCGGCCTCATCATTTGATAAATGCCCCACGTCTGACAGAATTCGCTGCTTTAACGGCCAAGAATACGGTCCATTACGCAACATCATCGTATCATAATTGAACTCCATCATATATGCATCGGCATCTTCAATAGTACCTTCAACTTCTTGTGAGACATATCCTGTATCCGTTAAAAATGCGATGCGCTTTCCGCCACTAGTGAAGACGTAATATTGTGGTTCAGCCGCGTCATGACTAGTCGCAAAGGCTGTAATATCGACATCGCCAAAGGTTTTAGTCTGACCGGGTTCAATCGTGTTCATCTGCTCGGCCGGCAACTTGCCAATTTTTTGCGTATCTAATAGATATTGCCAAGTTCCACCGTTAGCGAACGCATCAATTCGCGAATAGCGCCGCATTAAAACGCCTAATCCGCCACTATGATCTGTATGATCGTGACTTAAAAAGGCCATATCAATCTCATTAATATCTACGCCAACATCAGCCAGCAACTGTTTAGTTTTCTTACCAGACAAGCCAGCATCCATCAAGATCTTATGCTGGCCCGTCATAATTAAACTGGTATTGCCAGTTGAGCCGCTTGCTAAAATGGAAACCTTCACAATCTTTCCTTTCTATTTATTTTTCAACATTATACGCACTCAACTGCAACATCTGCGCTGTATAAGCATTGACCCGCTTCAAGGTGATATTTTTAGTCGTCTTATTTTCAATCCATACCAGCCAAGTAGGCAATAAAATCGTGCTGCCACGTACTTCGGTCAACTTAGAATAGCCTAACTTTATTCGCATTAACCGGGAATTATTAGTCAACTCTCGATTAGTATACATTGCCCGAACCGCACGCCAAGCACTAATAGTCGACTGCAATTCTCTAACTGGACTAGCTGTTCCCATATAGGTCTCAGTATAATTCATAATCTGATGATTTTTTACATTAATCGTTAACTGAGCGGAATTAGTGTAAATATCGCCATAGTCTGAACTCTGTACAAAGACGTAATTATCATCGCTGGACATATCAGGTTCATACTTGAACTTTTTCCCATAAGGCACATTCTTGCTATTATTTTTGAAGTCATTCAGCTGCTCTACTATTTCTTTTGGATTTTTACTTAAGAAGAAAGAAATCTTAGGCGTTGCATACAGAGTATTGTCATTCTTAGAATAGCGTGCTTCAACGTTCGTTAACGCATCTGTTTTATCTGATAAAAAATCGCGATTTTTCGTAGCTAGATAGTAACCGGAAGCTGGCATGTTAGAAATCTGGTTAGGTAAGTCAATATTGTCTGACTTCATTTCAGAACGAATGCTAGCCACGCTTCGTGTTGGGGTATTGCTACCGCTCAGGTTTACAGGTGAACGCAAGATTTCAATTCCTAGGTAAATATCAATTAATAGGAAAACAATGAGAAACAACCATTCAATTCGTTTATGGTCCATCTTTATTTCACCCCATTATTCTTAACCCGATTATCAAACTTATGGTATGTAGTCAGATCCTGTTTCTTCCATTCATCCATACTCTTCCATTCGCCATAGGCCTTGACGTAATAGGTAGGAATCAGATTGATCAAACTATGATGGCTAGAATCATCTTCCATCTTAAAGCCAACACCGATTCTTTGAATATCGCTTTGCTTTAAACCATGAGCAGTCAGATCACTAATTACATCTGCAGTTGGTTTGATTTCCTTAGTCTGCCCGTCAAACGGGATTGGAATCTGAAAGTTAATACTGTTAAAGGCTACAGTAATGGCATCCGTTGAAAAAGTCGTTTTTACTTGCAAATCGTGCTTGTTTAAAAATACTGGGATGCCTTCAATGTAATTCAAATAGCTAACGTTAGAGCCATCCGCATCGAAGAAACGCAAATCTTGTTCCGTTAAGCCGATTTGGTGCACATAATAGACGCTGTCCAACAAGCGATTAGTAGCATTCGGAATCTTATTCTTTTCAAAATGCGTGTACAGATAATTATGCTTGCCCGAATTAGGATCCGGCACCCTTAATCTCGTGTAGTAATTGAGCGAGTACACCGTCTGGCCCGTCTTATTGGTCTTGCTAGTTACACCAGAGGTGCCAAGCAACCTAGAAACAAAGTAGGAATAAGATTGATGGTTAGTTAAATAGCTATAAACCTTAGCGTTGATATTTTTGACATAAAACGCTGAATACCCTTCTTTTAAGCGAACTAAACGAATCTCATGCTTAGTTCGCGCCGTTTTAGCATATTTTCTTAGTTTATCGAAATTAGCGCCCTTAATCTTAACCCGGTAAATCTCATTAGTTTGATCATTTCCCAGGTAAATCCAATGGTTAGAATTAGAAACGAAGAAACGGTTAAACTCACGATTATCCTTAGTAGACTTATTCAAACGGTTAAACAAGGAGAAGGTAATCTCATCTGGATAAACTAATTGCAAATATTTAGGACTGTTAAGATATTTTTCGTATTCATCTTGTGACTTAATGACTTTTTTAATTCGATTAACAGCCTTAGCCTTTTTAATCTCTTTAGTAAATTCCAGAGTCAAATTATTCTTAGAATCATATAACTGGCACAATTTGCCATCAGAGAAACCATACGAGGTGGTAGGAATATATAAGTCATATAGCGACTTAGTGTTATGACTGCGCACCTGCTTGGATTCATTATCCTGATTTTGTCCAATATTGCTAAAACGTTGGTCACTAGTCATGATAAAAATCCATAAAACGGCCGACAGAATGATGACTATCAGGGTTCCTAGCCCTAAGAAAAAGTCACCGAATTTAAATTTAAACTTCATCCCAGTCATCCTCCTCTGTCATTGGTTCATAAGGCAAAGAAATATAGAAAGTAGAACCTTTGCCTTCACTACTGTCAGCCCAAATGCGACCATGGTGGGCCTCGACAATTTCTTTAGCAATGGCTAAACCTAAGCCGGTACCACCTTGAGCACGTGAACGTGCCTTATCTACCCGGTAGAACCGATCGAAGATCTTATTTAAATCTTTCCTTGGAATACCCAAGCCTTGGTCAGTAATGCTTAAGATAACGTGATTCTGACTCTGAGCCAAGCGCACGGTAATCACACCACCATCTGGAGAATACTTAATGGCATTGTTCATAATATTGTCAATTACCTGCATCATCTTGTCAGTATCGATCTCAACCCATAGAGCCTGATTGCCTAATTCACGCTTAATCGTGTATTTCTTCTTTTTATCTTTATTCTTATCGGTTTTTACAATCATATCGAAGCGGTTGAGAATATGGTTAACAAAATCATTTAAATTAACGAATTCAAGATCCATCTTGGAGACGCCTCGGTCCATTCTAGACAAGCTTAAAAGATCGTTAATCATTCTGATCATCCGGCTAGTTTCTTGCTGCGTCACTTCCAAAAACTTTGGTGCGATCTTAGGGTCTTTCCAAGCACCTTCATTTAAAGCCTCAATATAAGCCTGCAAGCTAGTCAGTGGCGTCCTCAATTCGTGTGAAACATTAGAAACAAATTGCTTTTGGGAATTTTCATTCTTCTGCTGTTCAGTTACATCATGCAAAACACAGACGCTACCAGAAACGAAGCCAGTTATACGTTTAATTAGTGAAAAGCTAGCATGCAGAATCATTTCATCAGGCGTACCTGCATTAGTAGTAACGACGATCTCTTTTTGACTAGAAATCAAATCTTGGGAAGAAGTATCTTCTAAGCCTAATACTTCCGCAATTGGCTTATTAATAATATCCTTCTCTTTAGCATTTAAGTAACTCAAGGCCATGTGGTTAACCACGCTGACATTGCCATGACGGTCTGTAGCAAGCAACCCATCGCTCATGTGCGACAATACGCTGTCTAGCCGACGCCGCTCACTATCTGATTTTTCTTGCGAACGTTCAATCCGCACGGACAAGGTATTAAATGCTTTACCCAATTGACCCAATTCATCATTAGAGTAGATCTTAACCTGACTAGAATAATCGCCATCGGCAATATGCAAGGCTTGCTTCTGCATTTCTTCAATCGGCTGTGTAATTGCCCGGGAAATAACCAGGGATAAAAAGGCTCCAAGCAGCGCCGCAATTAATGAAGCGATCAAGAACGTTAGTGAAATCTGCCTTAGATTGTCAAAGACATCTTGCATGCTGGCCTTAACATAGATTGCACCGACATTATTATTAGAACCATTGCCACTAGTTAAGGGAGAGATTTGAATCATGTAATTGCCGTGATCATCAACTACTTTGTTGATCTGGTGTCCGGTTGAAATTACCTGCTTAACGTCCGTGTTGTTGATTCGCTGTCCTATCTTGCTTTTATCATTCAAGTTAGAAACGGCCCGAATCGTATCCTTATTATCGACGACGATAATTTCACTAATTGAGTCATTATTATAATCATTAACAATCTGGTTCAGACGATCATTGGCACTCTTATTATCACTAGCTAATTGATTAGCCAGTTGGTTGCTGACGATTGTTTGAATCTGAATAGATGATTGGAAGTTCTCAATACTATTTTGTTCTAATTGTCTAGTAAAATAAGCACCAATTACTTCAATCGTAGCTAGCAGCATCAGCATGAAGACAATCGCTAGCTTGGTATTGATCGAATTAAATGTGCTGTTTAATCTTTTTTGAATTCTTTTCATTATTCTTATTCAACAAAAAATACAAAAAAGAAAGCCACCTGTTGATACAGTTGTGTGGCTTTCTTTATTATCCTTCACTCGGTTGTTTGACATAGTAGCCGACACCACGCCGCGTAACTAAAATCTGAGGTTGGATTGGATTATCTTCAATCTTCCCTCTTAAGCGGTGGACGGTTACATCAACAGTCCGCACATCACCAAAATAGTCATAGCCCCAAACAGTTTGTAAAAGGTGTTCACGGGTCATTACTTGTCCCATATGCTGAGCCAAGTAGTACAGTAATTCAAACTCACGGTGCGTAAGTTCAATCTTCTTACCACTCTTTTCAACAATATAGGCATCAGGCATGATGACCAAGTTACCGATCTTAATATTCTTATCGGTCTCTTCTTGGCTAGCGGCTTCTGCCTTCTTCATAATATCACGCCGACGCAAGTTAGCCTTCACGCGGGCTACCAATTCTCGATTGGAGAATGGCTTAGTTACGTAATCATCGGCGCCCATTTCTAGGCCTAAAACTTTATCAATTTCAGTATCTTTAGCAGTTACCATGATAATTGGCATATCGTGCGTTTGACGAACTTCACGAGCAACTTCTAGTCCGTCTTTTTTAGGTAACATTAGGTCCAGGATCATTAGGTCTGGATCATATTCGTCAACTTTTTTAACAGCTTCTTCGCCATCATAGGCGGTGTCGACGTCAAAGCCTTCCTTAGTTAAATTAAATTTGATAATATCAGAGATTGGCTTTTCATCGTCAACGACGAGAATCTTTTTTGGCATCGGGAATGCCTCCTTTGTTCTTCTATTATACTGAATTTTGTAATATTAGCCAAAAAAATCTAATTTTTTATCAAAAAAGTCTTGCATTTTTAATCAATTAATAGCATAATAGTATCTGTTGATTAATTTAACACATGGGTGGCTAGCTCAGCTGGCAGAGCAACGGACTCTTAATCCGTGGGTCCAGGGTTCGATCCCCTGGCCACCCATAATAGATTCGTTAGAGATAAGATTTCGGTCTTATCTCTTTTTTGTGCTTATTACTCGTCTTGCTATCTCTTTGTTGCTAAAATATAAGTAACTAAGTATACGAGGAGGTTTTACGATGAATGAAGCTGTATTTTTCAATCCGGGGGATGCCATTGCATCTTCTCACGACTTTAAAGAAGCACGCCGCAGCGCACAAATCATTAAGGCAGAAAGACCAACTGGTCGACAAATTGTGATCGCGGAAAATGATAAAAATGGTGTATATGCCGTTTATTATGCTGATAGTGCTAAACAGAATCATGCTGGAGAAGCGCATCACATCAAAGATAAGATTTAAGAAAAGTCATTTTAGTTGACTTTTTTATTTTTTTCAAAAAAAGACTTGTCAAACATCAAAATAGCTGGTAATATATTTAACTGTCAGCACGAGAGCTGATAAAAAATATGGGTGGCTAGCTCAGCTGGCAGAGCAACGGACTCTTAATCCGTGGGTCCAGGGTTCGATCCCCTGGCCACCCATAATATGGAAATGGCACTGCAAGAAGGCGGTGCTTTTTTTGTGCCGTAAATAGAAAAATAGTGCAACTATCAAACAATATATTTCACTTTCAATAATGAACCTAAATAGTTTTAAAAATAGTACACAGATGCTATAATGCATAGTGCAACGAAGAAAATATGTCTATATGACAGTACTCAAAAAGCTCTACCTGGTCGAACAATAGGTAGAGCCTTTTTTTAACACTTATTGGCAACTAATAAGCGTGAGGGTAGATCGACGACTACTTATGATTGTTGTCTCGATGATCTAGCCAGTGCTCGAATAGTGCAAGCACTATACCCACGATTATGGGCGCAACAATCGAAGAAAATAAGTCCATGACAGTCTCACCTCCCTTCAGGATTTAGGAGGAAGTAGTCGTTGAAAATAATTTTAACATAGCAATGCGGTCAATTAACCGTCTTTTTTCATGCTATGATTAATAAAACAAGCCTACGGAGGAACAAGAATGAAGCACGTTTATTACTACCATAAAACCACCGACGATGTCGTCGCCAGCCATAATCAAAATTTCACTCTACCCGATGACTATGTAATTTTGCCTAATTCACGCGGTGCTAAAATCTGGTCTCCCATCGTTCGTCATCTAGCCCGCGCATTCGGTTGGCTAGTCTTCCGCGGTTTTAATCACGTTAAAGTAATCGGCCAAAAGAAGCTAAAACAGGTAGACGACGGCTACTTCATTTATGGCAACCACACCCGTCCGATGGGCGACGTTTTTACTTCGTTAACCATTTTCCCTATTAAAAACTTCTACGCCATCGCCGGTCAAGCCAACTGGGGCATCCCCTTCATCGGCAAATACCTTGTCCGCTACGGCGGCTTACCCGTCGGCAAAGACATGAAGCAATCGATCAAATTAATCAAAGCCATCAAAACCGTTATCCAAGATAAAAAAGGCGAAGTCTTAATTTACCCCGAAGCACACGTTTGGCCATACTACACCAAGATCCGTCCCTTTGGTTCCACCAGCATGCACTTCCCTGTTAAACTCAACGCGCCTAGTTTCGTTATGACTAAAACCTATCATCGAAGGAAGCTATCTAAGCGTCCTCGCGCCGTTATCTACATCGATGGACCATTTTACCCGGATCAGGATTTAAGCCGTAAGGAAGCACAAAGCAAGCTTCACGACGAAATCTGGCAAGCAATGACGAAGCGAGCACAGTTAAGTGATTATGAATATTGCAAATACATCCAAAAATAAGATCAGCAAGCATCCAGCTACTGGTCTTATTTCTTATGCTTATAAAAGTTTTATCTTCACATGGTATTATATAGGTAACATTATCTAAAACCAACGGAGGTAATTATGAATATACTTTTTTGCGGAGATGAAAACGCAGAAGACGGCGTCCTAATCTCGACGCTTTCTCTACTAAAAAACTCTGGCGCCCGAGAACTGCATCTCTACATTTTAACCATGGAAGCTCATAGCGATGAACGCAAGTATCATCCCTTCTCTAAACACGCGGCAGATTACATTCGCAGTCTCTTAGTCAAGGCCAATCCTAACAATACGCTGCAGCTAATCGACTGTACTGACTTGTTCATTCAAGAGCCTCCGACCGCCAACATGAACACGCGCTTTACGCCGTATGCTATGTTGAGACTATTTGCGGATCAATTGCCCGAGATTCCTGACCGCATCCTTTATCTAGACGATGATATTGTAATTCGCGGCGACATCACGGCTTTTTATAGACAAAATATCACTGGGATCGAACTGGTCGGCGTACTCGACTATTGGGGCAGATATTTCTTTCACAACGTTAAAACCAAGCACGTTTTTGACTACCTTAACTCCGGCGTTCTACTGCTAAATATGCCCAAGATTAAACAAACCGGGCTATTCGCTAAAGTACGTCACATGATGCAGACCAAGAAAATGTTCCTGCCTGATCAATCTGCCATCAATAAGCTTGCCGTAGCCAAGCGTGTCGTGCCTCGCCGTTATAACGAACAATACAAATTGCACAAGAACACTAAAATTCAGCATTTTACCACCAGCTTCCGCTTTTGGCCGTATTTCCATACTCAAACGGTCAAGCCTTGGGACGTAGCACGAGTACACAGCGTACTGCATTTACATGAATATGCCGATTTACTTAACGAATACCTCGCAATCCGCGATAATTTAAAGAAATAGATTTTATTTGGAGGGAAAACATGCAAACTATTCCTGTTTTTTACACTATTAGTGACAACTATACCACTTACGCTTATGTCTCCATTCAATCATTGATTGATCACGCAGATCCTAACCAAGATTATACGATCACCTTGTTGGTTCAAAAAATTAGTGCTGCACACAAACAGAGCCTAGAAGATTTATCAACCGACAATGTCCACGTGAAGATCTTCCATATTAATGATGAAATGGTTAAACCTATTCACAAGACTAAGGAAAATTACCTAAGAGCTCAATTCTTCACCATGTCGATTTTTTATCGTTTATTCATCCCTGAATTATTCCCGCAATATGACAAAGCCGTTTACTTAGATGCAGATACAATTATTTGCAACGACATTGCCAATTTGTACAATACCAAGATTGGTGAGAACATGTTTGCCAGCTGTCCCGATTTATCCATTCGCTACATGCCACTACTACAAAAATATATCAAGGAATGCCAAGGCATCTTGCCTCCTGAAAAATACATCAACAACGGCGTCATCGTCTTCAACATGAAAGCCTTTAGAGACAAGCATTTCGTCGATAAATTCTACTACTTGATGGATAAATACCACTTCGATAACGTTGACCCTGACCAGGCCTACATGAACGAGATTTGCGAAGACAAAATTTATCACTTGCCTAAAGAATGGGATTCAATGCCAAACGAAAGCATCCCTGAATTTACTAATCCTAAAATTGTCCACTACAATTTATTCTTTAAACCATGGCACTTCGCTGACGTGCAATATGGCCACTATTTCTGGGATGTCGCAAAAAAGACGCCGTATTACGCTGAACTCAAGCAGCAGCTAGACGACTTCACCGATGAAGATCGCAAGAAGGCTCGCCAAGACCTAGAATGGATGGCTAAAAAAGTTGACCTGATCGTCAACGAGCCACACACTTGGGCCAAGGTCAAACAGCACGAATCCGTCAAGATTGACTAAGAAAGGAACATTATGACAGTACCCATTTTTTACAGCATCAGTGACGACTTTACCAGATATGCGGTCGTTTCACTCCATTCTTTAGTAAAACACGCTAATCCCCAAACAGATTATACGATTTATTTCTTAAATCAAGACCTGTCCAACCAGCACCAAGCTGATTTATCAGCTTTAGGCAGCAACAACGTTCACGTTAAGTTTTTCCACATTGACGATGAACTGGTTAAACCGATTCAAAACCGGAAGGAAAATTTCTTGCGGGCAGATTTTTTCACAATGTCAATTTTTTATCGTTTGTTCATTCCGGAGCTCTTCCCGCAATATGATAAGACCGTCTATATCGACAGCGACACTATCGTTAACGACGATATCGCTAAACTCTATGACACCGAGTTAGGTAATCACCTATTCGCAGCCTGCACCGATTCTTCGATCCAATATGTAGCCAAAATGGTGAAATATATCAAAGACGTTTTAGCGTTGGATCCTAAGAAGTATATCAACTCCGGGATGCTAGTCATGAATGCTAAGGCATTCCGTGAAGAAGGCTTTATTGATCACTTCATGGATTTATTAGAGCATTATCACTTTGACTGTATTGCACCTGATCAAGATTATCTTAATGAAATTGGCGAAGGTCGAATCCTGCACCTTAATCCGCGCTGGGATGCCATACCTAATGAAAACACCGAACCCCTTGCTAACCCCGGATTAATCCATTACAACTTATTCTTCAAGCCTTGGCATTTCCGCAATGTTCAGTATGAACAATATTTCTGGGAAAACACCCAAGAAACTAAATTCTATGATGAATTAAAGGCTGAACTTGATCATTATACTGACCAAGAACGAGCAAACGACCGGGAGAAGCTTAATCATATGCTTTTAAAAGAAGATAAAACAGAAAAAGGCCCTAACAATTGGGCTAATGTTAAACAAAGAGAGCAGGTGGCACTATGATTTTTGGCGATAATCGCGAGGCCGTTATTAAAAATATTCAAAAAGCTGCTAATGACCGGGACTTCACTGCCAAGGTTGAGATTAGCGATCCACAAATGTCACTAGCTGAGCGTTTACAACTTGTGAATGATTATTGGCAAAGACGCAAGTCCTTTTCTAGCAAATTCAATAATCACGTGGGCCATGCTTTGTTTGATGCTTTAGCAAAAACTCTAGTCGGTTCTACTGAATTCCGCGGATTAGAGAACTTAAATAATCTACCAATTGGTGGTGCAATTTTAACGACTAATCACTATAATCAAATCGATTCTTTACCAATGAAATTATTGGCCGATAAAATGCATCATCCCCTTTCAATCGTTATTGAAGACACCAACTTAAAATTGCCTGGCTTTTTCCGCTATCTGATGAATTATGTGGGAACTATTCCTTTGGTTCAAAGTCCCAGCTACATCGCTAATGAATTTCCCAAGCACTTAAGTCACGCGCTCGTTCAAAACAATTGGGTCTTGATCTACCCAGAGCAAGAAATGTGGTGGAACTACCGCAAGCCGCGAAAATTGCAACGCGGTGCCTACTATTTTGCCGCTAAACAAAATGTGCCAGTTATTTCAACCTTCGTAGAGATCAAAGATTTGCCTAAGACTGAAAAGAAGGATGCCAATTTTTACGAAACTAGTTATGTCGTACATGTTTTGCCTCCAATTTTCCCCGATGTCTCTTTAAGCGCAAATGAGAATGCCCATCAAATGATGCAACAAGATTATCAGCAAAAGGTTGCTGCTTACGAAAAAATCTACGGTAAGAAACTTAATTATGATTTCTTAGACTGGGACATTGCGGGCTGGCGCGGTCATTTAACATCTGATAAAGCAGAATAATTTATCTAACAGTGACACTATGTTACTATTAAAACATCAAATTAACCTAAACTAGGTTAATAACTGAAATTTTGATCCAAAATGAATCCTCAAAAAGTGCAGATACAAAGTGCAGATACGATGTCTGCACTTTTTTGTTTACTAAGACGGGAATATTGTTCTTATTCATCTAAGAGAATATAATGATAGTTAGATAGGTATACCAGTATAGGTGAGGTGTGAAAAATGAACCTGAATCAGTTTTATTACTTCAATGAATTGGTTAAACAGCATCAATTCTCTCGGGCTGCCCAGCTCCTCCAGATCTCCCAGCCCAGCTTGTCTAATTCAATAAAAAAACTAGAAAAAGAGCTTAATTGCGATTTAATTGTGCGTCAAAATGGTCGAACCGAGCTGACTAACTATGGTCAAATTTTTTATGAAGCTAGTACTTCGATTGTCGCAACTTTTGAAAAAGCTAAACATGATATCAAACAGGCACAACGCGGTGAAAACAATACGATTGAATTAGGTTGTATCCCTACCGCAAGTGAATTTTTCTTGCCTCACTTTATTAATGCCTTCAAAGAGCAATGTTCTAAGTCAATTCATTATCTTTACCACGATGCTCTTCCTGAGTGTATTTGCCAGGAATTGCAAAACGAAAATTACGATATTGGTATCTGTACCAAGGTCGATAATTATCCTGACTTGACTTTCATCCCGTTATACATTGAAGACACAATTTTTACTGCTAACCAAGATAGCAATCTAGCTGCAAAATTAGTTTTACCGAAAAATACACGTATAATTTACCTAGTTTATAATTCCACGGCTAAATTATCGCCATCTACGCAAAAATTAATCAACTTCGTTACTAAATGAAAAAGCCTGACCTTTGTCAGACTTTTTTTGATTTACATTATTTATTTTCTGCAAAAGCAGTATTAGCAGCAATCCGACCAAAGGTAAAGATGTCAGCCAGTGAATTTCCACCTAGACGATTACCGGCATGAATGCCACCAGCTACCTCACCAGCCGCATACAATCCCTTAATTACGCTGCCCTTTTGATCAATTACGCGAGCATCAGTATCAATCTTTAACCCACCCATAGTATGATGAATAGCCGGCTTACGCGGTGTAGCGTAGAATGAAGCTACTTTACACTTCAAATTGAAAGCACTTTTGCCAAATTCCGGATCTACCCCTTGATCGACATAAGAATTATACTTCTTAATCGTATCTTCAAGCACTTCTGGCTGCATTCCAATCTGCTTGGCCAAGTCAGCTAAAGTATTAGCTCTAAAGAGCGTTCCTGCCTTTACCTGAGCATCGATAGACTCTTGGGTAGTGTTATAGGCAGTGGCCTTAATCTTGTCATCAGCAATCAAATAGAAGAGTCCGCCATTGGCAATTGCGGCTTTAGCCAAAGTATCACGTTCCGCAAACTCATTTACAAAACGCTTGCCTTGCTGGTTAACCATAATGTAGTTCTCAGGTGGTGTTTGCAAGCCAGTAAACAATTCTCCCGTCTTTGGATCAGATACCGGCATTAATTGGATAAAGCCCATACCGACCAGAGCTGCACCAGCTTCTTGACCTAACTTAATTCCATCGCCTGTAATAGCAGGTGAATTAGTGGTTGGCATATCATTATCAATGTGTTTCCAATAAGTATTATACTTTTGGACCATCTTCATATTAGCGCCAAAGCCGCCGGAAGTCAGAATAACAGCCTTAGCATGAACTGTAATCTTGGAGCCATCGTTTTTTTCTGCTACGACACCGACTACGCGGCCGTCCTCCAGTAATAAATGTTTAGCACGCGTCTCTGTTAATACAGTTGCACCATGTTCCTTGACCCAGTCACCTAACACATGGCTATAAGCATAACCCATTGGCTCAACCGGCTTATGACCTCTACGCCATAATGCACCAACTGGCATAGTTACTTGGCTATCATCGAACTTGACACCCAATTCCTTTAACCACTTTACTGAATTAAGTGCATTATCAACTAATTCTTTAACCAAAGCATAATTCCCATGAATTTCGTTGCCATTTAAATCTGTTCGCTTGCCTCCAAGATAAGTTTGAATTTCATGGAGCAATTTTGAATCGAATAGATAATTAGCGCCAGAATCAACGTATTCTTTAATTTGCTTTTGCAAAGCTTCAAAGTCAGACTGATATTCAGGATCGATTTGTTTAATTGGAGTAGCAGCTAGTTTTTCTAAGTCTTCTTTTTCACCAGCTAAGGCCTTAAATTGCTTTTGCCATTCAGGTTCAGCCGCGTTCATTGGACCGCCCGCACGAGTAGTGTTCCCACCAATTTGTGGGAACTTCTCTAAAACAACTACCTTTCTGCCATGTTGCAGACTGCGAGCAGCAGCTGCTAACCCAGCACCACCTGCACCAATAACCACAACGTCTGTCTCATATTCTTTATCCTGCACAGCAGATTCTTTAACAGGTTTAGCACGTTCGCGCCACTCTTGCGCATCTCCACCCGCTTCATCAATTGCAGCTGCAACGCCATCAACTACGCCGTGACTAGAAATCGTCGCGCCACTCACCGCATCCACGTTTAATGTTTGATTAGCCACAATTAGCTTTGGCAGACGATTAAAGACTTCATCTGCAACGCCTTTAGTTTCACCGCTCGCATCAACTTGGATATCCTTAATTTTATCTTCCGTTAGTGTAACTTTCATTGGCATGTAACTCGAGCCATGTCCCTGTGCTTTTATACTATATGTACCTGGTTTCATTATCTAGATCTTCCTTTCTTGTAAGGGCTTTCTCTTTAATTTTAATGAAGATCCAATCCTAGGTAAAATAGTTTTCTAGCTAATGCGTTATAATAATTTTATTATTGGAGGTATATTTATGAATGATCCTGAAGCATTATTACACTATCTTGATATCCTGCTTAAAGAAAGCAACTTTACCAAGGCCGCACGTGAATTATATATTTCCCAGCCGTATTTAACGCAATTAATTAAACGAATTGAAAAGAAATTAGGAACCAAAATCCTAAACCGAGACCATGTGCCCTTTTCACTCACTGACGCAGGAATGATCTATTACAAATATCTGGGAAATATTTCCTATAATGATCAGCAATTGAGTCGAAAGCTAGCACCTTTTACGCAACCAAACAAAAAAATTATTAAATTGGGTATCTGGACCAGTTTAGGTACTTATCTATTGCCACGATTATTGCCAGATTTTTTGCAAGAGCATCCTAATGTAGAAATCCAGCTATTTGAGAATTCTCCGCGTAATAATGAAACCAACTTGCTCAATGGCGATATCGATTGTTATATTGGTCAAACGCCAGAAACAACTTCACGTGATTTAAATTACACAGTTAAACAAGGTGAACAGTATTATGTAGTAATTCCACAGACATCACAATACTTCCAGTCTGGTAAGTTTATTTTGGCACCTAATGACTTAGACCTAAAAGAAATTCTGCAAGCTCCGATGGTGCTTAGCGCTTCAGAGTCGGCTATTCGACACCAGGTAAATGGTTTATTCCAAAAATTCCATATTAAACCGCAAATTGTTTTAGAAAGTAAAAGTATTATTACAGCAACTGCGCTAGCTTTACGTGGCGTGGGCTTAACTATTTCTTCTGCCAGCATTCTTACCCGGATGCGTCAAACACCAATTAATCTATTACCTATTGATGAGAATCTAATCTATATTAATTTCTTCATTGCTACACGGCAAAAGGATCCTGTTTCTGCAGCTGTCCAAGAATTAATTAAGAGTTTCAAGAATCTTGATCTAAATACAAACGTCTAAAAAAGCGCTTCGACTACCGAAGTGCTTTATGCTTTTTATCAATTTTTCTACACAAAAAAGGAAGCCCCCCTCAGGCTCCCTTCTTCTCCTTGCTCCGGCTGTCAGACTCGAACTGACGACATCTTGATTAACAGTCAAGCGCTCTACCAACTGAGCTAAGCCGGAATATTAAAAAAAGAGCACGGCA